>NZ_JBXSOL010000004.1:0-307614 GCF_057784555.1 Rhizobium sp. CNPSo 3670
TGCGGCCACAAAACGGTCGCATAAGGTAGATTATGGAACAGGAGAGCGGTTTTCCGACTGTTGCTTTTGGCCCCGAACCGTCTCTCCGCAATGGTCAGCGGGATTTATCGCCGAACGAGATTATCGGACAAAAGGCAGACATGCCTGGTTCGATCGGTCGAATGAAAGTAGCAGACTTTCCACTCCTCCCTCGATGACGTCTCGATACGGCAGAAACCCTGCGGACAGCGAACCCCGAATAGCTATTTGGTTCTCTTTAGCGTGACAAATGAAACATTTGCAGTCGTGGGGAAAAAGTGAAGGAACCACGTTCAGCACATATGAGCGAAGCATAGTTTTCCCGAAGCCCCTCCCTATGAACTGCTCATCACCGATAAATAAGTCGACCGCTACGCCGTCGTGCTCGCCCATCTCAGACGCGAAGTCGGGATAGTCGCGAAGCAAATAGCACTGCAATGTTCCGAAAGGCTCACCATTATAACAAGCTATATGGCAATGGGTAGGATGGCTTGGGCTCAGGCGCTCAGAATACTTCCTCTGGACTTCCTCGATCGTTATCGGCGTCTTCTGGTAGTGAGCACGCATATGAGGTTTATTTAGCCACTCACACAATATCGGAAAATCTGTTTCTGTCAGTGACCTGAAATCAATCATCTGGCTGTACCTTTAGATCGATTGCTCGACAGGTTCGACTCGCACATCACCCACGGGCATTCCGAACAGGGGGGTATGGAAGCCCTGCGGTTTGCTAATCCTCAATCGTCACGCCATCAACATCAATCGACGAACCTGTCTGGCCGAGGCAGACTGATCGTTGCTCAGCTGCCGTCATTTTCCGATCTTTGTCTCGGTGACGCATCATCGGGGCGCCTCCCGGCTTGCAGACTCTCTGCGGCACAGTGCCCGGACGGTTGGTAATGTCAGAAAGGAGTTTGGGGCAACAGCTGCGAAGTGCGGCCCGCAGTCAGATCGCGGGCAGCACATTGGGCTCTCCCCCGAATTGTCAAAGGACCGGGCGTATCAGATGGTCAGCCCTTCACCACCGTCTCGCATCAGAGAGGTGGCCGGCCAGCAAAGCGCCGAACGGAAGGCTGCGAACGATTCTGGCGGCGATGAAAGCCGCGCCCGTGGCCAAGGCGAGCTTTGCCCAGGGATAGTTGCCGAGTTGGACATGGGCGCTTGCATCAATCAGATTTGCGTGGGCTTTCAGCGCCGATTCCGCATCCTCGCGCAGAATGCCGATCCGGGCGCGCAACAGCCTTACCTCGTGCTGTAGGAGGTCGAGATCGTGGTCGGCCTTCTCGCGCGCAGTCGCGGTGGCGGCGTCGGCAAACGGCGGCTCACCTTCCGCGACCAGCTCATCGGGATCCGGCGGAAGGAAACCGTCGCGATTGATGGATGATTGCATGGACGTCTCCTCAATTATTGACCAGGGGCGAACGAGGTCGGCTCCTCATGCCGACATATCAGTGATCACGTCGGAATCCCTGACTTTGGTTCGACCCTCCTTGCGACTGCGACTGCATTTGCCGGCCAGGATCGGTCGATGGCGAGCTGACTCCAGGATAGGTGTAGGCGCGCACCTTGGCGCTTCCATGCGTGGTGTCGCGTATCGCGACCGGTCGCGTTTCTTCTTCGAACGCGCTCTCGGACACGGCCAGGTCATCCGCAGCTTTGCCGCCATGGGCCGAGCCGGCAAAACCGGTATTCGACCCACCTTGACGGCCGCTTTCCGACAACCAGAGATCTGCCCGCTCATCGATGTCGATGCTGCCTTCGTCGTCGAGAATATCGTGAACGGTCTCATAGAGCGCGTCGTCGATATCGTTGACTTGAACGAGGAAGCCGCCTCGCCGCAGCCCTTCTGCGTACATCGCGCGATCTTCATCAGGGAAGAAGAAGTCGGCCAGCGCGTCGAAGAAGCCGCTGCGGTCGTCGCTTATGGCGCCGGCATTCTTTCCGTCCGCTTCGTAGCCCGGCATCAATCTTATTCTTGCGACCGGCACGCCCGCGTCCTCGAGACGGGAGATCGCAGATTCGGCTTCGGACCGGCTGTCGAAAAATGCCGTAAGGCTGCCGCCGCCCATCGGGCCTGAAGAGCTGGGGTTAGTATCGTAGTGAATGTTGCTCACGGAACGCTCCTCTCGATGTCTCCTTCCAGCCGTCGACCCGACGACTGGTTTCTGACTTGAAGAACCGGCAGCCGAGACGAATGTTCCACGGCAATGGGACGGATCAGCGGCATTTCACGGCAGTTCCATAACGTTGCCGCCTGTCCTTTTTCAGATACACCAGGCAGTGAATCGCACCGTCTGTTGCAGCCTTCGGCGGTTGACGTCAAACCATCGAGACGCTAGCACGGCTTTCGACGCATTGGGGACATTTCATATGGACATCTTCACGGCAGCCGGTCTGACGGCTTTGCTGCAGGTCATTGCTATCGACCTTGTTCTCGCCGGCGACAACGCCGTGGTTATCGGTCTTGCCGCTGCCGGCCTCGAGGCCACACAACGGCGCAAGGCGATCATCGTCGGCATTCTTGCCGCAACGGTCCTGCGTATTCTCTTCGCCAGTGTTGCCGTCTATCTGCTGGCGATCGTCGGCCTGCTGCTGGCCGGCGGCCTGCTGCTGCTTTGGGTCTGCTGGAAGATGTGGCGCGAGCTTCGCGACGGCCATAACGAGGATCGCGTAGCGGAAAGCGGCGAAGGCGCGCCGAAAAAGACCTTCTTCCAGGCGGCAACCCAGATCGTCATTGCCGACGTTTCGATGTCGCTCGACAACGTGCTCGCCGTTGCGGGCGCTGCGCGCGAACATCCGAGCGTCCTGGTCATCGGCCTCGGCCTGTCAATCGCGCTGATGGGTATCGCCGCGAACCTGATCGCCCGTCTGCTCGGCCGCCGTCGCTGGATCGCTTATATCGGTCTGCTGATCATCCTCTACGTCTCGCTCGACATGATCTATCGCGGCGCGGTCGAGGTTCTTCCCTATATGCAGTGACCTGCGCCAGGGTCGCGGCTCAGTCCCCGATCCTGCCGCACGCGTGTAAGCATGCTGCATCGCTGGGTTAAGCGAGAAACTCCGTCTCGAAGCTCATCTGATCGAACGCCGGCACCACATGGTCCGGCGTCTGCGCCATTACCGCGTCATAATCCAGCGGCGTATGCATGTGGGTGAGTATCGCCCTTTTCGGCTTCAGCCGGCCGATCCAGTCGAGCGACTGTTCCAGCGACAGATGGCTCGGATGATAGGTGTATTGCAGGGCGTCGATGATCAGCACGTCGAGATTTTTCAGTTTCTCGACGGTCTGCGGCGGGAAATCGCTGATATCGCTGCAATAGGCTACATCACCGATGCGGAAGCCGAGCGAATTGATATCGCCATGCTGCTGGATATGCGGAAAAAAATCGATCTTGCCGCCGGGGCCGCGGATTTCGACGGGTTCGTCAAGATTTTCGATGACGACAGGCAGCACGATCGGCGGATAATTGCTGCCCGGCGGCGTCTCCAGGCAATAGCCGAAGGCTTCACGCAGCCTGTCCATCGTAAATTGGTCAGCGTAGATCGGCACTCGCCGGCGCGTATTGTGAAAATAGCCGCGCAGATCGTCGATGCCGTGAATATGATCAGCATGCGGATGGCTGTAGAGCACCGCATCGACATGGTCGGCCCCTGCCCGGATCATCTGCTCACGAAAATCGGGTCCGGTGTCGATGACGACGGTCGTCACACCGCCATCAGGAGCGAACTGCTGCACCATGAATGAGGCGCGCGTGCGCCGGTTCCTTGGGTTGTCGGGATTGCAGGCGCCCCAGTCGCCGGTGATACGCGGCACGCCCGGTGACGACGAACAGCCGAGAATGGTGAAGCGCCGCCGATAGAGCACCTGCTAAATCCTTGGCATTTTCGAGAACAGGCGAAACGCGTTCTCCGTCGTGATCCGTGCGACGTCCGCATAGGAAAGGCCAATCGTCTCGGCGAGCACTTCGGCCGTATTGACGACATAGGACGGCTCATTGCGCTTGCCGCGCCAGCGCTTCGGAGCGAGATAGGGCGCGTCCGTTTCCACCAACAGCCGTTCATGCGGGATCGTCTTGGCGATCTCACGCAGTTCTTCCGATTTCGGGAAGGTCAGAATGCCGGAAAAAGAGATGTAGCCGCCGAGTTCGACACCGGTTCGCGCCAGATCCGGCCCTGCCGAGAAGCAATGCAGGATAAAGGGGAAGGCTCCCTTCCCCGTTTCCTCGGTCAGGATATCAGCCATATCGGCATCGGCGCTGCGGCTGTGGATGACGAGCGGAAGCTGCGTTTCCCGAGCGGCGGCAATATGGCGCCGAAAGCCGGTCTGCTGATCCTCTGGTGTCTGCGTGTCGTAGAAATAATCGAGGCCCGCCTCGCCGATCGCCACCACTTTCTCATGCGCCTTCGCCAGGCGCACCAGCTCTTCGGTCTGGATGTCCAGCTCGTCGCCGGCATTGTTCGGATGGGTGCCGACGGAGCAGAACACCGATGGATATTTCTCCGTGATGGCGAGCAGCCCGTCGAGCTTGCGCACGCGCGTCGAGATCGTCACCATCTGCTTGACGCCGGCTTGGTGGGCGCGCGTGACGATCTCGTCGCGCTCCGCCTCGAAGTCGGCAAAATCGAGATGGCAATGGGTATCGATCAGCACGGCCTCAGGCCTCCGGAGCCACATAGCGCGGGAAGACCGGTGTCGGCGCTTCGAGCACCGTCCCGGCAACGAGGCGGCCAACTTCGCCAAGCGCGGCAAAATCGCGCTTGTCGGCAGGCGCGGCGACAAGATCGAGCAGCTTGCCCGACGATTCCGGCATGAAGGGCTGTAGCAGGATGGCGATCTGGCGCACCACCTCGGCCGTGACATAAAGGACCGTGCCCATCCGCGCCGGATCCGTCTTCTTCAGCGCCCAGGGCGCCTGGCCGGCAAAATAGCGGTCGGCCTCCGAAACGACTGCAATGATCGAGGCGAGCGCGCGATGAATGAGCTGCTTGCTCATGTCCTCGCGCGTCGATGCATGCAGCGCATCGGTCTGGGCAAGCATCGCCTTGTCCTCGTCAGTCAGCGGCCCGCATTCCGGGATCTTGCCGTCGCAATTCTTGACGATCATCGACAGCGACCGGCTGGCGAGATTGCCGATGCCGTTGGCGAGGTCGGAATTGATGCGCGTGCCGATCGCCTCTTCGCTATAGCTGCCGTCCTGACCGAAGGAGACTTCGCGCAGGAAGAAGTAGCGCACCTGGTCGAGCCCGAAATGATTCACCAGATTGACCGGATCGACGACGTTGCCGAGCGACTTCGACATCTTCTCGCCCTTGTTGAGCAGAAAGCCGTGGGCGAAAACGCGCTTCGGCAGCGGCAGCTTCGCAGACATCAGGAAAGCCGGCCAATAGACGGCGTGGAAGCGAATGATGTCCTTGCCAATGATGTGCACATCCGCCGGCCAGTACTTCGCCCTCGGGCCATTCTTGTCCTCGATATAGCCCGTCGCCGTGATGTAGTTGGTCAGCGCGTCCACCCAGACATACATGACATGCGAAGGGTCGTTCGGCACTTTGATGCCCCAGTCGAAGGTCGTGCGCGACACCGACAGGTCCTTGAGGCCGGATTTGACGAAGGAGATCACCTCATTGCGGCGCTCGGCCGGGCCGACGAAATCGGGATTGGCCTCGTAATGGGCCAGCAGCTTCTCCTGGTATTCGGAGAGCTTGAAGAAATAGCTTGCCTCTTCCACCCACTCGACGGGCGTGCCCTGCGGGCCGTAACGCACGCCGTCGGCGCGCAGCTCCGTCTCGTTTTCCTGGTAATAGGCCTCGTCGCGAACTGAATACCAGCCGGCATAGCTGTCCTTGTAGATGTCGCCATTGTCGGCCATCAGCGTCCAGATATTCCTGGATGTCTCGTGATGACGCTCCTGCGTCGTCCGGATGAAGTCATCGTTCGAAGCATTGAGCAGCTTGGCCATCGCCTGGAACTCGCCGGAGTTGCGGTCGGCGAGCGCCTGCGGCGGGATCCCTTCGGCGCGCGCCGTCTGCTGCATCTTCTGGCCGTGTTCGTCGGTGCCCGTCAGAAAGAAGACGTCCTTGCCATCCAGGCGCTGATAGCGAGCCATCGCATCCGTCGCGATCAGCTCATAGGCATGGCCGATATGCGGCTTGCCGTTGGGATAGGAAATCGCGGTGGTGATATAGAAGGATGTCTTGTCTGTCATGGCGGCCAAGGTCCGGCTTATTTATCAATGGTCAGCCGCTCTTAGCGCATGTCACCGTCGAGCGAAACATCAAGTTTCGCTGCCGCCCATGAATTCCAGGACACGGGGCCGTGAGCTTGACTCCGTCTCGCACGCAATTTACCGGTCGTCAGAAAGAGAGGCGGGACCCAACGACGTGCCAGTTTTCACCCACCACAATCCCCGTGGCCGGGCGCCGTTGGAGGCGCTTGCTTGACATTCGAGCCTCTCTATTCGATTTCGGGACTGTTTGTCGGCGCTCTTGTCGGCATTACCGGCGTAGGCGGCGGTTCGCTGATGACACCCCTGCTGGTGCTGCTCTTCGGCGTCCATCCGGCAACTGCCGTCGGCACCGATCTTCTCTATGCTGCGATCACCAAGACAGCGGGTACCGCTGTTCACGGCGTGCATGGGCGCGTCAACTGGAAGATCGTCGGCAGCCTCGCCGCCGGCAGCGTCCCGGCCGCCTTGCTGATGCTCTGGCTGCTGGCAGGTGTCGATCGCAAGAGCATCGGCGTGACCAACACCATTACATCAGCCCTCGGCTGGCTTCTCGTCATGACCGCGTTCATGTTGATTTTTCGTGGCCCGATCCTCGAATTTGCGCGTCGCGCCATCGGCGAACGTACCCTGCCGCGGCCGACGACCATTCTTGCCCTCACCGTCATTCTCGGCTTCTGTCTCGGCGTGCTTGTCACCTTGACCTCGGTTGGCGCCGGTGCGCTTGGCGTGACGATCCTGCTCGTGCTCTATCCGAGGCTCGATGTCCGCGAAATCGTCGGCTCCGACATCGTCCACGCCGTACCCCTGACCCTGATCGGCGGCACCGGCTATTGGCTGATCGGCGAGATCGATTGGGCGATGCTCTTTGCCCTGCTCGTCGGCTCGATTCCCGGTATTATTCTGGGAAGCCTTCTGGCGCCGAAGCTGCACGAACGTATTATTCGCATTCTCCTGGCCATCACGCTTGCGCTCGTTGCGTGGAAGCTGCTGGCCGGCTGATCCGCCTAAACCTTGGCTAGAGTCTGGGCTGCTTGATATCGGAGAGAATACTGATGATCGTCTGCTTGCGGTCGAGATTATATGCGTCGGAAACGGTAAGCCGCTCGGTAACCTCCGAATAGAGCCGCGCCAGCCGTTCGGCCGCGGCGATCTGCCCCTCGCCTGCCGCCGCGCGAGCGCGGCTCATGATGTCGTCGCCGACGTGGCTGACGAAGAAATCGAAAATCGTATCGCTTTCCTTGCCCGAGAGCGCCTCTGCCAGCCGGTGCATCGCCTTGCGGGCGGTTGGCCCCTCGGCGGAAAGCACTTCGTCATAACCAGCGATGATTTCGCTGCCGCCATAGTTCAACAGTTTCAAGGCTTCGCCGACGCTGCCCTTGGCCGCCGAAAGCACGCTGCCCTCGCCTGCTATGCCAAGATGGGCAAGGGCCGCAACGAGTGCTTCGTCGGGAAGCGGCGCCAGTTTCAGCGGCTGGCAGCGTGAGCGGATCGTCGGCAGCAGCCGGCCCGGCGCGTGCGAAAGCACCAGGAACAGCGCCCGCTTCGGCGGCTCCTCGAGGATCTTTAGAATGGCGTTGGCCGCATTGCGGTTCATGTCATCGGCCGGGTCGACGATGACGATTCGCCAGTTGCCGGTGCCCGAGGTCTGCGAGAAGAACTTGCCGGCGCGGCGCACCTCGTCGACGGTGATTGCCGATTTCACCTTGCCGGTCTTTTCGTCCACCGGCCGGGCGAGATGCAGGAGATTGTGCGAGGCGCCGGAGGCGATCTGGCGGCTGACGGCCGAGGCGGGATCCGGATCGCCGATCTTCTCCGGCGCAGCATCGGGATCGGGATGCGAGAGGACGTGGTTGGCGAAGCGGAAGGCGAATGTCGCCTTGCCGATGCCCTCCGGCCCTTCGATCAGGATGGCGTGATGACCCTTGCCGGATCGGTAGGACTGGGCAAGAAAGGATTCCGCCTCCTCATGGCCAAACAGCCTGGTATTTTCGGCGGGCCAGATGGCGCCGTCCAGCAGTCCCGGCCGATCGTCACTCATAATGGACTTCACTCATAATGGGCGGCTTCCGGCATCCGAGCGCGGTCTGCGGGCGACATCAGCCGCTTGACGATCGCCAGGATTTCGGCGGCAATCGCCTCTTCCGTCTGCATGGCGTCAACCACGTGGCAGCGCTCCGGCTCGCGCGCGGCGATATCGAGAAAGGCTTCGCGCCGTTTTTCGTGCGTTTCGAGCCGCTCCTTTTCAAAGCGATCGGGACCGTCCGAGGCGCTGCGCTTCTGCGCCCGCTCCAGGCCGACCTTTGCGGGAATATCCAATATCAAGGTGCAATCCGGCATGACGCCATTGATGGCGACCCGCTGCAGCATCTCAACGAAATCAGGGTCGAGATTGCCGGTGATGCCCTGGTAGACACGCGAAGAATCCATGAAACGGTCGCAGAGCACGATCTTGCCTGATGTCAGGGCCGGCCGTATCACCTCTTCGACATGATCGTTGCGCGCCGCCGCAAAGAGGATCGCCTCCATCCGCGTGCCGAAGGGCTCGGCCGCGCCCGAAAGAAGCACGTGGCGCACGGCTTCCGCGCCCGGCGACCCGCCCGGTTCCCGCGTCACCAGCACGTCATGCCCTTCGCCTTTCAACGCTTCGGCGAGGCGGCGGATCTGCGTGGATTTCCCCGCGCCTTCCCCGCCTTCAAACGTAACGAACAGTCCCGTACCGGATGACAATGACAACTTCCCGCATTCCGGACGCCGCACGCCCGCGCGCCCCGCCTCTTCTATCTATCCGAAGACATCGGGAAGGAAAACCTTTCGCGGCGGCGACATAATCACCTTCCCCGCAAATTGTAGCAGAAGGTCAGGCATTCAAGTCTGGAGCATGACTGTGCGGCAACGGCACGCGGGAAAAGAAGAGCTCTGCGCGAGAGCCTCATCCCGGCGTTCAGCCGGGGGCGGACTTGTCCCAGAGCCAGGAGAAGAACAGCGATTCGCCGAGCTCCAGCACTGCGTCGACCGCCCGGCTGCTGAGTGAGCCCTCCCCGACCGCCTGCGCGGTATAGAGCGGCACTTCCCTGAGCAGCCGACTGCCAGCGAAAATCCTGAGCGTGCCGGCCTGATAATCCGGCTTCACCGGCGCCGTCAGCGGCCAGTGATAGACGATGCGCGCCGAAAGCCGGTCGGGGTTGCTGATCGGAATATAGACGCTGACCGGCGCTTTGGCGACGAGATCGACGGTGCGCGCCGAGCCGCCATAGACGCTGGCTGCGCCGATCACTTCATGCTCGGTGAAGATCTGACGGCTCTCGAAGGCAGTCAGCCCCCATTCGAGCACGCGCTTGGCCTCCTCCGTCCGCTCCTTGTCGGACGCGATGCCGGCAAGCGCCAAAAACAGCCGCCGGCCGTCGCGCTGGACCGACGCGACGATCGAATAACCTTCTCCCTCGGCAAAGCCGGTCGCAAGCCCGTCGGCGCCGAGATCGAGCCCGAGCAGCGGATTGCGGTTGCGCTGGAAGATCTTGTTCCATTCGAAATCCAGCTGCGCGAAATAAGGATAGAGATTGGGATAGGATTGCTGAAGGGCAGCGGCAAGCGTCACCATCTCGCGCGCCGTGACTTTGCTCTTGCCGTCCGGAAGGCCGGTGGAATTGCCGAATACCGCTTTCTCCATGCCGAGTTCGCGGGCGCGGCGGGTCATCGACTGCGCGAATTGCTGCTCGCTTCCGGCCATCCCCTCGGCGAGGATGATGCAGCTGTCATTGGCGCCCTGGATCGCGACACCCTTGATCAGGTCCTCGACGCGCACGCGTGATTTGAGGGCCGCAAACATCGTTGCCGTCCTCGACGGCGCGCCGCCGGTGCGCCAGGCATATTCGGAAACGGGATATTCGGTGTCGAGCGTGATCTCGCCCTTGGTCACCGCATCGAACACCAGATCCATCGTCATCAGCTTGGCGAGCGACGCCGGCGAAAAGCTCTGCTCCTCATTCTTGGCGAGAAGCACGGTGCCGGTGGAGGCCTCGATCATATAGGCCTGCGCCGCCTTGGTGGCAAAACCGGCTGCACCCCCGTCGGCGGCATGTGCGCTGGCGGCGAGCGGCATCAGGCATGCAAGCAGACGAAGCACAGGCCTCAGCATCGCAAATTCCCATCGGTCAACGGCGTTTTGAGAAGGTTAGAGCGCGGCGAAATTCGATGCAATCGCCGTGCTCAACGCGCTGCCGATTTTGCCTGCTGGCGCCTGGCCGAGGCAAGGATGGAGGCCGGAGTTAGGCCATCATTGCGCACCATCACCGCGTCGAAGGCGAGATCGACCGTTACTGTCTTCACCGCTTCGTTCTGATAGCCGAGCGCGAGGGAGCCCTGCGAACCGCCATACGGCCGCTCATAAGGCATGGGACCGAACTCCGGCAGCACCACCATCTGATCGAAGCCGGGCGAGGCATTGGGGGAAGGAGCCGACGGCGCCACCAGAACATGGGCGGCCGGCGCAAGGCCCGGCGCCGCATTGTAGCGCGCGCTCGGCGTCGAGCCGGCATAGGAGGTCGCCGACATCGGCACCGGCACATTCGCCGGCGTCTCGTAGTCTTCGGCGTTCTGCAACTGATCGCGGGTGATCTTGCGGCTGTTGGAGGCGACCATCACGCCGGTTGCGATCTGCCCTCCCGGATTGATGCCGGGAATGCGGCTGCCCTTCGGCACGTAGGAGGCCATCAGATAGGGCATGTCATGGCCGTCCATGCGGGCGCGGCCGACATATTGCACGCGCACCTTGCCGGTCCCGCTGTGCTGCAGATCCAGCATGTCGGCCGTCTTGTTGGAGAGGTCGATGATGCGGCCTTCGTGATAAGGGCCGCGGTCGTTGACACGCACGACGATGGAGGAGCCGTTCTCAAGGTTGGTGACGCGAGCATAGCTCGGCAGCGGGAAGGTCGGATGCGCGGCGGAAAGATGCATCTGATCGTAGACTTCGCCGTTCGCCGTCAGTCGCCCGTGAAAGGCCGAGCCGTACCAGGAGGCGACGCCGACCTTGTTATAGGCGAAGTCTTCTTTCGGATAGTACCACTTGCCCTTCACCTCATAGGGGTTACCGACCATGTAGCGGCCGCCGCCCTTCGGGATATTGTTGCCGGTAGCGACGCGGGGGCTGGCCTTAACGCCATATTCGGATTCGGAGAAATATTCCTTGCCGTGGGCTCTTTTCTTCGGCACGGCCTGTGTCGTGCCGCACGCCGCAACCGTCGCACACATCGCCGATATCGCCAGCCACCGTGCTGTCGTTGCGAAAGTCGCTCCGTATTCCAGTTTCATGTGCCCCACGCCGCTCAAAGATCGTTATGGTTAAGGAACCCTGCCCCATCCTGGGTCAACAACGCCTTATCCCCGCCCGCCTAACGAGACTTTAATCTTGCTGGGTTCGTGGCAAATTTGCGAACGATTTCGCTGCGATAGCGATAATTCTAATAAATATGGTTTATAAATTGCTAACGGGAAGCTCTCCCGTTGTGGCAATCAGAGCCGAAATCGGTGTGCCGACGCGGGCCACATGGTACACGTCGACCTGCTTTCAAAGTCCGAGAGGTACCGGATTGAGACACCGGCACGCGCAACAGCTGCTCTTCGGACGTCGGTTACAACCGGAACTTTCTCCCCAGGGTAGTATACCACCTATTCCTCTCCAATATACGTGTCCCCACGGCGCCAACATCTGGCGCCACTCCCCTATCGCGTGTAGTTTGTTGCTTGACTCAAAGTGGAGTAGAAAGTTTATTTGCGGCGTTCGCGTCGCAGCCCGGCGTCCTATCCACGCTCATCTTTAGGAGACGAGCCATGGCAAATCACAAACCAATAGTGCCTGACGTGAAGGTCCACGACTACGCACCAGCGGAGGCCATCGAAGGAAACCTTCTCGACAACGCCTCGGACTCCGACGGCGATCTGCTTCAGGTTCAGTTCGTCAACGGAATGAGAATTCCCAACAAGGCGGGCGAGCCGGGATATCTTACCATTGAGGGTGAGCACGGGACGCTGACGATTTGGAGCAACGGCAGCTATAGTTACACGGTCAATGATCCGAGCGCGCTTGAGCCCGGCGGAATCTTCGGCGAGAATTTTTCATTTAAGATCTCCGATGGAAAGGGCGGCACCGACCTCGCCAGTCTCAACATCGGCGTCCACACTCCTCCGCAAGGGCAGTATTCCATCGATTTCGAGAATGCTCCCACCGAATATCCCGGGCTGCCTGACATCGCCTCCGGCTATGGAGGATTCAAATTTGGCGACAAACTCGATGGCAACCTTTGGGCGGTCGCCGAATCCGGCGGCAACGAGTACGTCGTCACCAATCCCTATAATCCGTTTTTCGAACGCGTTGATGGCAAGCTCTTCACCATCGAGGGCGTCGATGTCGCAACCAATTTCGACCCCGCCTATGAAGGTGTCGATGCCCTCGTCACCTTCGAGGGTTATATCGGCGGCAACAAGGTGAGTGAGATGTCGCTGACGGTCTACGGAGACACCATTGCCGATGGCCAGCACATTTCGTTGGCAGCCTTGGGGGCGGTCGATTTTGTCCGCTTCGATATTCAGCCCGATGTCGAGCCCACGGGCTTTCCGCAGCTCGCATTCGACAACTTCACCGTCCTGGTCTGACGGCGGCAGAGAGAAGCGGCTGTCAAAGCCGCTTCTCTGCAGAACAAGTTGACGCTGCCATCAAAGCTGCTAAAAAGCCGGCCTGTGAGTGAATGGGCAGCAAATCGGCAGAAACCACCGATCCACCGGAAAGACCGAAACGGACTTTCTTCAGGCTTCCCAAAAACTTGGAAGAGTGTCCGAGTGGTTTAAGGAACCGGTCTTGAAAACCGGCGTGCGGGAAACCGTACCGTGGGTTCGAATCCCACCTCTTCCGCCATTGCAATTTTCTCCATCAGAACTGCCCGGCGGATCAGTCGCAGCCACTATTCAAGCATGACGACCGCTTCGACTTCGAACAGCATCGGATCGATTGCAAGTTTGGGAACGGGGACAAGGGTCTGGGCCGGGAGTGCGTCGCCGAACATTTCTTTGACGTTCCTCGTCAGCACCTCGAGCTTGGATACATCGTGTTCGACCACGAAGACCGTGAGCTTGGCGACCTGATCCGGCCTTGCGCCGAGGCCGTCGAGGGCGCTGCGCAGATTTGCGTAGGTCTGCTTCACCTGGACGGCGAAGTCCGGCGACAAGGCTCCCGAGCTATCCTGGCCACCCTGTCCGGAGATGTAGGCCAACCGGGCGCCGCGGGGGACGATCACCGCCGTGCTATAGCCATTCGGCGTCGGATCGTAGAGGTTTTTTGGATTGACGACAGTCAGCTTGAGGTCACCTTCATTCGCCGCCGTCGTCGCGTTGGGAATTCCTGTGGTCATGATGATCAGCCCTCCGATGAGCAGATGTTTGATTGCGTGTGACATGATGTTCTTTCAGCCTTGAGGACTGCGAGGAACGACCCTCACCGCCTCCTGGATTGCGCTGTTAACTCTTTGGCAAGTGAGACTCGTACAACGTACGACTCCATCGCATCGTACATTGTACGAGTCAACTGGCGAGGATCGACATCCGTCGCTTCGCCGGCTTAAATCGATGTCCCGATCTTTTTAGGAAAGACACATGGCAGCCCAACGCGACGGCACTCAGAGTAAACGGTCTCACCGGAAAGCTGCCCCGGTCCCCTCCGTACAGGAACCGCCTCTTTCGCTCGAACGGATCGTAGCGACCGCGGTTGAACTGCTGGACGCCGAAGGCGTTGAGGGATTGAAGATGCGTCGGCTGGCTGATCGCCTCGGCTCGGGCGCGATGAGCCTCTATTGGCACGTCGCCAACAAAGAGGAGGTTTTTGACCTCGCGCTCGACTCGGTGCTCGAATATCGCGGACCGTCGCAAATAATCGAATCGCCGGATTGGCGTCAGGCGGTCTTTCATATGCTTGAAGACTGGCGCGCCAGCATGCTGCGCCATCCCTGGTCGGCATCGCTGCTGCCGCGCCGGGCACTTGGCCCGAATATCCTCGGTCGTCTGGAGCTGCTGGGCAGGGTCTTATCCAGAGCCGGTGTCGAGGAGGCGGATTTGAACGGCGGGATATGGTCGCTCTGGAACTATGTGATGGGCGCGACCATTACTCGTGCGAATTTCGACCTTTCGGACGAAGACATGCTCGCCGGGCAGCAGCGCCTTGCTCATCTCGGTGCAGAATACCCGACGATCGAGCGTGCTCGTCTGCTGTTGGACAATGATTGGGACGGGGTTTTCAGGAAAGGCCTGGACTTCCTGCTTGACGGACTTGTTCCGAGACGATGAACAAGAGGCGCGAGGACAGGAATGACCCGGTTCGACGAGCGGGAACATGCTTGCTGATGTGGCGAAGGTGCATGTGCCCCTAAGCCTGGTTCTGGCCGTGAACTGACAGTGCAACATCGGCTCACGACAACATTGAGTAGATCAGCGCACCGATGGAACCCCAGAAAACAACCGGCGTCAGTATCATCCCCACAACGAAAATCTTGGTCACCGCTAAAACTCCGCAAACTCATGCCACCGCGAAAACCTATTGCGGCGACCGAGGGTTGGGTATCGGCATGAAGTCCGGGTCGGGTCGGACCTTGGTCTCAGTCTCACTCGACGGCGTTCCGATTCACAGGCCCGCCGTCAGCTTTCTTCTGCAACCCGGTAACCACCCTTCCGCCGCGGTAAGTCAGCCGCGGATCGGGGGCAGGAGAACCAGAATCGGATGGGGCCGGTGATTGACTCTCCGTTATCGTCGTGATTTCCCCCCCGCATCATCAAGCGAGGACATCATGGCCGAAGACATTATCGTAAAGGATAGCAACGGAACCCAGCTTCACGACGGCGATTCCGTGACGTTGATCAAAGACCTCAAGGTCAAGGGGACCTCGGAGACGCTGAAGCGTGGAACCTTGGTCAAAGGCATTCGTCTGACCGACAATCCCGGCGAAATCGAGTGCAACACCAAGCAGGTCAAAGGCCTCGTGCTGAAAACCGAGTTCCTGAAGAAGGCGTAGGATCTACCTGCGGCGGCCCGTGAGTCCATGGCTGCAACTTACGGCACTTCCTCGGTGATCACTTCGAAGCGGGAAAGCATCGCCGGGCCGAAAGCCGTCGACATCGCGACGTCGGTGGCATCTCGGCCTGTCGCCATCAGAATTCTGCCGATACGCGGGGTGTTGTGGCGGGCATCGACCGTATGCCAGTGCCCGCCGAGAAAGACCTCGAACCAGGCACTGAAATCCATTGGATTCGGATCGGCAGGAACGCCGATATCACCGAGATAACCGGTGCAGTATCTGGCAGGAATATTCATGCATCGACAGAGCGCGATGGCGAGATGGGCGAAGTCGCGGCAGACGCCGCTCTTATCGGTGAAGCCGCCATGCGCCGTTCTGAGAACGTCGGCCTTCTGATAATCGAAGGTGATGTGGTTATGCACGAAATCGCAGATCGCCTGCACGCGCGCCCAGCCGAGCGGCGTTGCTGAAAAGGTCGCCCAGGCGAAATCCGAAAGCCTGTCTGTGTCGCAGTAACGGCTGCCGAGCAGGAAGACGAGCACCTCGTCGGGCAGATCCTTGATTGCGTGCTGCACTGCCTGTACGGGAACGATGTCGGCTTGCCCCGTGTCATAGATCTCGAACTCGGTGGAAATCGTCGTCAGCCCCGGCGGAGCGACAATCCGGCTGCAGGCATTGCCGAAGCTGTCGGTATATTCCCACGCCTCGATCGGCCGGTCGAATGTCAGGACCTGCTCGCTTAGAAGATCGGCGCGACGGGAGGGATGAATGTTGAGGACCAGCAGCATCGGCGTCGGCTGTATGCATTTATAGCCCAGATGAAACCCGGCGCGTATCTTCATTGTGGCTTCCTCGTCCCTCCCGGCATGGGCGGAGGTGAGTATGGAACGTCGATCGCGCCGCCCGGTTCCCGCGATATGCCTCGCACCTTCCCGGGCAAAGCACTTTGGCCCAGGCAATTCACCATTGCCCCGCCACTGCATCATTACCCCTCGGCAACCCACGGCTGTCGCGTGGTCACGTTGACCTGCACCGTCATGTTCTCGAAATCTGAGCCCTGCCCATCGTAACTGCCGCTCAAAGGAACAGCCTGGCGCGGGTCGCGGGCAACGGCCACGCGAATAAGGTCGCGGTTGCCGACGATGCCGTTGGTTGGATCGAACTCGGCCCAGCCGGCCCCGGGAAGATAGACCTGGCACCATGCATGGGTGGAACCGCCGCCCAGCACGGTGGAGCCGTCCCGGTCGGGGACGTAGACATAGCCGGTGACGAAACGCGCCGCGAGGCCTAGCGAGCGTGCCGCCTCCATCATCAGAAGCGCGAAATCCCGGCAGGTGCCGGAGCGAAGGTGCAAGGTCTGCAGCGGCGTTTGCGTTCCATGTTCCTGGCGACGTGCATAGACAAAGCTTTCGCGAATGGCATAACACAGCGTCATCAGCAGGTGCCCGGTCTCCGTCGGGTGCCCCAGGCGCACGAACTGGCGCGCCCAGCGGCCGACCTCATCGCCCGAATCGGGATAATGGCGCTGCATCGCCGGCGCGAGATCGGCGATTTCGTCCTTGTCGTAGGAGAAAGGATAGGTCAGCGCCGCCTCGTCGATCCGAATGTCCGGGGCGAGCTGCGGCGTATGATCGAGTGTGATCCAGGTTTCGAAACGAAGCTCAACCGACGGCCGGGAAAAATCGACGAGCGCCACGCAATTGCCGAAAACATCGTGGATCCAGCGCACATGACTTTGCTCCGGATAGGTGGTCAGCGACGCCTCGATCAGCCGCTGGTCGAAACTGTCGCGCGGCCGGAACATCAGGCGATGCTCGCCGAAATCGACCTCCCGGCGGTAACGATAGGACGTGATGTGGCGGACGGAGAAAATCGTCATGGGCTGGCGCCGGCTGATTTGTTCACGTTGCTGCTCCTACAGCGCCGCGCGTCTTATCAGACGCCGCAAGCGCCCTGCTCCTTTCCCTGCTCATCCCGATTTCTTGTCATATAAGCAGGATCGAAAGATTGCTATTGTACCTTCACCGATCGACGGCAGAGCCGTCCAACCTGAGAGGATAACATGCATATCATCTGGGACGTTCTGACGCTTCTGCTGACCATCGGTTCGCTCTATGGCGGTCGCGAATACCGGATTATTCGCGCCCGTGCCCGCGCTCAGAATTGGGGCAACTTCTGACCCGATCCTGACGCGCTGCCGGAACGGTCGCGGCTACGTCGAATGACGTACGGCGGCCCCTTAAGGAAATGCTGTATCAGTCGGGACGGTTTTGGTCCGTCCATTCTCTCTGTTATGCTAAGCCCGCCTCACCCCAGGCGGGCTTTTTTCATGCAAGATTTGCTGCGTGTCGCCGGCAGCCGCCATTACTTCTTGGCACCGGCCGAAAGCACCCGATGGGTCGCATTATCCATTGCGTGGCTCGCCTCCTGTCCATCCTTCTTCAGTCCGTATGCGGTATTGCCGCAGCCGGCGAGCGTAAGCAGGCAGAGGCAGCAGGCGATAGCGATTGCAGCTTTTGGCATCGAGGTTTTCCCTGATTGAACGAACCCCCGGAAAAATGACGCAGTCCGAGCCAAAATCAATCCGCCGGCGGCCGGACATAACTCAGCACCTGCGCCGAATTGATGCATCCGACGGCTCCCTGTTCCGTCGAGAAACGGATTACTTCAGCCAAAACTCTCCGAAACGTAGAATTGCCGGGCGGGAATCGAAGGCACATACCATTTATCCGTGTCTTTCAGAATGATATCCGCGAACAACGTGCGGGATCACGCTTGGAATTTATCATTTTACTTAAATATCTCACTTAACCAATTGTTAGTAATAACCTTGCGTAGCACGCACTTCGGCTTATGCTTTACTCAAAACGGGAGAGGAGAGAATGTTTAGCAAAAGCCTGATCATGCCTTTCGGCTTCGCAATTCTTGCGCTAAGCGGCCTAATGTTCCAACTCGTCGTGTACCTGCTGGAAACCCCGGTCACCGTGCTGCATCCCTAAGTTCCTCCAGGAGTGGAACTTTCCGTTGTTTCATGCATTCTTGCGAGTTGTTTCACCAGGAGGGATCACTATGGAAAACGCAGGCGTGGGTTGGATTGCGGCCATCATCATCGGCGGCATTGCCGGATGGTTGGCAGAAAAGGTCATGAGCAGCAATATGGGCGTGCTCATGAATATATTGCTCGGCATCGTCGGCGCGATCGTCGCCAACTGGATCTTGGGTCTGTTGCACATCCAGCCGTTGGCGGGGTGGCTTGGTTACCTGATCACCGGCTTCATCGGTGCCTGCATTCTGATCTTCATCGGCCGCGCCATCCGCCGCTGATTGCATAACTGGCAGACATGACTAAAAGCCGGGCGCGCCTTGCGTCCGGCTTTTCTGTCCCGAAGTCCGTGTTCAGCGGCGGCTCAGCAGGCCGAAAAGATAGGCTACGCCTGCCGTTACCGCGAGCGCCATGATCGGTTCTTCGCGAACCTTGTCGCGCAGCCGTTCCGTCATCAGCGAAGCTTCGTCCGTAACCACCGACTTTGCCCCCTGCCCCAGCGCCCGCACACTGTCCGTCAATCTGGAGAGATCTTCACGGAGTGCCGTAACCTGTGCCGACAGATCGTCTGCTGCGATATCCGCCTTGACGCGCGCAGCGGTGGATTCGGCGGAAGCGGTTTTCAATTCTGCCATGGTCTGCTCCTGTTTCATGGGATGCCGCTTCAACGAAATGGCGGCCTGAAAGGTTCCGCCGGCAGCCGATCTTTTGTTCGCCATCAACGCCTTGCGTCGCGCTTGCGGCCATGCGCAGCTTTTCGCGTGACAACCCTTCATTTCCTGTCGGCTTTGTTTTAAGGAACGTCGAATGTCTGCCCGTGCGCGGGTCAATAATACTGCGAGGTTTGCTTTTCCATGTTCCATCTTCTGAGAAGAGCTGCTCAGACCTGGGTTGCCAAGCTGCTCCTGCTTCTCCTGGTGGCCTCCTTCGGCATCTGGGGCATATCGCGCGAGCTGATATCTGGCGGCAGCAGCACCACTGTCGTGACCGTCGGCGATCAGAAGGTGGGGGTGAACGAATTCCACCTTGCCTATCAGCGTCAGGTGGCAAGCATCGGCCAGCAGTTCGGCATGCGCCTCACGCCCGAGCAGGCCCGCGCCTTCGGAGTCGAGCAGCAGGTGCTGTCACAGCTCGTTGCGGGCGCCTCGCTCGACCAGCTCGCCGAAGATATGAACCTCGGCCTGTCCGAGGATCGTCTCGCCCAGCTGATTGCCGACGATCCGGCCTTCAAGGCTGTCAACGGCCAGTTCGATCGCGAGCTGTTCGTTTCGCGCCTGCGCAATGCCGGCATTCGCCAGGACGATTACATCAGGGAGCGCAGCAAGGTCGCCGTCCGCAGCCAGATCGTCGATGCCGTTTCCAACGGCTTTACCGCGCCGAAGACGCTGATCGACGCACTGAAGCTTTATGGCGATGAAAGCCGCAGCATAGACTACCTTTTGCTGACCAACGCCAATATCGAGCCGATCAAGGCGCCCGCCGACGACGTGCTGGCGAGCTGGTTCGAAGGCGTCAAGCAACGCTACCGCGCACCGGAATACCGCAAGCTCATCTATCTCAAGCTGCAGCCGGCCGATATCGCCGATGCCGCAACCGTTACCGACGACCAGATCCGCGAAGCTTTCGAGAAGGGTAAGGACAGTTATCGCACGCCGGAAAGCCGGACGATCGAACAGCTGACCTTCACCAGCAAGGATCTCGCCACCGCCGCCGAAACGGCGCTGAAGGGCGGCACCAGCTTCGATCAGCTGGTCACCGACCAGGGCAAGACGGCAAGCGACGTGCTGCTCGGCGAGTTCACCAAGGACAAGGTTCCCGACCAGGCCGTCGCCGATGCCGCTTTTGCGGTGTCGAAGGATGGCGGCACGACGCCTGTCGTCGATGGCTCGTTCGGCCCGGTCATCCTGCGCATCACCAACATCAAGCCGGAAACGGTCAAGAACTTCGACGAGGTGAAGGAAGACATCCGCAAGCAGCTGGCGCTTTCCAACGCTTCTCAGGAAGTGATCAATGTTCATGACCGTATCGAGGATATGCGCGCCGGCGGCGCGACGCTCGAAGATATCGCCGGTCAGCTGAAGCTCAAGGCGGTGACCGTCGACGCCGTCGATGCGACCGGTGCCGACAAGGACGGCAAAGAGGTCAAGGATCTTCCCGCCAAGCAGCAGCTGCTCGGCGAAGCCTTCAAGACCGACGTCGGCGTCGATGCCTCGCCGCTTCCGATCGGCAATGACGGCTATGTCTGGTTCAACGTCCGCGAAATCACGCCGGACCGGGACCGCCCGATTGCCGAGGTGCGCGAGAAAGCCGTCGAGGACTGGACAGCAGAGCAGCAGAAGGCCGAACTCGCCAAGAAAGCCGATGAATTGAAGGCCCAGGCGCAAAAGGGCACCGCCCTTGCGGACATTGCAGCGCCGCTCGGCATTGCCGTCGAAAGCAAGAGCGGTATCACGCGCTCCACCGATGATCCGGTTCTCGGACGCGCCGCTGTCAAGGCCGCTTTCTCCGGCCCTGTCGATACGGTTGCGAGCGCGGTCGGCGCCGATCCCTCGACGCAGATCCTGATGAAGGTCACCGAGGTCAACAGCCAGCCGACCGGCGACGTGCTGAACAACCGCGACGCCCAGCTCACCGCCATGGCAAATGCCGCCGGCGATGATATTCTCGACCAGATGGTCAACCTGCTGCAGACACAGTATGGGGCTTCGATCAACCAGACGCTCGCCGAACAGGCGGCGGTCCGCTAGGAGGTTTTATGACCGATCTGAAGCCGTTCCTGGCCAAGGCCGCAAGCCGCGAGCCGCTGACGCGTGACGAGGCCCGTGCCGCCTTCGAGATCCTGATGTCTGGCCAGGCGACGCCCTCGCAGATCGGCGGCTTCCTGATGGCGCTGCGCGTGCGTGGCGAAACCGTCGACGAGATCGTCGGCGCCGTCAACACCATGCGGTCGAAAATGCTGACCGTCGAAGCGCCGGCCGATGCCATCGACATCGTCGGCACCGGCGGCGATGCCAGCGGCACCTATAATATCTCGACGCTGGCTGCACTGATCGTCGCCGGTGCCGGTGTGCCCGTCGCCAAGCACGGCAACCGGGCACTGAGCTCGAAATCGGGCGCAGCAGACAATCTGGCAGCTCTCGGCGTCAACATCGATGTTGGTCCCGAGATCATCACGCGCTGCATCGCGGATGCCGGGGTCGGCTTCATGTTCGCCCAGCTGCATCATTCCGCCATGCGCCACGTCGGCCCCTCGCGTGTCGAACTTGGCACGCGCACAATCTTCAACCTGCTCGGGCCGCTTTCCAACCCAGCCGGCGTCCGCCGCCAGCTCCTTGGCGTCTTCTCGCCGCAATGGCTAGTGCCGCTTGCGGAAGTCATGCGCGATCTCGGTTCCGAATGCGTCTGGGTGGTGCATGGCGATGGCCTCGACGAAATCACCACGACCGGCGTCACCAAGGTGGCGGCGCTCGAAGGCGGCAAGATCCGTACCTTCGAGCTGTCGCCCGCCGATTTCGGGGTCAGCCCCTGCATGCTCGCCGATATCAAGGGCGGTGATGGCGTCGCCAATGCCGCAGCGCTTCGCGAAGTGCTCGGCGGCGCCAGGAATGCCTATCGCGATGTCTCGCTCGCCAATGCCGCCGCTTCGCTCGTCATCGCGGGCAAAGCCGAGACGATCCGCGACGGCATGGCGCTGGCCGCGCATTCGCTTGATAGCGGCGCCACGGCGCTCGCCCTCGACAAACTCATCGCAGTTTCCAACGATATCGATTAGGATTGGCCGATGACCGATATCCTGAAAAAGATCGAACTCTACAAGCGCGAGGAAATAGCCGCCGCCAAAGCTACGGTGTCGCTCGCCGATTTGAAGGCGATGCAGGCCGATCAGTCAGCGCCTCGCGGATTTCATCGGGCGCTCCTTGCCAAGCGTGAGGCTGGCCAGTTCGGTCTCATTGCCGAGATCAAGAAGGCAAGCCCATCCAAGGGCCTAATCCGCCCGGACTTCGATCCGCCGGCGCTGGCAAAAGCCTATGAAGCCGGCGGCGCCGCCTGCCTTTCCGTGCTGACCGACATGCCGAGCTTTCAGGGCGCACCGGAATTTTTGACGGCGGCCCGTGCTGCCTGCGCGCTGCCCGCCCTGCGCAAGGATTTCATGTTCGAGACCTATCAGGTCCACGAGGCGCGCGCCTGGGGGGCCGATTGCATTCTGCTGATCATGGCGTCGCTGAGCGATGACGATGCAGAGCGTCTGCAGGACGAAGCTTCTTCGCTCGGCATGGACGTGCTGGTCGAGGTTCACGACGCGCCGGAAATGGAGCGGGCGCTGAAGCTCTCTTCGCCGCTTATCGGCATCAACAACCGCAACCTGCGGACCTTCGAAGTCAGCCTGACGGTCAGCGAGACGCTTGCCTCCATGGTCCCCGGTGATCGGCTCCTCGTCGGAGAAAGCGGCATCTTCACCCATGCCGATTGCCAGCGCCTGCAGGCCGTCGACATCAATACCTTCCTTGTCGGCGAGAGCCTGATGCGCAAGGACGACGTGGCGGCGGCCACCCGCGCGCTGCTCTTCGGCGAAGCCGCCATCGCGGCCGAATGATATGAGCGGCGAAAAGCCCGGTCTGACCCATATCGATGCCTCCGGCGAGGCGCATATGGTCGATGTCTCCGACAAGGCCGAGACGGTGCGCATCGCCACCGCCGAGGGTCATGTGAAGATGGCGCCGGAAACTCTTGCGCTCATCCGTCAGGGCAATGCCAAGAAGGGTGATGTCATCGGCACGGCGCGCCTTGCAGGCATCATGGCGGCGAAACGCACCGCCGATCTCATCCCGCTCTGCCATCCGCTGATGCTGACCAAGGTCACGGTCGAAATCGAGGAAGATGCCGCCCTGCCCGGCCTGCGCGTCACCGCCACCGCCAAGCTGACCGGCAAGACCGGTGTTGAGATGGAGGCGCTGACCGCCGTCTCGGTCGCTTGTCTGACGATCTATGACATGGCCAAGGCCGCCGACAAGGCCATGGAGATCGGCGCCATCAGGCTGCTCGAAAAGTCCGGCGGCAAATCAGGCGATTTCCGTCATCCGGAGGCAAGATGAACCTTCTGCCGGTCGCCGACGCCTTGGACCGCCTGCTCTCCCGCGCCAGGCCCGTCGCTGCGTCGGAGGCGCTGCCGCTGGCCGAGGCTGAAGGCCGCGTTCTGGCGGTTGATCTTACCGCGCGCCTGACCCAGCCACCCTTCAATGCCTCGGCCATGGATGGCTATGCGCTGCGCCGCGAGGACGCACCGGAGCCGGGTGCTGAACTGAAGGTCATCGGCACGTCGGCCGCCGGCCACGGCTTCGACGGAAGCGTCGGCCAGGGAGAGGCCGTGCGTATCTTCACCGGCGCGCCTGTTCCGCCGGGCGCCGACAGCGTCCTGCTGCAGGAGGATGCGGAGAAGATCGACGGCGGCATCAGAACCAGGTTCCCGGTGCGGCTAGGCCAGCATGTGCGCCCCCGCGGTCAGGATTTCGCCGAAGGCGAAGCGGTGCTGCCTGCCGGCACCGTGCTCGATTTCTCCCGACTGACGGTCGCGGCCGGCATGAACCGGCCCGATGTCGAGGTTCTCAAGCGCCCGCTGATTGCCATCCTGGCAACCGGCGACGAATTGCTGCCGCCCGGAAGCACTCCCGGACCTTCGCAGATCATCGCCTCCAATACCTTCGGTATCGCAGCTCTGGCCCGGAAAGCCGGCGCCGATGTACTCGATCTCGGCATCGTGCCCGACGACAAGGCAAAAATCACCGCAGCGGTCGATAAGGCCCGGGATGCCAAGGCCGATGTCATCGTCACGCTCGGCGGCGCGTCGGTTGGCGATCATGATCTGGTGCAGGCCACACTGATGGAAGCCGGGATGCAGCTCAATTTCTGGCGCATCGCCATGCGCCCCGGCAAACCGCTGATGGTCGGCAGCTTCGGCGAAACCCATGTGCTCGGCCTGCCCGGCAATCCGGTTTCAAGCCTCGTCTGTTCGCTGCTGTTCCTCGAGCCACTGATTCGCAAGCTCGCCTCCCTGCCGCCGGTACGGCGTGAGACGACGGTGGAGGCTGCCGTCACACTGCGCGCCAATGATCACCGGCAGGACTATATCAGAGCGAAACTTACGAAGTCCGTTTCCGGAAACTGGCTCGCCGAGCCCTTCGGCAAGCAGGATTCCTCGATGATGAAGGTGTTCGCGCAAGCCGACTGTCTCATTATCCGTCCGCCGCACGCGCCGGAACTCCCGGCCGGAGCACACTGCCCTGTCATGCTGCTGCGGCCGGATCTTCTCGTATAGTCTCGCCTCTTCCCGATCAGGAGAGCGAAAAAACGCCCGCTTGCACCGCGCTACTGCTGGCAATCGCGCCGAAGTCCGCAACCGCCTGTGTCGAGATTCGCCTGAGTTCTCGATCCGGCAAATAGGCTCGCTCGGGATCGCCGACCAGCACCTCTATGCCGCTTGCCCGGCAAAGCCGCAAAAAGGCCAATACACGCAGGGCAAGCGAGGGATCATAGAAAAGATCGCCGACCACGATCAGATCAGTCGCTTCCGGTGGCGGCGCATCGAGGATATCGGCGGCGACCGCCGAGATGGTCACGCCGTTGATGGCTGCGTTGAGACCGATTGCTGCAATCGCATTGGCATCGACATCGACCGCCATCACCATCGCTGCTCCAGCCTTCGCCGCCGCGATGGCCACCAGCCCGGAGCCGGCACCGAGATCGAGGACGCGGCGGCCGGCGACCTTTTCCGGGCAGTCGAGCAGATGGCGGGCAAGCACGACGCCGCCGGCCCAGGGATAGGCCCAGTACGGCGGCGTATCGGCCTCTCCGCGGTCGGCGAGCCGCCAGAGGCCGCTCGCAGGCCCGGCCGAGTGGAGCAGGATCTCGGGGATAGACGGGACCGCTGCTATCGGCAGATTGGCCTTGATGAAGGCGGCCGGATCGACACGAGATATGCCGGAGTGTTTCATCGTCATCTGATCCTGCCGGTCAAGAATCCTGCTTGATAGAAATCAGCCCGGCTTTTTCTTCGAGAATTTGCCTTTCGCTCCGCCCTTGCCTTCATATTTGCCGCCCTCGAATTTGGGCTTGTCATATCTAGGCTTGTCGGATTTCGCGCCATCGTAGCCGATCTTGCCGGCCTTTTTGTTCCAAGGCTTGGCGTCGCGCCGTTCTCCGCCGCCATTGTCGGCTGCCGCATAGCCGCCGCTCGAACCCATGCCGAACTTTTTCTTCGGCCGCTCGTCGCGGGACTCCTCGCCCGGCCGTTCATCTCGCGATGCCTTGCCGGCATAGGGCTTCGCAGCAGCCGCGCGGCTGAGGTCAGGTGTGCCGGAAAGCCTTGTGACACGGATGCCGCGTTCGAGCGCCTTGTTCGGTCCGATGGCGTTCAGGAAGCTCTCGGCGCTCGCTGCCGCAATCTCCACATAGGTTTCCTCGGGCTGCATCTTGATCGCGCCGATCTCGCGTTTTGTGACGTTGCCGTTGCGGCAGAGCATCGGGATCAGCCAGCGCGGCTCGGCATTCTGCTTGCGCCCGACCGAGACCGAGAACCAGACGCTCGCGCCGAAATCTTCGCGCGGTCCCTTTTGCGCCGGCTCGAAGGGGGCGGCATTGTCACGGCGCCTACGGCTGCGATCGTCTTGAACGGTAACCTCGATCAGATCTTCCGGCGCCGAATGATTGGTGCGGTAAAGGCGCAGGAAAGCGGCGGCGAGCTTTTCGGCGCCATGGCTGGAAAGCAGTTGCTGCACCAGTCCCCGCTCTTCCTCCTGCGGCGCGTCGTGGAAGATCGGATCGGCGAGCAGCCGCTCGTCGTCGCGTTCGCTCACCTCCTCGGCCGACGGCGGCCGCGCCCAGGCAGCGGAAATGCCGGCATTCTCGAGCAGGCGCTCGGCCTTGCGCCGGGCATTCAGCGGCACGATCATGGCGCTGATGCCCTTGCGACCGGCGCGACCGGTGCGGCCGCTGCGATGCAGCAGCGCTTCCGGATTGGTCGGCAGGTCGGCATGGATGACGAGGTCGAGACCCGGCAGGTCAATGCCGCGGGCGGCGACGTCGGTTGCGATGCAGACGCGGGCGCGCCCGTCTCGCATCGCCTGCAGCGCGTGGCTGCGCTCGTTCTGCGTCAGCTCGCCGGACAGCGCTACCACGGAAAAATTGCGGTTATTGAAGCGCGCGGTCAGATGATTGACGGCGGCGCGCGTCGAACAGAACACGATGGCGTTGGTCGCCTCGTAATAGCGCAACACGTTGATGATCGCGTTCTCGCGGTCGCTCGGGGCCACGACAAGCGCCCGATATTCGATATCGATATGCTGCTTCTGCTCGGCCGCGGTGCTGATCCGCACGGCATCGCGCTGGTAGCTCTTGGCGAGCTTGGCGATCGCCGCCGGCACCGTTGCCGAAAACATCAGCGTGCGGCGCTCGTCCGGCGCCGAGTCGAGAATGAATTCCAGATCCTCGCGGAAGCCGAGATCGAGCATCTCGTCGGCCTCGTCGAGCACAGCGGCCTTCAGCTCCGACATGTCGAGTGCATGGCGGCGGATATGATCGCAGAGCCGGCCGGGTGTGCCGACGACGATATGGGCGCCGCGCTCGAGCGACCGGCGCTCGCTGCGGATGTCCATGCCGCCGACGCAGCTTGATATCACCGCGCCGGTCATTTCATAAAGCCATTCGAGTTCGCGCTTCACCTGCAGGGCAAGCTCCCGCGTCGGCGCGATGACCAGCGCAAGCGGGGCGCCGGCAGCACCGAAGCGCTCGCTACCGTCGAGAAGCGTCGGCGCCAGCGCCAATCCGAAGGCGACGGTCTTGCCGGAGCCGGTCTGGGCCGAGACGAGTGCGTCCGAAGCGGCAAGCGCCGGATCGAGCATCGCCTGCTGTACCGGGGTGAGTTCGGCGTAACCGCGTTTCTGCAACGCCTTGGCGATCGCCGGAACGACGCCGTTGAATTCTGTCATGAGTTCGATCTTTCGGAGCTTTCAGGCGCGAAATGCGCCATGGCCGGAGCCAGCCGGCGGGATATTTGCGCCGTTCCTAGCCGCTCCCGCAGCGATTGTCAAAGCGTGCGGCTGCGCCACAGCCAGGCATCAATATGGCTTGCCCTGCCGCGCAGTTCGGTTTCCAGCGGCCCTTCGATCCGGCCTGATTTGAGGAGCACGCTGTCCGGGCCTGCGGCGCCGACGATTTCGGCGCTGAGTGCCAGCTCGACGCCATGGCGGGCAGCGACCTCCATCAGGCGGCTCCCGACGTTCACCGTATCGCCCGCCGCCGTGATCTGCTGCCTGTCGCCGGTGCCGAGCCGCGAGGCGACGATCGGCCCGCAATGGGCGCCAACCTTGAAACCGATTTTCTTCCCGGCAAAGCCCCCCTGCGTTCGAAGCCAGGCGCGGGTGCGCTCGCAGAGCCGCACCGCGCAGGCGATGGCCCGGGCGGCATCGTCGTCGGCGACTTCCGGCAGGCCAAACAGGATCATCGCCCCGTCGCCCATGAAGCTGGTAATGGCGCCGCCGTGGCCCCGTGCCTCCTCATCGATGATTTCGAAGAAACCACTCAGCATCTCGCTCACCTTGACCGGCCCGAGGGTTTCGCTGAGGCCGGTGAAGCCAGAGAGATCGATGAAGACGACGGCCGCGTTCTGGCGCACCGGGGCGGCGAGGAAGTTCGGATGGCGCGCCAGCCATTCTCCAAGACCGGGCGCCTCGATGCGCTGCAGCAGCGCGCTCTGCTCGGCGAAATGGCGAGCGCGGCCGCGGTCGAGCCAGAGCTCGGCTGCGCCGAAGATCAGCACTGGCGGCAACGCTGCGGCGATCGGCAGGGCGGCACTTAGCCAATAGCCATGCGCAAACGCCGCCAGATTAAGCATTGCCCAGACGACCAGCACCAACACTATGATGGCATAGCCCGCAGCACTTCGCCGCCAGGCGGTCAGCGAAACCAGCATGATCGCCAGCCCGACGGCGATGGCGGCATCGATCAGCCTGATCCTGTGGTTGCGCACCATGCCGTCGCCAGTGACGAGATGGGTGATCGCGGTGGACATCACCTCTACGCCCGGCATCACGGGATCGAAGGGCGTCGGGAAGACGTCGCCGCCGCCGGTGACAGTCGAGCCGATGACGACGATGCGGCCGTTGACCGCGTCCGCCGCCAGCTTGCCATCAAGCGCGTCGGCGGCGCTTGACGTGGCGATGCTGCCGCGCCGGCCATAGAAGGTCACCGGTAGGCGCTGGCCAATATCCGTGGGAATGCGCAATGCTCCGAGCGTGATCGCATCGCGTTCGATGCTGGGATCGACACCGAGCGCCACCGAGGCGGTTCGCAGCGGAAAAGCCGGATCCAACCGGTCTGCGGCGCGCGAGATCAGTGGAATGAAACGAGGCGTGCCGGTCTGGTCGGTGGCGACATTGACGACACCGACCGCGGCCGCGCTGGCAAAGCGCGGAAGCGGCAAGAGAAGCTGATCTGCTTCAGGGATGGCGGCAAGCGGATCGTCCGCCAAGTCGGTAACCCGCTGCCGGCTCTGCGCAAAGGTGGCCGCCGCCGCAATCACGCTCGGTCCCTCTCCAAGGGCAGCGGTCAGTGCTGCATCGCCCTCCTCCGGTCCCGGATCAACGAGGAGGATGTCGAGAGCCAGAGCCTTCGGCTTCAAAGCGTTGATTGCATTGACCAGACGCGCCAGTGTCGCCCGGTCCAGGGGATAGCCGTGGGCCGCCGCCGTACGGTCATCGATTGCGACGATCGAGACGACGGGAGGCGGCGCCTTCGCTCCGACGACGATGCTGCGAATGTCGGCGAGCGAGGCCTCCATCCGGTCGAGAAAGCCTATCCCGCCATTGAGATTGAGATAGCCGAGCGCCGCCCCCCAAAGACCGGCGAGCAGCAGCGCGATCACGGTCAGCAAGCGGTGACTCATGGCATTTATTGGCCGAGGCGGGCAAGAAGGGCGGCGACGCGGGGCGCGGGCCAGCGGCGCACGACCAGCGGTTCGGTTCCGCTGCTAACATCGACGCCCTCGCCCGGTGACAGCACCACCGGCTCGCCGGCAGGCCGGCGGACGCCCACGCTGCCTCTGACGACAAGGACCGAGGTCTTGTCGCCCGCGACGTCGACAGCCCATTGTGTGCCTCGCACGGCAGCGATCGCCTGCGGTGTCACCACCTGGAAACCACCCGCATGCTGGCTGCCGTCGACATCGACGAGGATCGCTTTGCGCCGTAGCGACGCCGAATCGGGACTGCCGTCGCGATTGCGGTCGGAGAGTTGGAAAGACGCGCCGGCCTCCGCCGTCACCTTGACGCCACCAGGGCAACTGAGCGTCTGGCGGGCGCCGCCATCGCGCGAGATCGCGCAGCCCGCAGATTGCGCGAGTACCGCGCCCTGCGGAATGAGGCCGGCAGCGAGCCCGGCGGCAAACAGCTTGAGAACCGTTATATTCATGGAAAGCCCCCGTGACCGGGCGGAACTGCATCTGCGAAAGCGCCCGCCAACCGTCTTCTTCCATACGAGGCATGATAGCCGAATTCGGATATTTCAATAGGCGAAAAAAGCGAACCCCGCATCCTCAAGTGCTGCTCTTCATATCGGGCGCCGGTCCGGTATAACGTGCCCGTGGCCGGATCAATTCGCCGCTTTCGATCTGCTCCATCGCATGCGCGAGCCAGCCGGTGCAGCGTGCAAGCGAAAAAATGACGATCGGCGCCTCTCTCGGCAGATCGAAGGCGGCGGACATCGCGGCAAGAGCGAAATCGACATTGACCTTTTCCCCGATGATCTCCTCGCCCCTATCCCTGACCTCGGCGAACTCAGGTGGCAGTGAAAATTGCGAAAGCAGCGCCAACGCTCTGATATCTCCGTCCGGATAAAGCGGATGACCGAAGGCTGATAAGCGATTGCCCTGGGCAAGGGTGCGGCGGATTGCCTGCGCCGGACCGAGGGCGCAGGCTGCCTCGATCAATGCATCAACGCTCTGCCAGGCGGCGCCGTGCAGCGGTCCCGTCAGCGTCGCCAAGCCGGAAATTACGGCGGCCGATAGCGCCGCACCCGATGAGGCCGTGACTCGTGCAGCAAAGGCCGAGGCGTTGAGTTCATGATCGGCAAGCAGCACCAACGCGCGACGCAGGCATTCGCCGGCCTCCGGCCGCTGCCAGCTTGCCGCAAGTCTGAGATGCAGCGGCCGGTCCGAAGCGCCTGGTGCCAACGCATCTGCGATCGTGGCGAGAATTCCTTGCGCCTCACGCCGGAGTGCCGCCGGCGAGCGGCCAAGCGACGGCAGGTCCGATGTCACCCGCCCGGCAAGCGCCAGGAACGCGGCCTGAAGCGATGGAGAGCCATGCGTGGTCGCGGTCGAGGAGGCAGGCGTCTCCGCTCCATTCCACAGCAATGCCGCGGTCTGCTCCAGCGTCGCCGTCTCGGCGAAACCGGCCACATCCTTCCCACGATAGAAAAGGCGTCCGCCCGTCACGGTGGAGATTGCCGAGGAAAGTACTGGATCGCCCCAGCGGATCGTCTCGGCCGCCACTATTTCGGCCTTGCGGCGGCCGGCATGGCGATCTGCAAGCCGCCGCACGTCGGCAGCGTGATAGAGGCTGCGGCGCGGATCGGCGGGATCGGGCTTGGCGCGGATGCGCCCTCGGCTGACATTGGCGTAGAGCGTCTGCGGTTTGGTCTTCAGCGCCTGCAGCGCCTCGTGGGTGGTCAACCACGGCATCACAGCCTCACATTGATCAATTGCGTCAAGATTGACGTCAATAAGACTAGGTCGGATCATTCGAGCCGTAAAGGAGAACCCACATGAAAAACGGCCTGGAAGATGTTATTGCCGCCGAAACGCAGCTGTCGGATGTCGATGGCGAAGCGGGTCGACTGATCATCCGCGGCGTATCGCTGGATCATCTGGTCGCAGGCGGCACCTATGAGCGCGTCGCTGCACTGCTGCTCGACGGCTTGATGGAGCGAAGCTTCGATGAGGCGCTCTTACGCGACTGGCTGGCACAGGCACGAACGAAGGTTTTCGCCCATATCAAAGCCGCCGACGCCGCCTTGATCGCCTTGCCGCCGGTCGATGCGATGCGGGCACTGTTAGCCCGGCTCTCCGATGGCGAGGATTTCGACGTCGCGCTCAGCCTTCTGGCAGCGCCGGCGGTCTTCCTGCCGGCGGTTCTCAGGCTGCAGCGCGGGCAAAAACCGATCGCGCCCGACGCCTCGCTGCCACAAGCGGCCGATATCCTGCGCATGCTGATCGGACGATTGCCGACCAGGGAGCAGACGGCGGCACTCGACGCCTATCTCGTGACGATATCAGACCATGGGCTCAACGCCTCGACCTTCGCATCGCGGGTCATCGCCTCGACGCAGGCTGGCCTCACCTCTTCGGTTCTGGCGGCGTTGAGCGCGCTGAAGGGGCCGCTGCATGGCGGCGCGCCCGGTCCCGTCCTCGATATGCTGGATGCGGTGGGAACGCCGGATAATGCCGGCACATGGCTCGCCGATGCACTCGATCGCGGCGAAAGGCTGATGGGCTTCGGCCACCGCATCTACCGCGTCCGCGATCCCCGCGCGGATGCGCTGAAAGGCGCGCTAACGCCTTTGATCTCGTCAGGCCAGGTCGACAGCGCCCGCGTCGAACTCGCCGAGGCGGTGGAAGCCGCCGCATTGGCGATCCTGAAAGCGCGCAAGCCCAACCGGCGGCTCGAGGTCAATGTCGAATTCTATACCGCGCTGCTGCTCGAAGCGCTGGGCTTCCCGCGCCAGGCCTTCACCGGCGTCTTTGCGATCGGCCGCACTGTGGGGTGGCTGGCGCATGCTCGCGAACAGGCGCTCGACGGCCGGCTGATCCGCCCGCGTTCGGTCTATATCGGGCCGCTGCCGACCGCTGCCTGAAAATAGAATGGCTGATTGACGAGATCGCGCGATAGCCGCGCGATCTGGCGCCGCAGTCGTCAGACGAGACGGCTCTGCTCGGTTGCTGCTTCGATGAAGCTTGCAAACAGCGGATGCGGATCGAGCGGCCGGCTCTTCAGTTCGGGATGGTATTGCACGCCGATGAACCAGGGATGATCGGGATATTCGATCGTCTCCGGCAGCACGCCATCCGGCGACATGCCGGAGAAGACGAGGCCGCAGCTCTCGAGCCGGTCCTTGTAGTCGATATTGACCTCGTACCGGTGGCGATGACGCTCGGAAATATCCGTCGAGCCGTAGATCTCCGAGATCTTCGTGCCCTTCTTCAGCGCCGCCTTGTAGGCGCCGAGGCGCATGGTGCCGCCGAGATCGCCGGCCGCCGTGCGCTTCTGCAGCTCGTTGCCCTTGACCCACTCTGTCATCAGGCCGACCACCGGCTCCTTCGCCGGGCCAAACTCGGTCGACGACGCGTCCGGCACATCAGCGAGATTGCGCGCCGCCTCGATGACGGCCATCTGCATACCGAAGCAGATGCCGAAATAAGGCACCTTGCGCTCGCGGGCGAAGCGCGCCGCATGGATCTTGCCCTCGGAGCCGCGCTCGCCGAAGCCACCGGGCACCAGGATCCCATGCACCTTTTCGAGATAAGGTGCGGGATCTTCTTTTTCGAAGACCTCCGACTCGATCCATTCGAGCTTGACCTTGACCCGATTGGCGATGCCGCCGTGATGCAGCGCCTCGATCAGCGACTTATAGGCGTCCTTCAGACCGGTATATTTGCCGACGATCGCGATCGTCACCTCGCCTTCCGGCGTACGGATGCGGTTGCAGACCTCTTCCCACTGGTCGAGGCGCGGCTTCGGCGCCGGCTCGATGCCGAAAGCCGCGAGCACTTCGTCGTCGAGGCCTTCCTTGTGGTAGGCCATCGGCACGTCGTAGATGTTGGCCACATCGAGCGCCTGGATGACGGCCGACGGACGCACGTTGCAGAACAGCGACAGCTTGCGGCGCTCGGCTTCCGGAATTTCGCGGTCGGCGCGCACCAGCAGGATATCTGGGTGAATGCCAAGCGCCTGCAGCTCCTTCACCGAATGCTGGGTCGGCTTGGTCTTGAGCTCGCCGGCGGCCGGAATGTAAGGCATCAGCGTCAGATGCACGTAGACGGCGGTGCCGCGCGGCAGGTCGTTGCCGAGCTGGCGGATTGCCTCCATGAAGGGCATCGCCTCGATGTCGCCGACCGTGCCGCCGATCTCGCAGATGACGAAGTCGTAATCTTTATTGCCCTCGGTGACGAAATCCTTGATCTCGTTGGTGACGTGCGGAATGACCTGCACCGTCGCGCCGAGATAGTCGCCGCGCCGTTCCTTGTCGATGATGTTCTTGTAGATGCGGCCGGTGGTGATGTTGTCCGTCTTGGTCGCCGAACGGCCCGTGAAGCGCTCGTAGTGGCCAAGATCGAGATCGGTTTCCGCGCCGTCGTCGGTGACGAAGACCTCGCCGTGCTGGGTCGGGCTCATCGTGCCCGGGTCCACGTTCAGATAGGGGTCGAGCTTACGAAGCCGTACCCGATATCCACGGGCCTGCAGCAACGCTCCGAGAGCCGCGGCCGCAATTCCTTTTCCGAGAGAGGAAACCACGCCGCCAGTGATGAATACGTATCGCGCCATGGGATTCACCGGATACCTTTTCAAAAACGATTCCACCAGCCCAAAAATTCTTTTCCAGAATTTTCGGAGCCTGACCGGGAATCTGCACAAAAGAAAACCGGCAGACCCGAGGGCCTGCCGGCGGTTTATGTCGAAGCCCGGTTTACTGTCCCGTCGGGACGCCGGAGGGCTGAGCCGGTGCCGGCGCGGCCGGGGCTGCCGGCGCAGTCGTCGATGGGGCAGTTGCTGCCGGAGCAGTCGTCGAAGGCGCGGTGGCTGCCGGAGCCTCTGCTGCGGGAGCTTGCGCGGCCGGAGCCTGTTGTGCGGGCGCAGCCGCACCGCTGCTCGGAACGCCGTTGCCGGCCGGCTGGTTCGCCGGGGGCTGTGTGTCGCCGCCGAGCGAATCGAGAATGCCGTTGCCCTGGCCGCTCGTCGCGGGGATGCGGTTGAGGATGTCGCTCGGACGGCCCTCGTAGCGCGTCAATATGCCGAGACCGAGCGAGGTGAGGAAGAACAGGGTCGCCAGGATCGCGGTTGTGCGGGTCAGCGCATTGGCCGTGCCGCGGGCCGACATGAAGCCCGAACCGCCGCCGATGCCGAGGCCGCCGCCTTCCGAGCGCTGGATGAGCACGACGCCGACGAGGGCGAGCACGATCATGAGATGGATGACAATCAATACTGTCTGCATGGGTCCAGTCCTGCCCGCCTGGAGACGGACATAAGTAAGAATTCTGGCGGCTCTTTACATGAGGCTCTCGCCTATTCCAAGCCCTTCTGCCGGAATAAACCGAGCTATGAACAACGCGTCAGGCGAGCAGCGCCTCATAAGCCCGGTAGATGGCGAGGAAGTCGGCGGCTTTCAAGCTCGCTCCACCGATCAGCGCGCCGTCGACGTTGGCGATGCCCAGCAGTTCTCCGGCATTGGCGGGTTTAACCGAGCCGCCATAGAGAAGCCGCATCTTGCGGCCTTCATCGCCGAAGCGAGAGACGAGCTCCGCACGCATGAAGGCATGCGCCTTTTCGACATCGCCTGATGTCGGCGTGACCCCGGTGCCGATCGCCCAGATCGGCTCGTAGGCGATGACTGTGTTCTCGGCGGTTGCGGCATCGGGAACCGAGGCGGAAAGCTGGCGCTTGATGACGTCGAGCTCCTGCCCGGCCCGGCGCTCGGCCGCCGTCTCGCCGATGCAGATGATCGCTGTGAGCGCGGCGGCGAAAGCCGCTTCCGCCTTGGCGCGCACCAGATGGTCCGTCTCTGCATGGTCGGTGCGACGTTCGGAATGGCCGACGATCACATAGGTGCCGAAGCTATCGGCGATCATCTCGGCCGAGATGTCGCCGGTATGCGCGCCCGACGGCTTCTGGTGGCAGTCCTGCGCGCCGATCGCAAGCGGGCTGTCGGTGCAGAGCGCGGTTGCCACGTAGAGCAGCGTCGTCGGCGGGCAGATCAGCGCCTCGACCTTGTCGGCGAGCGGCGGGCGAACGCCCTCGGCGATCGCCTTGATCTGATCGAGCGAGGCACGCGTGCCGTTCATTTTCCAGTTTCCCGCCACCAGCGGGCGCACGTCAGGTGTCATGCCGGCCTTCCACAAACTTCATATCCCCGGCCGCATTATCAAAAGCTTGCGGTAAAGAAAAGCATCATGCCCCTGACGTAACGGGAATCTCCGCGATCTCGAGCATATTTCTGCCGGAAAACGCCCGTTAAGCCGCAAGGATCCAGTTCAAGGCCCTGCGCCAGTCGATCATCCGGATCGGCGTTCCGTGATTGCCGGTCTGAAATAGCGTGAAGTGCGTCGGATATTTCGCCTTTCGCAGGCTCTCGAACAGCGCCTGCTGGTCGGCGGCGGCATAGACCGGGTCGCGGCTGCCATGCGCGAACCAGAGCGGTAGTTTCGCCTTGTAAAACGCGCTCCTGGTGAAATCGGGATCGGTGACACCGCTCATGACGAGCATGCCCTTCAGCCGCTTGACGCTGTCGCCGTCACGCGCAATGCCCCAGCAAATCTGGCTGCCCATCGAGGCGCAGGAAAGGACGATGGGCCGGCCCGGTGATTGCGCGCTGGCATAACGGATCAGGCCTTCGATCGCGGCAACGCCGTTGCTGTCGAAACTCCTGACTGTCGGCGAATAATAGACGCCGCCATTACCGGCGACGAGGTTCTTCAGCCGGTTGAAATTGCCGCCGAAGCTGTAATCATTGGCCCCGAGCCGGCGGTCGCCATCGCGTCCGTGGATGAAAATCACCGTGAAGGCAGCATTCTGGGCCGGTCCCACCCTGGTGACATCGAGCCTGACGCCGTCGAGTGAGAGGGTTTCGTCCGCCTGGGCCTTGCGGATGGCGAGAGACACATATTTCTGCTGCGCCCGCTTCTCCGGGATCTGGTCGCGGTCGTTGATATCGCGCATCTCGTCGTAGTCGATAACCTCGGAGGCGCCACCGTCGCTCGTCTGGAGCACAGTCTGCTTCGAAAACAGATCGTCCTTGAAAGGCGGCAGGGTGTCGGCCGCCCGCGCCGGTCCGCCGGCGGAAAGAACGGCTGCTGACAAGAAAAAGGCCGCAATTGCTGATATAACGGTGTAATCACTTGTGGACATTCGCATGCGGATGGTTTCCTGAAGCCTGCCGCCGCTTGCCATTCCGCGCCCGGCAACGCAAATCATGTGTCAAAACCCCGCCAATCCGGCGGTGTCGCGTCTCGCGGCGCTTTCTGGCAGAATCTGCCTGATTCGCAAACGTGACATGAAATGCGGTGATTTTGGGTCGGCGGCGGATGCAAGTGCCAAGCCAGACCCAAGACAGGACGAAGATCTGAACGGCTCCATGGACGACAGCAACGACCTTTTTTCCGGACTGCCTCTTTCTGAAAAACGCGAGGAGGCGCAGAAGCCTGCGGCCGCGCCCGAGCGTGCGCCGGCGGCTGCACAGCCCGTCTCTCCCCGTCCCGCCTCCGTCGCCTCCAACGCGGATGATTACGGCGCCTCGTCGATCCGCGTTCTCGAGGGCCTCGAGCCAGTGCGCATGCGCCCGGGCATGTATATCGGCGGCACCGACGAAAAGGCGCTGCATCACCTCTTCGCCGAAGTTATCGACAATGCGATGGACGAAGCGGTCGCCGGACACGCCAATTTCATCGAAGTGCATCTCGATTTGCAGGGTTATCTGACCGTCACCGACAACGGCCGCGGTATTCCGGTCGAGAACCATCCGCAGGTCCCTGGCAAGTCGACGCTCGAAGTCATCATGACCAAACTGCATGCCGGCGGCAAATTCGACGGCAAGGCCTACGAGACCTCGGGCGGCCTGCACGGCGTCGGCGTCTCGGTCGTCAATGCCCTCTCCGACTTCCTCGAAGTCGAGGTGGCGCGCAACCGCAAGCTCTACCGCCAGCGCTTTTCCCGCGGCCTGCCGCAAGGCGGGCTCGAAGAACTGGGCGACGTCCACAATCGCCGCGGCACGCGCGTGCGCTTCCATCCCGACCCCCAGATCTTTGGGGAGCACATGAAGTTCGAAGCCGCCCGCGTCTTTCGCATGGCGCGCTCCAAGGCCTACCTCTTCGGCGGCGTCGAGATCCGCTGGAGCTGCGAGCCTGGCGTACTGCCCGAAGGGTCGGAGGTGCCCGACAAGGCGACATTCCATTTCCCCGGCGGTCTCAAGGACTATCTCCAGGCGACGATGGGAAAGGAATTCACCGTCACCCGCGAAATCTTCGCCGGCAAGACCGAGAAGGCCAGCGGCCACGGTTCGATGGAATGGGCGATCACCTGGTATGGAGGCGATCCGCAGGTGCATTCCTACTGCAACACCATCCCCACGCCTGAAGGGGGCACGCATGAGGCAGGCCTGCGCATCGCACTGACCAAGGGCCTGAAGGCCTATGCCGAGCTGACGCAGAACAAGCGCGCTGCCCAGATCACCACCGACGACGTGATGATCTCGGCCGTCGGCATGCTGTCGGTCTTCATCCGAGAGCCGGAATTCGTCGGCCAGACCAAGGACAAGCTTGCGACGGTCGAGGCCCAGCGCATCGTCGAGAACGCGCTGCGCGATCCCTTCGACCACTATCTTGCCGACAATCCGAACGAGGCGGCCAAGCTGCTCGACTGGGTGATCGAGCGCGCCGAGGAGCGCCTACGCCGACGCAAGGAAAAGGAAGTCAACCGCAAGACGGCGGTGCGCAAGCTGCGCCTGCCCGGCAAGCTCGCCGATTGCTCTCAGAATACCGCAGAGGGCGCCGAACTCTTCATCGTCGAGGGCGATTCGGCGGGCGGTTCGGCCAAGCAGGCGCGCAACCGCGCCAATCAGGCGATCCTTCCGCTGCGCGGCAAGATCCTCAACGTCGCCAGCGCCGGCCGCGAGAAGTTCGGCGCCAACCAGCAGCTCGCCGATCTCATTCAGGCGCTTGGCTGCGGCACGCGCTCGAAATACCGGCAGGAAGATCTGCGCTACGAGCGCATCATCGTCATGACCGATGCGGATGTCGACGGCGCTCACATTGCCTCGCTGCTCATCACCTTCTTTTATCAGGAAATGCCGGAATTGGTGCGTGGCGGTCATCTCTTCCTCGCCGTGCCGCCGCTCTACAAGATCACGCAAGGAGCGAAATCCGCCTATGCGCGCGACGATAATCATCGCGCCGAGCTGATGCAGACGGAATTCAAGGGCAAGGCCAAAGTGGAGATCAGCCGTTTCAAAGGTCTCGGCGAAATGATGCCCGCCCAGCTCAAGGAAACCACCATGGACCCGGCCAAGCGCACCCTGCTCCGGGTGCTGATCGACGAGGTGGACTTCGAAGGCACCCGCAGCGCCGTCGACGATCTGATGGGCACCAAGCCGGAAGCCCGCTTCCGCTTCATCCAGGAGCGCGCGGCTTTCGCCGAAAACCTCGATATTTAAACACGTGTAAGGCGCGCCGAGCGATCTGACTGATACGCCCGGCGCGCCGCATTTTAGCATCAGCGATTTCACGGAACTGACGAAGAACCGTAACAACTCCGTCAAAGAACCGGCGCATGAAGCGGACGGCGCGCGACCTTTCCAGGAAATGGTGGGTGCGTCGGTTCGAATCGTTTTCAACCTTGCCGGATCTTGCCATGACGAAGCGATTTGCCGCGACTTCCGTTTTCGTTCTCCTGTCCAGCACCGCAACGGTCGGCGCCACCTACGAAGTGCCTGCCCCGCGAGAGCCAGGTTCTCGATCTGACGCCAATCGGTCTCGTCCCGGACAACAGCGGGGCGATGTCGCTCGGCAAGGCCCGGGACGGTACCGACGTTCTCATCCTCAGCTCCGACAATAATTTCTCGACAAGCCAGAAGTCGCAATTCTACGCCTTCAAGGTTCTCCGCCGGTCGCAACAGTAAGATACGGTTTCGAATGGTCGAACTGCGACGCTTTGTATGGGCTTTCACCGTGCGCACCTTGAAACCGCCGGGTTCATGGCCCATAACCAGAGTACAACAATAAGAAGAGGCGCGCGTGGGTGTGTTCGACCGTCAGAAAACCAATCATGAGCCGCGATGGCTGGGGCCATCGGCGCCGACGCGCACGCCGCTGATTCCCTCCATCTCTGCGGCGCGCTGGCTGCTAGTACTGGTCGTCGCCGCTGGAGTCTATTTCTTCTATGGTTTTCTCGTGCCGGTGCTTGCTGCCCTGGTCATCGGCTTTGCCAGCTGGCCGCTCTATCGCAAGCTGCTTGCCCGCGTTGGCGGGAATACGACGGTCGCCGCCACCATCGCCATCCTCATGATCCTTACCTTCCTGGTCATCCCGATCGGGCTCGCGGTCACCTATACGACGGGCGAAGTGCGCACCTGGCTCGCGTGGGCGATCCACGCCAACCGCGCCGGCGCCTCGACACCGGATTGGATCGTCGCCTTGCCGTTTGCCGGCCCCTATCTCGATGATCTCTGGACCAAATATGTCGGCAGTCCCGGCGCGCTCGGCGAACTCATTCAGGCGATCAGCGGCGCTCATATCGGCAACATCTATCGCGCCGTGCTGGCAGCTGGCGGCGGCGCTTTCCATCTTCTCCTGACGTTGCTCTTCATGCTGATCGCGCTGTTCTTCGTCTATCGCGACGGCTTCTCCTTCTCCAAGCAGATCGACATGCTGGGCGAGCGCATCCTGCCGAACCGTTGGGAACGCATTTCCCGCGTCGTCCCGGCAACGATCAGCTCCACCGTCATGGGCATGACGCTGATTGCGATCGGCGAAGGCATTGTGCTCGGTGTGGCTTATTGGATCGCCGGCGTGCCGTCGCCGGTAACGCTCGGCGTGCTCACGGGGGTGATGGCGCTGATACCCGGCGGTGCGCCGCTCTCCTTCACGCTCGTCTCCATCTATCTCCTGGCGAGCGGCTCGCATGTCGCCGGCATCGGCCTCTTCGTCTGGGGCACTGTCGAGCTCTTCATCGTCGACAAGACGCTGCGACCGAAGCTCGTCGGCGGGCCGATCAAGCTGCCCTTCCTACCGACCTTTTTCGGCCTTATCGGCGGCGTCAAGACGATGGGTTTTCTCGGCCTCTTCATCGGTCCGGTGCTGATGGCGCTGATCGTCGCCATCTGGCGCGAATGGATCCACGAGGCCCGCAACGCCGAGAGCAGCGAAAGGGTGCCGCAGATCGTCATCGACGAACAGGCGCCGCCGGCGAAACCGATCCCACGCGTCGCCGAAGGCTGAACCTGCCTTCGCAAGCTGCTATCCCAGCCGCTTTTCCATGAACAGGCTGAGTGGATCCGGAAGATAGGTGCCGAAAGCCTTTATCTCCCGGTATCCGTATTTGCGGTAGAGGGCGATCGCCTCCGGCTGGTGGATGCCGGTCTCGAGCCGGATCGCCGTCAGCCGCTTTTCCCCCGCGATCGCCTCCAGCGCATTCATCAATCCGCTCGCGATCTTCAATCCCCTCGCCTGCGGGTCAACGAACATGCGCTTGATCTCCGCCGTGCCGTCGCCGGCCTCGACCAGCGCGCAGCATCCGACGATTGCCCCCTCATTGCGGGCGACGAAGAAGCTTACCGAAGGTTTCTCCAGCAAGGAGAGGTCGACCATGTGGTTGCTCTCCGCGGGATAGAGCGACGCTGCATAGGCGTCGGAAAGATCGAGAAGGCGGATGACGCCGTCCTGACGCGGCGGCTCCTGGGCGATAGTGACGGACATGATGGTTTCCAATGTTTGCGGTAGGCGCAAATTTTGCGACATGACGAAGAGTTAATGCCTTCGCCTTGTTTCGGTTGGAATTGCGCCGTCTAAGGCGATCTCAAGGTTCAATAGCCAAGGAGGCAGAATATGCAAGCGGTGCTCATCGCAATGACCATTCTCGGTTGCGACGATTCCGTCAGTCAATGCAGCTATGTCGCAACGGTCGACAAACGCTGGGAAACCGTTGCCGCTTGCGATGCCGAAGCCGAACGTCGGCTCAAGGCCTATGCCAATGTCAGCTATCCCTCTGTCATCGCCGTGTGCGAGGCGCCGAAAGCGCTGGCCGCCGCCGAACCGCCGAAACCGGCGCCCTTGCCTGCCGCCGCGGCCGACACCGCTCCTGTGGCACCCGAAGAACCGACAGGCCTCGCCGGCTTTGCTGAAAACATCGCCGGCCAGGTCCGCGCACATCTGCCATCCGGCCGGGACGTCAGGGAGACGCTTTCCAAACCCGTGCATTTCGTATCCACCAGCTATTCCTGGGTGGTGACCCGGCTGAACGACTAAGCCGCCGCAAGCGCCGCATAGACGCGGGCCGTTTGGCGCTGCTCGGTGACATGAAGCTTTTCGACCATGTCGAGCAGTTCACCGGCCGCGCCGTGTGCACCATAGTGATGGCGGAATTTTTCGAGAAGACGGCCGCCGACGGTCCCCAGCATGCTGCCCGGCGCCCTTCGAGCGGCGTCGCGCCACAGAAGCGTCGCCTCGACGAAGATCACGCTGATATCCCTCGGCAGGCCGGCAGATTCGTAGAGGGCGCGAACCGCGTGCATGCGCCCGGTTGCCAGGATCGAGCGCACCCTGCGCTCGCTGCACGCTGTCAGATCGACGATTGCAGCAGCGAAGAAGTCCAGCTTGCCGGCGCAGAGCGCATGCATCAGCAAGGACGGCGTCAGGCGGTCGTTGAGGCGCAGATGTTCCACGAGATCCGGGATCTCCCGCGGCGCGATATCACCGGCGATCGAAACAATGGCTGCCTCGGTCGCCTCGCGGCTGATGCGCTGAAGCCGCTGCAGGCCGATCGCCGCCTGCGCCAACGGCAGGCCGACCAGCGCATTGCTGACATGCTGGGTCAGCAACTGGCGGGCATCAGCCGGAAGATCGCTGCGGTCGAGCAGCAGGTTGCGAATATCGCAGCAATCGCCAAGCCGCTCGGCGATCCGTTTCAACGATTGGCTGGAGATGGCAGCGCCATCGTTTTCGAGCAGGCAGAGCACTTCGTCTTCATCGCCGACCTCCGCAAGTGCAGCCGAGACCGGGCGCGTGACATGGGCCCTGGCCGCGACCAGCATGCGGGTGGCGCCATTGCCGCGCGCGGCGAGGTCGACGAGATCGGCGTCGCTGAGAAGCGGCGAACAGGTAACGGCGTGGCAGGCAACCTCGGGCTGGTCCGCGGCGAGCGAAAGGATCAGGCCGCGCGGCGCGTCGGGCGACCAGGCGATCGCCTCGGCCAGTGCAAGCCGCACACGCGGCGACGGGTCATCGAGAAGAAAGGTCATCGCCATCTCGGCTGCCGCCCGTTCCTCCCCGCTCATCTCGGATTGCAGATAGGCTCGACCGAGTGCGTTCGCGGCCCGGGCCCGATCACCGGTCTTGGCCGTTTCGATCCAACGAAGGAAAGCTTCTACGATCACGCGACGCCCCAGCACTTGAACGCGATTCCTTCGCGTTTCATTCAATGCTGAGATCGTAGCGACAAAAGGTTTAAGATTGGTTCACCATATTTCTTAAGCCTTTCTATGCCTTGCCCTCAGGCTCTCGCCTTTGGTATCTGAGGCCGGAACATCTCGAAAACGTCGCTGCCTTCGCTGTAATCCATGTAGCCCATGCGGGCGACAGGGCGGGCGATCGACATGTCGAGGCGGCCGTCCCTGACGATCGCCTCGTCGATATGGATGCCGACCACCTCGCCGAAGACGAGGACGTTTTCAGACGGCTCCCCCGATAGCGTTTTCGGCTCGATGATTTCGGTGACCCTGCATTCGAGCACGGCGCAAGCCTCGCCGACATAGGGCGCGTCAATCAGTTCGGACTGTTTCGGCGTCAGCCCGGCGAAATCGAATTCGCTGTTGCCGTAGGGCAGCGCCGCCGAGGACAGATTCATCTTTTCGGCGAGATCGCGGCTGACGAAATTACAGGTGAAGGCGCCGGTTTCCCCCGCGTTGCGCTGGCTGTCCTTGCGACCGGCGGAAGAAAACATCACCAGTTTCGGCCGGTCGGCGACAGCGTTGAAAAAGGAATAGGGCGCAAGGTTGATTGAGCCGTCCCTGCCCTTGCTGCCGATCCAGCCGATCGGCCGCGGCGATACGATCGCCTTGAACGGATCATGTGCAAGGCCGTGCCGGTTGCTGTCGGTGGTGTAGAACATCAGTCCGCTCCGCCGACCCAGGTCACGGTATCGGCAAGCTCCGGCCGCGGCCGCTCTATCGCCGGGAATGTCGTCGAGCCGATATGGATGAAGCCCGCCACCTTTTCGCCGGGACCGACGCCGAGCAGAGGATAGGCGCGCTCATCATAGGCGAACCATTCCGTCAGCCAGTTGGCGACATAGCCGTTGGCATTGGCGGCGAGAATGACGTTGAAGCAAAGCGCGCCCGCCGACATGACCTGCTCCCATTCCGGGATCTTGATGTGCGGCCCGGCCTTACTAACAATGGCGACCACGACCGGCGCGCGGGTGAAGCGGGTGCGCTCGACTTGGGTCATCTCTTCGGAAAGGTCCGGCTTTGCCTCGAGCGCCAGTTTGAGAAGCTCCTCGCCAAGGCGCGCACGCTCATCTCCGCGATAGACGATGAAGCGCCAGGGAGCGATCTTGCCGTGGTCGGGAACGCGCGAAGCAAGCCGCAGGATCTCTTCGATTTCGGCCTTTTCCGGGCCGGGTTCGCACATCTGGAAAGCGGGAATGGAACGGCGCACGGCGAGGTAATCGATCAGCTTGATATCGGATTTCATGCGGGAGAAACTTTCATTTTTATGCTGCTGCAAAGCGTGGGTCTTGAATTTGCCATCGCGTTGGTCTTGAAGTGGCCTTTGCAATTTCAGAAGTCAATCGGTTCACGAAACAGATGTTTGGCATTTCGCCTCTTGCACGCATCGGCCTCGCCATCGCCCTGATGGTATTGATGCCCCTCGGCGCCGGTGCGCAGGATGCCTTCAAGGATTTCAAACAGCTCGACTCGACGTCGAAGATGCCTAAGCTCAATGCCTTCATCGCGCCCGGCGCCGCGCCTGAGGGCGCCAAGCTGCGCGACGTCGCGATGGAAGCCAAACTGACGGCCGACGGTACGCCTGTCGAGGATGGCCTTTCCTGGTATGTCTTCAGCCCGATCGCCGGCGCCGACGGCAAGCTGCCGCTGATCGCCAGCGCCAAGGGCGGACCCGCCGCCTTCCAGCTCGCTCCGGGCGATTATTTCGTCAATGTCTCCTTCGGCCGCGCCGGCGTCACAAAGAAGCTGACCGTGCCTGCTGACGGCGAGGTCGACAAGCAGGTGATGGTCCTTGATGCCGGCGGCCTGCTGCTCAATGCCGTCTCCGGCACTGATGCCCGCATCCGCCCCGACCAGCTGAGCTTCTCGATCTATTCCTCGGAAGTGCGTGACGATGGCGAGCGTGGCCTCGTCATGGCCGACGTCTCGCCGAACACCGTCGTGCGCCTCAATGCCGGCACCTATCACATCGTTTCCGAATATGGCAGCGTCAACGCCGTCATTCGAGCCGACATCCAGGTCGAGGCCGGCAAGCTCACAGAGGCAACGATCCAGCACCGCGCCGCCCAGATGACCTTCAAGCTGGTCTCCGAAGCCGGCGGCGAGGCGATTGCCGACACGGCTTGGTCGATCCTGACTGCCGCCGGCGACAGTGTCGGCGAAAGCGTCAGCGCCTTTCCGACCATGGTCCTTGCCGAAGGCGAATATTCTGCCATCGCCCGCAACAAGGACAAGATCTATCAGCGCGATTTTACAGTGGTTGCCGGCCGGAATACCGATGTAGAGGTTCTAATGAAGGACCAGGAGCCGCAGCAGCCCGAGAGCCCGGCGGCCCGCACGGTGCAGCAGCCGCCGGCCGGCACGCCGCCGCCTCCGGGTGTCCAGTCGGCTCCGGAGGAGCCTCTGCCCTCCTACGAACAGCTCGTGCCGCAGGGCGGCGGCGACGGCGCCAGCCTGGATTGATTCTACCAGGCACGCTTCTGCGGCGTGCCAGCGATCGCGCGTCTGATCAGACGCGCAAAGACGCGGTCATTTTGGATCTACGCATCGTCCGATACGCTAGGCGCGGATTTCATTCATTGACAGGAAGATCTGGAAGTGCAGACAGGAGGCGCACGGGCGGCTGCCCTTCGCGAAAGAAATTTCCGACAGCGCCGAAGTCGGCGCTGTCGTATTCCCCTTATTTTCAGGCCGCCTTGGCTTTCTTTGCGTCGGCCTTGCGACGGATGTCGGGCGGCGTGGCCTCGAGGGTGAGGCTCTCGACTGCGGCGTCAAGCTCCATCGAAACCTGGTCCTGGCTGCCGAGGCGGCGGATATTGACCGTGCGCTCCTCGGCTTCCTTCCTGCCGCAGACGATGATGACAGGAACCTTGGTGACCGAATGCTCGCGGATCTTGTAGTTGATCTTCTCGTTGCGGAAGTCGGTCTCGACGTTGAGACCGGCCTCGCGCAGCGCCTCGGCCACTTCAAGCCCGTAGGCATCAGCCTCCGATGTGATCGTTGCGACAACCACCTGCAGCGGCGACACCCAGAGCGGCATATGGCCGGCGAAGTTCTCGATCAGGATGCCGAGGAAACGTTCCATCGAGCCGCAGATGGCGCGATGGATCATCACCGGCTGCGTCTTTTCGGAGTTGCTGTCGATGTAGAAGGCGCCGAAGCGCTCCGGCAGATTGAAGTCGACCTGCGTCGTGCCGCATTGCCATTCGCGGCCGATCGCATCCTTCAACGTATATTCGAACTTCGGACCGTAGAAGGCGCCCTCGCCCGGCAGGATGCCGGTCTTGATGCGGCCCTCTGACTGAGCCTCGATCGTCTTCAGCACATCGGTCATGACGGCTTCGGCGCGATCCCAGAGGGCGTCGGAGCCGACGCGCTTTTCCGGACGGGTGGAAAGCTTGACGACAATTTCCTTGAATCCGAAGTCTTCATAGACTGAGAGGATCAGATCGTTGATCTTCAGGCATTCGGCGGCCATCTGCTCGTCGGTGCAGAAGATATGCGCGTCGTCCTGCGTGAAGCCGCGCACGCGCATCAAACCATGCAGCGCGCCCGAAGGCTCGTAGCGATGCACCAGCCCGAATTCCGCCAGACGGATCGGCAGCTCGCGATAGGACTTCAGGCCATGCTTGAAGATCTGCACGTGGCCGGGGCAGTTCATCGGCTTCAGCGCGAAGACGCGATTATCCGCTTCCTTGTCGTCGGGATGCGTCATCGCATGCGCCGATTTTACGCCGAACATGTTTTCCTGATACCAGCCCCAGTGACCGGAGGTTTCCCAGAGCGACGTATCGAGCACCTGTGGCGCGTTGACTTCTTCATAATCGACGGCAAGCCGACGGCGCATATAGGCGACGAGCGTCTGGAAGATACGCCAGCCCTTGCCGTGCCAAAAGACGACACCCGGGCCCTCTTCCTGGAAGTGGAACAGGTCCATTTCGCGGCCAAGCTTGCGGTGGTCGCGCTTTTCGGCTTCCGCCAGCATATGCAGGTAATTGTCGAGATCGGCCTGGTCGGCCCATGCCGTACCGTAGATGCGCGACAGCATGGCGTTGTTGCTGTCGCCGCGCCAATAGGCGCCGGCAACCTTCATCAGCTTGAAGGCCGTGCCGACCTGGCCGGTGGAGGCCATATGCGGGCCGCGGCAGAGATCAAACCAGTCGCCCTGATGATAGATCTTCAGATCCTGCCCTTCCGGGATCGCATCGACAAGCTCGACCTTGTACTGTTCGCCCTTGGCGGCGAAGACTTGCTTGGCCTTTTCGCGCGACCAGATCTGCTTGGTGAAGGGCGCGTTGCGGGCGATGATTTCCTTCATCTTCTTTTCGATCTTCGGCAGATCGTCGGGCGTGAAGGGTTCGTTCTTGGCAAAGTCGTAATAGAAGCCGTTCTCAATGACCGGGCCGATCGTAACCTGAGTGCCGGGCCAAAGTTCCTGCACCGCTTCGGCCATCACATGCGCGGCGTCATGGCGGATGAGCTCCAGCGCGCGGGGGTCCTTGCGGGTGATGATTTCGATCCTGCCGTCGGTCACGGCATCGGAAAGGTCGCGCACGTCGCCGTCGATCGCAATGGCGACGGCGCTCTTCGCAAGCGACTTGGAAATGGATTCGGCGACATCCCTGCCGGTTGCGCCAGCCGGGAAGCTGCGCACGGAGCCATCAGGAAATGTCAGGGAAACGGATTGGGACATCGAAATTCTCCTTGTCCAGTCCCGCCAACGAATGCGGGTGGTTGAAATGACGCGACACCCAAGCGGGAGGCGCTGCCGCCTGATACTCAGGTTTCGCTCGGGAGTAAAGAAGCAACCGGCTCACATGATCATTTGCGCAAGACCGCAAACGGTGTTCCAGTTGCGCATCGTTCCGACGCCAAGCCGCTTGGTCGTCAGCGCCGAAAGCAGTTTTGACTGGCTCGGTTTGCCGGCGAAATCGATCCAGAGGTCGCCGCCGACGACGGCGATGCGTTGCCCTTCCGCCATCAGCGGCTTCAGCGCCTCCACCTTCTCAGGATCGATCGGCAGGCGCATCACCCGGACGATCACTTGGTCGCCGCTGCCGTCCCTGAAGGGGTTGGTGCCGCAGAGCGCCATCCAGGTGCAGTCGCTGCGCACGATGATATCGACATGTTTGCCGAACTTTTCTTCAAAGGCCTCTTCCAGCGCAACCTCGATTTCATGCGGACGCATGTCGTCGGCCTCGAAAACGAGATTGCCTGTTGAAACCAGAGTGCGCGGCTCGCGATAGCCAAGCTCTCTGGCAAGCGCGCGCAACTCTTCCATGATCACCCGGCGACCTGGCGCCAGGACGATGCTGTGCAGCAGGGCGATGAACGTGCTCATGGCCGCCAGAACTCCGCTGCTCCTTCTGGCAAGGTCTGTAGCACCCTGTCGAATGCCGTTTCGTCGACTCGTTTCCGCACGGCCGCCGCCACGTCGCGAATGGCGGTGTCGGGCGAGAAATTGTGGTCACTCCGCAGTGACTGAACTTCGCGAGTCATCGTCCTGCGATCCTCGAAGGGACGTTGGACCTCATCGGGATCCCAGTCGGCGACGAAAATCGCCCGCAGCACCGGCGGCAGCAGCTTGGCAAAGCGGATCGCCTCCTCGTTATCAAGCCGTCGGCGAAACGTCTGGAAGACACCCTGGGTTATCGTACAGATCGCATTTCGGCTGTCGATCAGCGTATCGGTGCGGACGTCGTCCAGGTAGGCGTCGAAATCTGAGGATGCACGCCTGTACTCGCCGGGCATCGTCATCATCCTCAACCTCTCTTGCGTCCGAGCGAGAGATACCGCCACGGTGTCCACCAGCGGAAGCCGTCGTCAAGCACTTCCGGAACGGGATCGAGGCCGCTGGTGCCGCCCGGGCCGCAACGGCCCACTCGAAACAGCGTCATCCAGCCGCCGGCCCATAATCCGTGGCGGGCGATCGACTCGTAACCATATTCCGAGCAGGTGGGGACATGGCGGCAGGCATTGCCGACAAAGCCGGAAAGAGTCAGCTGATAGAGGCGGATAAACCCCATGCCGAGCAGGCGGTCCGGGGTCTTGCGAAACGGTCCGCTATAATTGCGGGAGTAGTGCGCAGTTCTCGCGTGCGGCCGTCTCGATGCGGCCGCACCGCCATCGTCCTCATCGTCAGCATGCCGGACGCAAGACTCGCACATTTCGGTTACGCCTCGACAACTTCCGCTCGTTTCGCCTCGATCTGCCCGATCGCATCGACGACGGCGTCGAAGGTCAGCATCGTGGAAGCGTGACGAGCCTTGTAGTCCCGCACGGGCAGGAGATAACGCATGTCTTCGAACCGTCCGCCAGGCCCTGCCCCGTCCGCCTTCAGCATAGCGAGCATGTCCAGTCGCGCCTGCCGCAATTCGCCCGATGTCGCGCCGACGACATGACGGGCCATGATCGAGGACGAGGCCTGGCCGAGCGCGCAGGCTTTTACGTCATGGGAAAAACCGGTCACGACATCGCCATCCATCTTCAGCCAGATCCGCACCTTGGAGCCGCAAAGCCTGGAATGCGCCTGGGCGGTCGCATCGGCATCATCAAGCGTCCCGGTCAACGGAATATTGCCGGCGAATTCGAGGATTTTGCTGTTGTAGATGTCGTCCATGCTGGATTTCCGCTCCAAAATCGCTGCGGATCGGCCTAAATAGGGCTGTCATTGTCGTTGAAACAAAAAACACACCGTGTCATCCGAGGATACTTACATATAATGGCCGTCTTCCTATATGTATGTCGTTCCAAGGCCATGAAAATGCAATGGCCTTGTGTAAGTTTGATTGGGAAACCGTGCCGGAGGGGCGCTTGAAATCAGCCCTGAAAGCCCCGGAGCCTGCCAAAGGTGCATGAATTCCCGCATGGGACTGACCAGTGGCGATTCCGACAGATGGGTCCGCGATGCGGGCCAGGAGACCATTGATCATGGACGCCATCGTAAAGAACTTTCCGCAGCCGAACCGTGAATCGGACCGCCCCTCCCAGCAGGAAGCGGAAGAAGCCGTTCGCGTTCTGTTGCGCTGGGCCGGTGACGATCCGACGCGCGAAGGCCTCATCGAGACGCCGGCTCGTGTCGCCAAAGCATACCGCGAGCTTTTCGCCGGTTACGACATGGCGCCGGAAGACGTGCTCGGCCGAACCTTCGAGGAGGTCGCCGGTTACGACGACATGGTCCTCGTCAAGGACATTCCGTTCTACTCGCATTGCGAACACCATATGGTTCCGATCATCGGCAAGGCGCATGTCGCCTACATGCCTGATGGCCGCGTGCTCGGCCTGTCGAAGATTGCCCGTGTCGTCGAGATCTATGGGCGGCGCCTGCAGACCCAGGAAACGATGACCGCGCAGATCGCCCGGGCCATTGACGATACGCTTAACCCGCGCGGTGTTGCCGTACTCATCGAGGCCGAACATATGTGCATGGCGATGCGTGGCGTTCAGAAGCAGGGTTCGACCACCTTGACCACGACGTTTACCGGAACGTTCAAGACCGAGCCGGCCGATCAGGCCCGTTTCATGAGCATGGTGCGGAGCCGCTGATACCGGCTCCCTCGGGAGGGCCGCAATGAGTCAACTGATCTTCAATCAACCATCCGAGGACAAGTCGGCGTTGGAAGACGCCGGCGATTTCACGCCGCGTTTCGATGACCGTGGCCTGATCACTGCGATCGTCACCGACGCCGGCGATGGCGAACTGCTGATGGTGGCGCATATGAATGCCCAGGCCCTGGCGTTGACCATCCAGACGGGCACGGCCCATTACTTCAGCCGGTCGCGCGGCAAGATCTGGAAAAAGGGCGAGACCTCGGGCAATCTTCAGACGGTGAAGGAAATTCGCACCGATTGCGATCAGGATGCCATATGGCTGAAGGTCGAGGTCGCCGGCCATGACGCGACCTGTCACACCGGCCGCCGTTCCTGCTTCTATCGAACGGTGACGCTGCGCGACGGAAAGCCGATGCTCGACATCGTCGATGACGAGCGTCATTTCGATCCGCAGGACGTCTACGGAAAATAGACTGAACTATACTCGCATTTGCCCCTTATTGTGCCAGAAACCAGTTCTATATACCATTTGGCAACCGATCGGGCACACTATCAAGACTTACGTGTTCTACTGGAGGGGAGAGCGCAATGCTGAACTGGAGTCTGCACCGTCAAAGCGCTGAAGGCGAAGGTTCCGGTTCTGGCATGGCGACGATACTCGAGACAATCCCTGCGCCCGCGCCTGTCACCAGGATCAAGATCGCGCTCGCTCTTGGCGGCGGCGCGGCCCGCGGCTGGGCCCATATCGGCGTCTTGCGTGCTTTGGACGAAGCAAAGATCGAGATCGGCATGATCGCCGGCACATCGATCGGCGCGCTGGTCGGCGGCTGCTATCTCGCCGGCAAACTCGATGAACTCGAAAGCTTCGCGCGCTCGCTGACCATGCGCCGCATCGCCAGTCTGCTCGATCTGACGATCGGCGGCAGCGGGTTGTTCGGCGGCATGCGGCTGACCAAACGCATGCAGGAGCATCTCGAGGGCCTGAACGTCGAGGATTTGGACCGGCCGTTCGTCGCAGTCGCGGCCGAGGTCAATACCGGCCATGAGGTCTGGATCGCCAATGGTTCGCTGATCACGGCGCTGCGCGCCTCCTATGCGCTACCCGGCATCTTCGAGCCGGTCCGCAGCAATCACCGCACGCTGGTCGACGGCGCGCTGGTGAATCCGGTTCCCGTCTCCGTCTGCCGCGCCTATGAGCAGCCGCTGGTCGTCGCCGTCAATCTCAATTACGATCTCTACGGCCGCTCGGCCGTCGTCCGGCACAATGCCAGCCTCTCGCAGCAGGAAGTGCAGAAACAGGAAGAGGCGCCCTATGCCCGCCTCGGCATGACCGGAGTCATGGTGCAGGCCTTCAACATTATCCAGGACAGAATTGCCCGCGCTCGCCTTGCCGGCGATCCGCCCGACATTTCGCTGCAGCCGCGCCTGAGCTATATCGGCCTCTCGGAATTCCATCGCGCCGGCGAGGCCATCGAGCGGGGCTACGAGGAAGCCCGAGCCAGGCTTCCCGAGATCAAGCGCATGCAGGAAGTCTACGCCAACGCTCCGTGACGCGTCGCCCCGACAGGAGCGACAGCACGTTTGAACGAACAGCCGGACCCTCAGCCGGCAATATAGGCCTTGATGTCCTCGGCTTCGCGCTCGACTTCGGCGATCCGGGATTTTACTACGTCGCCGATCGAGATGATGCCGGCAAGCTTACCGTTACTTTCCACCGGTACGTGGCGGAAGCGACGGCTGGTCATCAGTTCCATCAGCTCGTTGACGGTCGTCTCCTCGTGGCAACGGTAGACTTTTGAAGTCATCACCTGCGAGAGCGGCTGATCGAGACTCCCCTTGCCGTGTTTGGCGATGGCATGCACGAGATCGCGCTCGGTGAACATGCCGGAAATCCGGTTCTCCATGCCGACGACAACGATGGCGCCGATCTTCTTCTTGCTCAGAATCGCGGCTGCCTCGGCGACGGTGGTGTTCGGCCCGGCGGTGACGACGTCCCTGCCCTTCAGGTCGAGGATTGCTTTGACTGAACTGGTCATTCGAACCTCCTTTGTCGAGCCTGTGACATGTGTCACAGGCATCCGCGACGGCTTCTCCCCCCAATCGCGGATCGTTCGATCGTGCACTGCCCCGCTCAGGATTGCAACATATCCTTCTCCGCTCCCTTCGGTTCTGCAGGCGGCCGTGGCGCCCGGTCGAACAGTGAAAACAAGAGGAAGCCGAAGACGAAGCCGCCAATATGCGCATCCCAGGCGATCTCCTGGTCGCTGTCGCCGACGAGCGGAATGCCGACGGCGATCAGGGCGTTACCGACCAACCAGAGAAGAATGAAAATGACGACGGTCCGGCTCTTCAGGGCGTCGACGACAGAAAGCCGGGCGTTGAGATGCGCAACCGGCATCGGTCGCCGATCGGCCGGAAAGGCGAATCGGCAGGCGGCCCCCATCAGCCCGGAAATGACGCCCGACGCGCCGATCAGCAGCGATACGTCTCCCCAATTCAGGATCGCGTGCAGGGCGGCGGAAGCGGCGGCGGACAAGATCCAGAAGAACAGGAAGCGTAACGTCCCGATGCGGCGCACGACCGGTGCGCCGAAGGCCATCAGCCAGAAGGCGTTGAAGAGGATATGCTGGGTGCTGCCGTGCAGCAGCGAATAGGTAACGGGCGTCCAGAACAGCTCCAGCCCCTGCTGCGATAGCGGAATCACGTAGCGAGCGGGGACGAAACCGAAGGTAAACAGCAGCCAGCCCGCCGCATCGTCCGATAGAACGAGCGCCTGCACTGCATAGATGAGGATAAGCAGGCATAGGCTGAAGAGCAGCGCCGGCGGAAGGTTGAAGACCGGTACGCGCGGGGGCCGCGCCGGCGGCTCGGCCTCGGAAGGTTCGGGCGCCTTGTCTGGCGCGCCCGTCTGCTCGTTCATCTTTATCGCCTCGTTGAGGCCTCAGCCATACAGGAGGCATGACCAAAAAAAAAGCCGCCCGTAGTGCCGGGCGGCGTAACCCGAATTCCTGGAAAGACCCCGGATCGGCAGATTGTGCTGAACTCCGAAAGTCGGAGCGATGGCTGGACATTGTCACGATAGACACCGCGCCTCAACCGAAACCCTTTCTTAACCTTAACGGCCCGGATCTGGCATGAAATCCGCAAGGTAAAAGCTGTACGGGCAATGACTGCCCGAAAATGCTCCGGAATGGGACAGGGTGAAATGCGTGTGCAAACGACCATCGAAATTTTTGACTACTGGAACCGTATCCGTGGCGCTGCCGATGCGCCGCTGAAATCACAGGTTGAACCCTCTGCCGTTCCCCATCTTCTGCAAAGTCTCTTTATCCTTGAGACGCGCGACGACGGAGACATCGTTTTCCGGCTCGCCGGCACCCGCATCTGCGATTTCTTCGGGCGCGACCTGCGCGGTGAACATTTTTCATCCCTCTGGGCGCATGGCCAGCATGCGGACATCGAACGCACGGCGATGGGCGTCATGGACCATGCCATGCCGGCCCTGTTCAACACCACCGGCTACAGCACCGTCGGTCATCAGGCCTCCTTCGAGATCATCATGATGCCGCTGCGCTCGTCTAACGGCGCCTGCGACCGGCTGCTCGGCGCGATCGCTCCGACAGCGGCTGCGAGCTGGCTGGAGATCGTGCCGCTGGAATTCCTGGCGCTCGACCGCAGCCGTCTGCTGTCCGAAAAATTCAGCAAGGCCACGCCGACCGAACTGCGCTCGATCCACGAGGTCGTCGCGGCAAAAGGCATCGGATTCGGCCAGGCCATGCGCCGCATGGTGTCACAGCTGCTGAGCGCCGAGGCGCGTTAAAGCGTCTCGTTTCGGGACACGGCGCGCACTCGTTTTCGGCTATGTCACAATGGGTCGAAACAACCTTCTGTTAATGGATTGGAGGTAAGGATTAATCTCTCCAGTTTTCATGAAGAAGCCCTTTGATGCACTCGTTCCAGCCAGCTCAGACGCAACGACCTGCGCCGCGCCCTGAACAAGGCGTTTTCCAGCGTGTGCCGATCAATATGCAGGGCCGGCTGATGCTTGCGAATTACGAGGAATTCGAATGCATGGTGATCGACATGTCGCCCGGCGACATGTACGTCACCTGCTCCGGCCGGCCGCGCGCCAACGAACGCGTCGTCGCCTATATCGATCATCTCGGGCGGGTTGAAGGTTACGTCCAGACACTCGACGGCCGCGGATTCACCATGTCGATCAACGCCACCGAGCGCAAGCGCGAGAAGCTCGCCGCCCAGCTCACCTGGCTTGCCAACAAGCACGAGCTCGGCCTGCCGGAAGATCGTCGCCACGACCGTCTGACGCCGCGTGATACGAAGACCGAACTCACGCTCGAGGATGGCACGCGCTATACCTGCCGGATCATGGACCTGTCGCTGTCCGGCGCCGCCATTGACGTCGAAATGCGTCCCTCGATCGGAACGGCGGTGCGCCTCGGCAACATGCGCGGCCGCGTCGTGCGTCACTTCGTCGAAGGCGTGGCGATCGAATTTCTGTCGATCCAGTCCCGCGAGACGCTGCGCGAATTCCTCTGACAGCCTGAAAAAACCGATGCCCTGCCGCGAGCCTTTGTGGCGGGTCCATTGATGACGGACAGCTCCGAAAGCGTTTGTCAAATCGGAGCCGCACCGGGTCTGTCGTGCACCGGGTCAGGTTGTGTTGAAACGCACAAGCCTCCCCGCAAGCGATCTACAAGCGGGCAGCAAATCCGGCTTTGGAAGATTGGCGCGAATCCTGTCGCAAGTCCTTCCAACCAGTAAGCACATAAAGTTATGAATGGAACAACCTGCGACATTGTTCGCCCGGAGCAGGTCGCGTGAAATCGGGCAGGATTGTTTTGGCGGCAATTCCCGTCCTGTCATCCGTCCTCCCTTCGCCACGGATATGATGGATAAGCCTATCTCGACCGCAGGTGCACCGATGCCAGCCCTCTATCCGGAAATCGAACCATACGATCACGGCCTACTCGATACGGGCGATGGAAACCTGATCTATTGGGAAGCCTGCGGCAACCCGATGGGGCGGCCGGCGCTCGTCCTGCACGGCGAGCCGGGTTCAGGCTGTTCGACCGCGGCGCGCCGGCAGTTCGATCCGCACGCCTACCGGATCATCCTTTTCGACCAGCGCAATTGCGGCCGAAGCCTGCCGAGTGCAGCCGATCTCGAAACCGATCTCTCCTGCAATACGACCTGGCATCTCGTCGCCGATGTCGAAAGGCTGCGGCTCTTCCTAGGCATCGAGAGCTGGCTGCTGTTCGGTAACTCCTGGGGCTCGACGCTGGCGCTCGCTTATGCCGAATCGCATCCACAGTGCGTCAGGGCGATTGTCATATCGGGCGTGACCACCACGCGGCGATCGGAAATCCACTGGCTTTGCCGCGGCATGGCGCCGCTTTTTCCGGAAGAATGGCACCGCTTCCGTCAGGGAATCCCGTCCAGCACGCTAGGGCTGGACGACGACATGGCCAGCGCCTATCACCACCTCCTCAACGATCCGGACTCTGAGACGCGTCTCAAGGCGGCGCGAGACTGGCATGATTGGGAAGCAGCCTCGATCCTGCTCGCCGGGGAAGGACTGCCGCGCCGCTGGGCCGATCCGGCTTATGTGCTGACACGCGCCCGCATCATCACCCACTACTTCGTCAACAGTGCCTGGCTGGAGGATGGTATGCTCCTGAAGAACGCCGCGCGGCTTGCCTACATTCCCGGCATCCTGCTGCAGGGGCGGTTCGACATCGAGGCGCCGCTCGTCACCGCCTGGGAACTGGCCCGCGCCTGGCCACAAAGCGAACTCGTAATCCTTCCGCACGCTTCCCATTCCACCGCAGGCCCCGATATGAGCGCAGCAATCGTCGCCGCCACCGATCGATTTCGCGATCTTTCTAAAAAATAATCTTAGTGCCGGACGCCGGAATCCGAGCGATATTATGCTTTCGGCCCATTCCAACCGACCGATTCCACCGGTATCGCCGCCGCAAACATCCCGTCGCAGCGCCGCCGGCACTTATCCGGCCCAGCGAAAACTCTTAACGCCGCGACGGCGGCGCAGGCTGTCCGTGGACGAAGTCCTTGTCGCGTCCATTACAATTTTAATCGATTTCGCCACAAATACGCACTGAATTTTATTCGCATTCGAGCCAAGTTTTAGTGGCATTTGATTCAACTAAGCATTTAATTCTATTGCGTAATTTTGCGCGAGGTAAAAACGTCCGTGTCATTGTCGCCTCAACTTAGGGGAGACGGCAATGACAACTGCGAACATCCTGAAAGGCGGCCTGCTGGCCGGTGCGATCATGATGGCAATGGCGAGCTCGGGACAGGCAACGCCCGCCAGCATGGCACTGGCAGGCAATGCCAGCCCGCCGATCGGACATTATGAATTCTGCAAGGCCAATCCGACGGAATGCGCCTATGCCGGCGGCGATGCCGGGCCGGCCGTCCTCACGGAGGACCGCTGGAAGGAAATTCTCAAGGTCAACTACACCGTCAATTCGTCGATTCAGCCGGAGACGGACGAACAGATCTACGGTGTCGAGGAACGCTGGGCCTATCCCACAACCGTGGGCGATTGCGAAGACTATGCCCTGCTGAAGCGCAAGATGTTGATCGAGGACGGCTTCTCGCCATCCGACACGCTGATCACCGTCGTGCTGCAGCCGAACGGCGAAGGCCACGCCGTGCTGACGGTCCGCACCGATCACGGCGACTTCATTCTCGACAACATGCGCAACAAGGTGCTGCTGTGGTCGGACACCGAATACACCTATCTGAAGCGCCAGTCCGCAAGCGATCCGGCCCGCTGGTCGAAGCTTCAGGACGGCCGCGCTGTCGCGGTCGGCAGCGTCAGGTAAGCCGGCCCGCCGGCAAAGCCGGCACAGGTTTCGGCCCGGTCAGTCCCCGCATCCCGTCCCCGACCGGTGCCCAAGAGCCGTTCCCGCTGTCCCGGGAACGGCTCACTCCTTTTTGGGACAGGGTCCATCCCGGCACAACCGCGACCCGAAATCTTAGCGAAGTGTTAACCCTGCCGGTTCGATCATCGCGATAAGATTCATCATCGGCACCGGCGGCTCATGTTCTTCCTGCGGCGGACCGAAACGCGAAGAACCGCCATGAGCCAAGCCGCCCCAAGCGCACCCGACGAGCAGCCGCTTCTTTCGATGAGGTTTCTCCTGCGCACGATGACCGCGATCGCCCTTCTGGCGGTCCTGACCGTCGCCATCAGCATCGCCGGCCGTTGGTTCGGCCGGCACATCTCCCTTGCCGGCAACACCGACAGCACGGCTGAAATCACGCTGACCATTGGCCGCGACACAGTGAAATTCCCCGAAAATACCATCCGCTTCCCGAGCCAGAGGCATGACGGCGTCGCCGAGCGCGTCGATCTTTACCTCGCCTGGCCCTCCATGCAGGGTTACGGCAAGGACAATCATCTGCGATTCGACGATATCGGCCAATCCTCCGGCCTCATCTTCCTACAGATCGCCCAGAGCACCATGTCGCGCGATATGTCCGGCCGGCTGGAGCCGATCTATTCGCATCTGATCGAAGGAGCAGCCGAGCCTTTCCGGGACGGATTGACACTCCATCGACTTCGCGCCGACGCCGGTTACGGCGGAGAAGTGCTGCTCACGGCACCGGTCACAGGCGGGCCGGACTACGTCGTGCGCTGCATCTTGCCTTCTACTCCGGACAAGGCTGCAAGCGGAGATTGTCAGCGCGACATCAAGGTCGGCAAGGATCTCAGCGTCCTCTACCGCTTCTCCAGCAGCCATCTCGCCGACTGGGAACATATTGATGCCGCGATCCGCCTCTTTGTGGAGCCGCGTCTTGTGAACCGATCTGTGACAGGTCCCTAAAATGCCGGCGGAGAAGGCATGAAACGATTCATCATAAACGGATTGGTAACGCTGAATCGGTAATTTCAAAAGACGAGCTGTGCGGCGGGGGGTGTGCGGTTCCTGCCCAATATCTGAAATGCAAAGCGAAGAGTGGAATAGTGTCAAGGTCAGTCTCCTCCGTATCATCGTCCCGGTCCGGCAGCTTTTTCGCAAAGCTCCTGGCGATCCTTTCGATGGCTCTCACGGTCGTCCTGGTTGATTCGGTCAATGCCGACGCGGAGGCAGCCAATCCGAAATATGCGGGCATTGTGGTCGACGCCAAGACCGGCAACGTTCTCTACAGCGAGAATGCCGATCGGCTGCAATACCCAGCTTCTTTGACCAAGATGATGACCCTTTATATGACCTTCGAGGCCTTGGAACAGGGTCGCATCCGCCTCGATACACCGGTTCCCTTCTCCGCTCATGCGGCCGCCCAGGCGCCGACCAAGCTTGGCGTGCGCGCCGGCGGCACAATCACCGTCGAGCAGGGCATCCTCGGTCTCGTCACTCTGTCGGCCAATGATGCGGCAACCGCGCTTGGCGAGATGCTCGGCGGCAGCGAAGACCGCTTCGCCCAGATGATGACCGCCAAGGCGCATGCGCTCGGCATGACGCGCACCACCTATCGAAACGCCAACGGCCTGCCGAATACGGCGCAGATGACGACGGCGCGCGACCAGGCCCGCCTCGGCATCGCCCTTCGCCAGCATTTCCCGCAGTATTACGGATATTTCTCCACCCGCGCTTTCAAGTTCGGCACCCGCACGATCCGCAGCCACAACCGGCTGGTCGGCTCCGTGCGCGGCGTCGACGGCATCAAGACCGGTTATACCCGCGCCGCCGGCTTCAACCTTGTGAGTTCGGTGCAAGTGGACGGCAAGTCGATCGTCAGCGTCGTGCTCGGCGGCACTTCCGGGTCGGCTCGCGACGCCCAGATGCGCAGCCTGATCGCCACCTACCTGCCGAAGGCGTCGAGCCGCGGCGGAAATTCGGCGCTGGTGGCCCAGACAGCCCCCGCCCCTGAAATGATCGAAACCCCCGCTCCGGTTCAGCCGCAGAAGGCCCGGCAGCAGGTCGCTTCACAGCAGGTTGCCCCCCAGCAGGTCGCAAAGACGATCACCGCGGCGCAGCCGCCGGTTTCTGCCGCTGCAGCCGATCTCAGCCTGCCGCATAAGGGTCCGCTGCCGGATGCGCGCGAGGTGGCCGAGACCGAGGTTGCCTATACCGAAACATCGGCGACGAAGTCCGACAACCCGCTGGTCGCCCAGACGATGCCCGCGCCGACCAGGGTCAAGACCACGAGCTTCAAGCAGCAGGCTCCGGTGGCCGGACCGGCTGCCCAGGACGACGCCGCCGTCGACCACGTCACGACCGCCTCGACCAGCAGCACCCCGGCAAGCGCCGCGCCTGCGGGCTGGGTCGTGCAGGTCGGCGTCTCGCCGAGCCGCCAGATGGCCATGGACCTCCTGGAGAGCGCCAAGAGCAAGGGCGGCAAGGCGCTGGCCTCGGCAAAGCCCTTCGCCGTCGCCTACGGCGCTGGCAATGACCAAGTCTACCGCGCCCGTTTCGGCGGCTTTGACGATCAGCGCGATGCGGTCAACGCCTGCAAGGCCTTGAAGAAGGCCGGCATCAAGTGCTGGGCAGCCGCACAATGAGCTATTCGGTGCTGCCTGCGACAAGGCCGGCGGCACCCCTAACGGCCGGAATCGGTGTTTGCGTTTCCGGCCACCGGTTTTGAACTCGATCAGTAGTGCGTACGGGGAAAACAATGGCGATCAATGAGAATGTTCCGGGAATGCCAGGCGACCGCCGCGGCGGGGCCAAAGGGCGGTCACCCCTGCATCCGCTGCACGAAGCGGCTCTGCGACTTGCCGAAATCGGTCTGCAACGGCCGAGAGCGAAGTCCGCCAAGACCCGGGATCTCATCAATCTGCTGCTTTGTCATGGCGCGCGCGCCTGGCGCTATTCGCAGCCGGAAGCCCGAATTCATCTGCATGTGACGTCGCCGGACGGCAGCGCCCCGGTGCAACTGCGTCTGCGCTGAAATCCACACGCCGTTGTCCGAAACCGGCATTTAGGGCGATAAAATTAGAGCAGGCCGAGCTCTGTCAGCTCGCGGCGCAGCTCCGCGGGCATTTCGGCGATCCCGGCGCCCAAGCTCGTCAGATCGGGCGGCGCGTCGTCCTGCGTATAGTAGCGCCAGCCCTGGAAGGGCCGCTTCGGCTGCACCGCGGTTTCGACGACCTCCGGGCCGAGCATCAGGCGGCAGCGTGAAATTCCTTCATCGTCGGTGAACGTATCGATGTCGAGCAGCCTCTGCCTCGCCTGCACCTGTCCCTTGATCACCCAATAGAGCGAGCCGCCGTCGAGAAGCTCCTCCATGCGTTTGGGCACCATGCGCGTCGTGTGAACCGAATGCGGTTCGAGCCCGGCGGCTATGGCGCGCAGCGAGCGCTCCGCCACCCATTCGCGCAGATCGTCGATCGAGTCGGCGCCGACACAGAGTTTGATGAGATGCAATGCCATGCCGCCGTTGAAATCCTTTTGGCGGCGGGCGTCAAGTGTGAAGCTATGGAGTTCGCACGCTCAGCATTCGACGACGTTGACGGCCAGGCCGCCGGTCGAAGTTTCCTTGTATTTCTCGCTCATGTCGTGGCCGGTCTGGCGCATCGTCTCGATACAGGCGTCGAGCGGCACGAAATGCTGGCCGTCTCCCTTGACGGCAAGCGATGCCGCCGTGACGGCCTTGACGGCGCCAAGCGCGTTGCGCTCGATACAGGGAACCTGCACGAGGCCTGCGACAGGATCGCAGGTCATGCCGAGATGATGTTCGAGCGCGATCTCGGCGGCGTTCTCGATCTGCTCCGGCGTACCGCCCATTACGGCCGCAAGGCCCGCAGCCGCCATCGCCGCGGCCGAGCCGACCTCGCCCTGACAGCCGACCTCGGCGCCGGAGATCGAGGCATTGTGCTTGATGATCCCGCCGATCGCCGCAGCCGTCAGCAGGTAATCGCGGATGCCGTTCTGGTCCCAGTCCTCGTGGAAATGCTCGTAGTAGCGGATCGTTGCCGGAATGACGCCGGCCGCGCCATTGGTCGGCGCGGTGACGACGCGCCCGCCCGCCGCATTCTCCTCGTTGACGGCCATTGCATAGACGCTGAGCCAATCATTGGCGAGCAGCGGATTGACGCGGTTGCTGCGCCATTCCTCCTGCAGCTTATCGTGGATGCGGCGGGCACGGCGCTTGACGTTGAGGCCGCCGGGCATGACACCTTCGACCTTGAGGCCGCGCTCGATGCAGGAACGCATTGCTTCCCAGATGCGGTCGAGCCCCTGATCGAGCTCTTCACGGCTGCGCTGACTCTCCTCATTCGCCCGCTTCATCTGCGCGATCGAAAGCCCCGAGCGCTCCGCCATCTCCAGCATCTGCTTGGCGGTCGAGAAGGGATATGGCACGCGCACGCCGCCCGTCGCATTCTTTTTCGCCCGCATCTGCTCCAGCTCGGTGTCGGTAACGACGAAGCCGCCGCCGACCGAATAATAGATGCGCTTGAGGAGCAGCCGGCCGTCCTTGTCAAATGCGGAATAGATCATGCCGTTGGCATGGCCTGGCAGCGGCTGTTTCTTGTCGAAGATCAGATCGGTCTTCGGCTGAAACTGGTAGGCCTGATGGCCCGCAGGCGTGATGCGGCCGGTGCGCTCCACGGTATCGATGATGCCGTCCATCCTGTCGGGATCGACACCGTCGGGCGCTTCGCCCATCAGTCCGAGAATGACAGCCCTGCCCGTGCCATGACCGATCCCGGTATGGGCGAGCGAGCCATGCAGGCTGACCTTGATCGCGACGACCTGAGCGCCCGATGACGGGCGCGGCCATTCATTCGACAGGATCAGGTCGAGAAAACGATTGGCGGCCGACATCGGCCCCATCGTGTGCGAGCTCGACGGTCCGACACCGATCTTGAACACGTCGAATACCGATAAAAACATGGATGCGCCTTCTGAACACTGGAATGCGAATTTAAACCCCGCCGGTTTCGGATCCCAGCGGCGAACCGACATCGCATGGAGTCGGTGCGACATTTCACACTAACGCAGCGCTTTGAAAATCGGAATCGCTTTTCATAGCGCTATATCGTTCCGGGCACGCCCTGCCGGTCATTGCAGCATCGCGGCGCATATGTAAGGTGGCCGCATTCATGCGGAGACTGAATCGTTGATGACGACGGCGGATTATATCGCTCTGGCCTTCTTTGCCTGTGTCTGGGTGGGTTATTCCTGGCTGTTGAAGGGCCGCACCTTCTTCGGCCGCACCAGCCTGACCCACGCGATGACCGAACGGCGGCGGGAGTGGATCTACAATTCGCTGCGCCGCGACCTGAAAATGATCGACACGCAGATCATGGCCGGACTGCAGAACGGCACGGCCTTTTTCGCCTCAACCTCGATTTTCGCGATGGGCAGCTGCTTCGCCCTGCTCGGCGCAACGGAGAAGGTTGACGCCGTCTTTGCCGACCTGCCCTTCGTGCTCCATGGCGGCCACGCCGCCTTCGAGATGAAGGTCGGTGGCCTGGCGGCGCTTTTCGGCTATGCCTTCTTCAAGTTCGGCTGGTCCTATCGGCTGTTCAATTACTGCACCATCCTCTTCGGCTCCATCCCGATGATGCGCGAAGCCGAGAGCGACATCATCGCCGCCGAGCGGGCCGCCGAGCGCGTCATCCGCATGAATGTCATCGCCGGCAGCAATTTCAACGAGGGTCTCAGGGCAATCTTCCTGTCGATCGGCTATCTCGGCTGGTTCATCAATCCTTACGTCTTCATGCTGACGACGGCGACCGTCATCTTCGTGCTGACCCGGCGACAGTTCTTTTCGCAGGCGCGGCTGGCGATCATGGATGCGGGATCGCCATCAAATCTCCACCTTTCTGCTATTCGCCGCGACACGCCGTCGAACGACGGAAATGATTTGACCGGGGGACTTTGATGACAATGCCGGCAATGCAGGCCGACGGGGTGGCAAGACCGCCGCGCATCGGCCTATTGGATACGGCGCGCGGCGTCGCATTGATTGCTATGGCGAGCTACCATTTCACCTGGGACATGGAGTTCATGGCCTATCTGGCGCCGGGCACGGCCGAGACCGGCTGGCTGAAGATCTATGCCCGGGCGATCGCCACGACCTTTCTCTTCATCGTCGGCATCAGCCTGGTGCTCTCCAGCACGCCAACAATTCGCTGGCCGTCCTTCTGGAAACGTGTCGGCATGATTGCCGCGGCGGCTGCGGTCATTTCGATCGCCACCCGCATCGCGATGCCGGACACGTGGATCTATTTCGGAATCCTGCATTGTATCGCGGTGCTCACGCTCATCGGCGTCGTTTTTGTCAGATTGCCGCTCGCCTTCACGCTCCTCGTCACAGTCGCGCTCCTTGCCGCCTGGATTCTCGATAATTTCGGCACACCGGGCCTTCTGCGCTCATCCTTCTTCGATCCGAGATATCTCGCCTGGATCGGGCTTGCCGAAACGCCGCAACGCTCTAACGATTATGTGCCGCTGTTTCCCTGGGCTACGCCGTTTTTCGTGGGCTTGAGCAGCGCCTTGATTGCCATCAGAACCAAGCTGCCGCATCGGCTCGCGGCCATCGGCACAGGCTCCTGGTGGCCGGCGAAGCTTGGCCGCCACAGCCTTGCCTTCTACCTCGTTCATCAGCCGGTGCTGATCGCGATCGCTTACGGTCTTTCCCTTGTCGTCCCGCCGCCGCAGCCGGATCCGGTCGAAGCTTACCTTAGGCAATGCAACTCCGCTTGCGTCATGCAGCAAGGCGCAGCCCTCTGCCGCAGCTTCTGCCAGTGCACGCTCGACAGATTGCAGGCTCAGGCGCTGCTGGCACCGCTTCAGGCGGGCAAGATCGATCTGCAGAGCGATGAGCGAGTCCAGACGATCGCCGGCGAATGCAGCGCCGAGGCGCAATAAAGGTTCAGCGCCACCCTGCGGCAAGTCTCAGGTGGTAACGCCGATTTCGGCAAGGCGGCCGAGGCAGGCCTCTTCGATATTATCGAGTTCCGTCAGCGTATCGTCTATGTCCTTGCGCTTCTGGCGCAGGTCCTCACGCTTCTCGTCGACGCGCTTCATCAGAAGTTTCAGCTGGCCGAGCTCGCCCGGCGGCTCCTTGTAGACCTGGATGATCTCGCGGATTTCCGCGATGGTGAAACCGATCCGCCGCCCGCGCAGGATTTCTCCAATGAGCCGTCGGTCCGCCGGCCGGAAAAGACGCGTGCGCCCTCGCCTCTCCGGATGGATCAGTCCCTCGTCTTCGTAGAAGCGGAGCGTGCGCGTCGATACTCCAAATTCGCGCGTCAGCTCCGTTATGCTATAATATTTGTTCACCGGCATGTGTTCCCCGTCGTCGAACCGGCAATAATATTGACTTTTACGTAATAGTCAATTTCGGCGAACCGTCAGATGCCGAACCACCACGTGGCAATGCCGAGAAATGCGAAGAATCCGGTGCAGTCGGTCACCGTCGTGACGAACACCGACGAGGCGATCGCCGGGTCGGCACCCACCTTGTCGAGCAGTAGCGGCAGCAGGATGCCGGCAAGCGCGGCCGCCATCAAATTGATGATCATCGCCGCCGCGATCACCCCGCCAAGCTGATAATCATGAAACCAGATGCCGGCGATCGCGCCCATGATCGTCGCAAAGACAGCGCCGTTGAGAAGGCCGACGCCGGCCTCCCTGCGGATGATGCGGCCGGCATTGTAAATGTCGAGATCGCGAGTGGCGAGCGCGCGCACCGTCACCGTCATCGTCTGCGTGCCGGCATTGCCGCCCATCGAGGCGACGATCGGCATCAGCACCGCAAGCGCGATCATTTTCTCGATCGAGGCGTCGAACAGGCCGATGACGCTCGCCGACAGCATCGCCGTGCCGAGATTGATCAGAAGCCAGAGGAAACGCGAGCGCGCCGTCGAGATCACGTTGTCCGACAGTTCTTCGTCGCCGACGCCGCCGAGGCGCTTGATGTCCTCGTCCGCCTCTTCGTGGATGACGTCGACGACGTCGTCGATGGTCAGCACGCCAACCAGCCGGCCGTTCTCGTCAACGACGGCAGCAGACAGAAGGTCGTACTGTTCGAAGAGCTGGGCGGCCTCCTCCTGGTCCATCTCGGCGGGAACCGGATGATTGGTTTCCCGCATGATCTGCTCGATCTTCGTCTGCCGCTTGGTGCGCAGGATCTGATCGAGATCGACGGCGCCAAGCAGCTTGAAGGTCGGATCGATGACGAATATCTGTGAGAAGGAATAGGGCAGATCCTCCTCGTCGCGCATATAGTCGATCGTCTGGCCCACCGTCCAGAATGGCGGCACAGCGACGAACTCGGTCTGCATGCGGCGTCCGGCCGAGCTTTCCGGATAGTCGAGCGCCCGGCGCAGCCGCACCCGCTCGGTAAACGGCATCTGGGCGAGGATTTCTTCCCGGTCCTCCTTGTCGAGGTCTTCGAGAATGTAAACAGCATCGTCCGAGTCGAGCTCGCCGATGGCGGCCGCGATCTGCTCGTTCGGCATCTGGTCGACGATTTCGCGGCGAATTGCCTCGTCGACCTCGGTCAGCGCCGTCATGTCGAAATCTTCGCCGAGCAGCCGCACCAGCGCCAGGCGCTGATCCGGCTGGATCGATTCGAGCAGGTCGCCTATCTCGGATTCATGCAGGCGGGCGACATTCCCGCGCAGGAACAGCGTGTCGCGATCGGCGATCGCCGCACCGACGAGCGCCAGGAAATCGCCGCGGACATTGCCGTCCTCGTCGTAGATATCCGCTTCCTCGTCATCGCGCCGGCGAATGCGGTCTTCCGTGTCGGTCGTCGTCATCTGCCGCCCTCGCACCTGGTTCGAATTTCAACGACTGCCGCACAGCATTCGCAAATGTCGGCCGAAAACACATTGTCAACAAGCGGATAAGCGAATCCCGCGCGAGGCTCCCGCGGTCGGAATTCTTGGCCCCTGCTAGCTCAAAGCATCCTTGTCGTAAAGCGCCAACCGTGCTTCGTGATGACAATGTCTGCGGCCGGCGATAGTTTCCCGCCGCTCAAAGAGAGGGGAGCCCGCTTCATGCCCATCCGTCCGATCCTGCGCTATCCGCATCCGGGCCTACAGACCCTCTGCAAACCGGTGACTGCCTTCGATGCGTCGCTGCCCGCGCTTGCCGACGACCTGCTGGCGACCATGCGCGCAGCCCCCGGCGTCGGCATCACCGCCGCCCATATCGGCGTCTTCCTCCGCGTGACGGTGCTAGAGCTCGATCGGGCCGACGGCGTGCGCCTCTACGTCAATCCGCAGATTACCTGGAGGTCGCAGGAGACGATGAACCATGCCGAGGGCAGCGTCTCCATGCCCGGCGCGATCGAAGAGGTCACACGCCCACGGGCGATCCGCTTTCGCTATCAGGATGCCGGCGGCATCTTGCATGAGGAGGCCGCCGAAGGTTTCCTCGCCATCTGTGTCCAGCACGAGGTGGACCAGCTCGACGGCATCTTCTGGCTGCAGCGGCTTTCGCGGCTGAAACGCGAACGCCTCGTCAAAAAATGGGAGAAAACCCAAGGCTGACAAAACGCCCGCCATACCGAACCATTCGCCTCTGTCGGCGTTGTCCCGAGAGAAACTAGGAGCGACTATAATGGCAAGGATCGGTGACAAGACCCCGATTTCACGCGAGGCCCCCGAGCTTTCCCGTGAAGAAGATTATCGCGACCTCGAAGAACGCAATCTCGATGACGGCTGGCCCTATGCCGATGGCACCGCTGGCAGCGACCCGGCAAACCGTCCGTATGGCGAGACTGCCGCAAATTTCGACAGCGATCCCAACACAGGTTTCCGAGTCGATGGCACAGACCAAGACGGCAACGAGAATCGCCTCAAGGATTCGTTACGCGCCGGTATGATCGATCGCGACGAAAGCGACGAGCTCGAGGCGCGGGTGAACGACGCTCTCGAAAACATTCCCGAAGTCGATATCAACAGTATCGAGGTTCATGCCGACGGTCATGTCATCACCCTCGAAGGCTCGGTCGAGACCATCGGCATTGCCCGCAAGGTCGAGCTCGGCGCGCTCTCGGTCGACGGCGTTCACCATGTCCGCAACAAGCTGCAGCTGACCGGGGTTGACGCGCATATCCCGAACGAAGACTGAAAAGACCCGCATCAACGACCCGCCAGGAGGCGGCGACCCGCCAGGAGGCGGCGCACCGCCTCCTATTCGTTCCGGACATTACCAAAAGTTAACAATTTCCGATTGTAGCAGGAGCAAGTAGCTTGCGGTCTATTTTGTTCGGCGACTGCCGTAACGGAAACGTCAAATTCGTTAACAACACCGTGATTTCATTTGAACAAAAGGCAATGAAGCGACCGGCTTCAGTTCACAATATTGCCGCAATTGACGCGCGAAATCTTCTCCGCCGGGGATGGTTTATGTTGTTCAATGCAACAACAGATTGAGGAGAAGAACCATGCGCATCAAATTTGCCCTCGCCGCATCCCTGTTTGCCGTCAGCCTTGCAGGCTCTGCCTTCGCTCAGCCGACTTATTCCGATGATTATACCAACGACAGTGATGGCTTTGCGCCCTCCAAGATGGCGCCGCCTGCCCCCGTGCACTATAGTAACAACCACAAGGCTCCGGCCTATTCCAGCGATTACACCAATGACAGCGACGGCTTCGCCCCGGTTGCCATGACGAAACCGGCGATCGACAGGACCGCGACCGCAAGCATCAAGCCCCTCCCCCCGTGCCATAGCATGGTCGGCCCGAGCGGCTCCCATACGAAAGGTGCCGACAGCGGCGCCTCGCGCACAGAAGCCTGCCGCGCAACGCATTGATCCGATAAATAAGGGGCCGGAGAATCGGCCCCTTCATTCTAAACAGGGATCTGGCTGGCTTCAGAACACCAATGGAACGAGCCGGTAACGGGTCGTAGCCATGAAGGCCGCGTAAACAGGATCCTCCCTGAGCAGGCGCTCTTCCGCAAGAAGGCGTAGACACTGTGCGGCAAGTGCCGTGGCATAAATGACAAAATTCCAAAAGCTTGGATGGGCCAGGAAGAAGCCGACATGCGTCAGCAGATAACCTGCGTACATCGGATGGCGGATCAACCTGTAGGGCCCGCCGATTTTCACGCCGCGATTTGCCGGCACCAGGCCGAAGCTTCGCCGCAATACCAGCTTTGCCGATATCTGCAGCAGGAAACCCAGCAACATTGCCAGAAAACAGAACCAGAGCGGTGCGAACGGCACCGCTGCCGAAGGCCTGACCAGCAGCGGGAAGAGCGTCCCGATCGCGGTGACCGACCAGTCGAAGAGGCGCAAAGATGCGTTCCGAGTCGGCCGGCGCGTCAGGATCAGAAAGGCGGCGGCTCCTTCCGAAATCAGCAACAAACAGTCAATGATCGCCCGATTGTCCTGCATCTGGGGCATGACACGCATAACGATCGCAACGAAGAGATAGCCCAGGAGCACCTTCTCGATAATGTCGAGGACGAAATATGTATCGAGGAATGACCAGCCTGCCGCCTCTTTCTTTTCCATCATCCCCAAGACTTCCGCAGATATGAAATTGTAGCGTCTTATGTATTCGTCGAAACTAATAATAGGTTAAACCACCGCCCAACATCTCGCAGTTCGAGCGAGTCGCCCGAAGAGCCGAATCGTTTTTCGCATGGTTTGCTCAATGCCCTTATGCTTTGCCGATCCTTTGCAGAAACGGCAGCGATCATAGCCACGGGCTGATCAAGGGATGCCGAAATTATCGCTCGGCGAACGTTTCCCTGATAGGGATGGTGCGGTCGAGAAGACTCGAACTTCCACGGGTTGCCCCACAGCGACCTCAACGCTGCGCGTCTACCAATTCCGCCACGACCGCATCGTGGTAGGTGCCGATTTGCTTCGGCGGGGCAGCATGTAGCAAAAGCATTTGGGGTGCACAAGGGCGATATGACAGTTTTTTTGAAAACCTTTCACGGCATTTGAATTCGCCCGAAAACGGGTCCATATAGGTCTCCTGCCGCCCCTGTTTCGTCAGGCATTTGGGACAGGCGGCAAGGAATGGCCATGCTTCGCACCGATCTCGAATTCTCCATGCTCCCGAAACTCGGCACCCGCCCGGTGCGCTGGCGCATCGCCGATGGACTCGTTGCCTATGAGGCGGCGGTGGAGACGATGGAGCGCGAGGTGGCGGCGATCGGAGAAGGCGGCGACGAGCTTGTCTGGCTCGTGGAACATCCGCCGCTCTATACTGCCGGCACCAGCGCCAATGCGGGCGACCTCGTCCAGCCGGATCGCTTTCCGGTCTTTGCGACGGGACGCGGCGGTGAATATACCTATCACGGACCCGGTCAGCGCGTCGCCTATGTCATGCTCGACCTGAAGCGCAGGCGCCAGGATGTACGCGCCTTTGTCGCCGCGCTCGAGGAGGTCGTCATCCGTACGCTCGACATGATGAACGTGCGCGGCGAGCGCCGCGAGGATCGTGTCGGCGTCTGGGTTCGCCGCCCGGAAAAGCCGTTGCTGTCAGACGGCACGATGGCTGAAGACAAGATTGCCGCCCTCGGCATCCGGCTGCGCAAATGGGTGACCTTCCACGGCCTGTCGCTCAACGTCGATCCCGATCTCGATCATTTCAGCGGCATCGTGCCCTGCGGGATATCTGCCTATGGCGTCACAAGCCTCGTCGATCTCGGCCTTCCCCTCATGATGGCGGATGTGGACATCCGGCTGCGCGCCGCTTTCGAGACGGTTTTTGGTGAAACGGTCAATGACGCCTGACCGTTTGCGGGGTTTCACGGGCTTGATTTGCCCGCCTTTCCCGTGATTGATGGGCACTGTTCCCATAAGAATCGGCAGCCATGTCAAAGCCCCATCAAAATTCCCTGCAGGGCATGGCAATCATGTCCGGCGCCATGTTCATTCTGCCCACCATGGATGCCATCGCCAAATATATGGCGACCTTTGAGGCGATGTCGCCGGGTCAGGTCACCTTCTATCGCTTCTTCTTCCAGATCGCCTGCACCCTGCCGATTCTCTTTGCTGTTTTTGGACGCAGGGCGCTTTCCGCAAAGCGGCCGTGGATGAATCTGCTGCGCGGCGTGTTGCACGGGGCAGCGAGCCTGCTGTTTTTTGTCGCCGTCAAATACATGCCGCTGGCCGACGTATTTGCCATCTATTTCGTCGAGCCTTTCATGCTGACCGCCATGTCGGCCCTGTTCCTTGGAGAGAAGGTCGGCTGGCGCCGCTGGATGGCGATCGCTGTCGGTTTCGGCGGCGCCATGATCGTCATCCAGCCGAGTTACGAGATTTTCGGCCTGAAGGCGCTGCTGCCGGTAGCCTGCGCCTTTCTCTTCTCGCTCTACCTTTTCCTCAATCGCGCGATCGGCGAGGCTGATTCGCCGCTCACCATGCAGACGATGGCCGGCATCGGCGGAACGATCTTCATGGCGGCCGCCCTTCTCGTCGGCAGCAGCGCCGGCAATGGGGACTTCGCCATATCCCTGCCCTCCTCCGGCCTCGGCCTTGCGCTGCTTCTCGCCCTCGGCTCGATCTCAGGATATGCGCACATGCTGGTGGTGCGAGCGTTCCGGCTTGCACCGCTGTCGCTGCTTGCCCCGTTCCAATATTTCGAGATCATCTCGGCCACCGTGCTCGGCTATGCGCTGTTCAATGATTTCCCGAATTTCTCCAAATGGATCGGCATTTTCATCATCGTCGCATCCGGCCTCTTCATCATCTGGCGAGAGCGGCTGCAGGCGCGATCGCTAAAATCTTCGTGATTCGCGCAGCAGCCGGTTAACTCCCCTTCTTGAGGGATCGTCAATGCGCAGTCGCTAAAACTGTCTCCGGCTTCATGATGAAGCCTGGAGTTAAAACATGAGCGAATTCCGTCTCGCTTTTCCGGCCTGTGTCGTGGCCGGCAAGCATCGGCTGACGGCCGAAGATATCGTGCTGCTGCGCAAACATGCTTTCCCCGAGGGGATCCGGACGTCCCAGGATGTCGTTGCAATGTTGGCGCTCAATAATTCCTGCCCCGAAAAATGTGCCGAGTGGAACGCTTTCTTCGTAGAGCAGATCGCCGGTTTCATCGTCCATTACACCTATCCGCAGGGCTCGCTTGATGAAATCAACGTTGCCTGGATCATGCGCATGTTCACGACCGACGGCAACGTCAACTCGGCGCTGGAGCTTGAGCTCATTCTTCACGTCATCGAGATTTCAACCGATGTCCCGGGTGAATTGAGAGCGCTTGCCCTCGACCAGCTTCGCCTGGCGATTACAGACGGCATCGGCGGCTATAAGCTGTCGCGCGCCGTCGACCACAAGAACATCACACGCCAGGACGTCGATTTTGCGATGCGCATCTTCAGAAGCATCGCCGCAGACGGGGTGATCGCCGTGTCGCCGCCCGAATATGGCGTCCTCCAACAGATCGAGCAGGCAACGCTGCCGGGCGCCAACCATCCGCACTGGGCCGGGATCATGGCCGCGGTCACGCTGTGCGATCGCCCGGAACCGCCCCGCAGCCGCTGGCTGCGCATCATCGACGAGGAATCGGTCGCGGAAGCGGCCGTCGCCTGACATTAGGCGGCTTAATCTCACGTCTCCCGCCTGCCGGTCCCAAGCCCGATTGTGCGTTCCGGTGTTTTATGCGTAAAACTCCGGAACGCATTTCTGGGTGGAGTCTCGATGTTCAAGAAAATCCTGATCGCGAATCGCGGCGAGATTGCCTGCCGCGTGATCAAGACCGCGCGCCGCATGGGCATTTCGACCGTTGCGGTCTATTCGGACGCGGATCGGGATGCGCTGCATGTCGAAATGGCCGATGAAGCCGTCCATATCGGCCCCGCCGCAGCGTCGGAAAGCTACCTGGTCGCCGACAAGATCATCGCCGCCTGCAAGGCGACCGGCGCCGAGGCGGTGCATCCCGGTTACGGATTTCTCTCCGAGCGCGCCTCTTTCTGCGCCGAACTGGAAAAGAAGGGCATCGTCTTCATCGGCCCGAAGCCGAAGGCCATCATGGCGATGGGCGACAAGATCGAATCGAAGAAGTTCGCCAATGCGGCCGGCGTCTCCACCGTGCCCGGCCATCTCGGCATCATCGAGGACGCCGCGCGCGCGGAAAAGATCGCTGGCGGCATCGGCTATCCGGTCATGATCAAGGCGTCTGCCGGCGGCGGCGGCAAGGGCATGCGCATTGCCTGGAACGAGGCCGAGGTGCGCGACGGCTTCGAGCGCGCCCGCTCCGAGGCGAAGAGCTCCTTCGGGGACGACCGCGTCTTCATCGAGAAGTTCGTCGTCGAGCCGCGCCATATCGAGATCCAGGTGCTGGCTGATGCGCATGGCAAGGTCGTCTATCTCGGCGAGCGGGAATGCTCGATCCAGCGGCGGAACCAGAAGGTGGCGGAAGAGGCGCCCTCGCCTTTCCTCGACGAAAAAACGCGCCAGGCTATGGGCGAACAATCGGTGGCGCTGGCGAAGGCCGTCGACTACCAGAGCGCCGGCACCGTCGAATTCATCGTCGACCGCGACCGCAATTTCTATTTCCTCGAAATGAACACCCGCCTGCAGGTCGAGCATCCGGTGACCGAACTCATCACCGGCATCGATCTCGTCGAACAGATGATCCGCATCGCCGCGGGAGAGCCGCTCAGCTTCAGCCAGGAGGATGTCAGACTGGATGGCTGGGCGATCGAAAGCCGGCTCTATGCCGAAGATCCATATCGCAACTTCCTGCCTTCGATCGGCCGCCTGACGCGCTACCGCCCGCCGGCGGAAGGCAGGGCCGGCAACATTGTTGTCCGCAACGATACCGGCGTCTTCGAGGGCGCCGAGATCTCGATGTATTACGATCCGATGATCGCCAAGCTCTGCACCTGGGCGCCGACGCGTAGCGAAGCGATCGAGGCCATGGGCCGGGCGCTGGACGGCTTCGTCGTCGACGGCATCGAGCACAATGTTCCCTTCCTGTCGGCGCTGATGAAACATCCGCGCTGGCGCGAGGGCCGGCTTTCCACTGGCTTCATTGCCGAGGAATATCCTGACGGTTTCGCGCCGATGAAGCCGGACCGGCAGGAGGAAGCCATGCTTTCCGCAATCGCGCTGTCTGCCTCGCTCATCGAAGCGAACCGCCGCGAACGTTTCGCCGATCGCCTGCGCGCCGCATCGGCCACACTGCGGGAGCATTGGGTGGTCAAAACAGGAGACAGCTACGTCGCTGTCAGATTGCTCGATGGCCTCGTCACTATTCCTTTCGATATGGAGATGGAGATCGAGGGCGAAAGCCGGAGCGTTGTCACCGATTGGAGACCGGGCGATCCGGTCTGGAGCGGCAGGGTCGGCGACCAGGATATTGCGGCGCAGATCCGCCCCGTCCTCAACGGCCTGCGCATCGACTGGCAGGGACTGTCGGTGATCGCCAAGGTCTTTTCGCCGCGCCATGCGGAACTCGACAGGCTGATGCCGGTGAAGCTGCCGCCGGATACCTCTAGGCTCCTGCTCTGCCCGATGCCCGGCCTGGTCGTGTCCATCGCGGTCGCCGAGGGTCAGGAGGTCAAGGCCGGTGAGACGCTTGCGATCGTCGAGGCGATGAAGATGGAAAACGTCTTGCGCGCCGAGCGCGATCTCGTCGTCTCGAAGATCAATGCCGCCGCCGGCGAAAGCCTGGCCGTCGACGCCGTCATCATGGAATTCGCTTGAGCCCTGCTCGCCAGCCATGTCAAGCTTGGCCGATGCAAGCAGTTGGGAACCGACAAATTAGCAGGATAGGAAGATGGACGTTCGCGCCGCCGTAGCCGTTCAGGCTGGAAAACCGCTTGAAGTGATGACCGTGCAGCTGGAGGGGCCGAAGGCTGGCGAAGTGCTGGTGGAGGTCAAGGCGACGGGCATCTGCCATACCGACGATTTCACCCTGTCGGGCGCCGATCCGGAAGGCCTGTTCCCCGCCATCCTCGGCCATGAGGGCGCCGGCATCGTCGTCGATGTCGGCCCGGGTGTGACCTCGGTCAAGAAGGGCGACCATGTCATTCCGCTTTATACGCCGGAATGCCGCGAGTGTTATTCCTGCACATCGCGCAAAACCAATCTCTGCACCGCCATCCGCGCCACCCAAGGCCAGGGCGTGATGCCGGACGGCACCTCGCGCTTCTCGATCGGCAAGGACAAGATCCATCACTATATGGGCTGCTCGACCTTTGCCAATTACACGGTGCTGCCGGAGATCGCGCTCGCCAAGATCAATCCCGACGCGCCCTTCGACAAGATTTGCTACATCGGCTGCGGCGTCACCACCGGCATCGGCGCCGTCATCAACACCGCCAAGGTCGAGGTCGGATCGACGGCGATCGTCTTCGGGCTTGGCGGCATCGGCCTGAACGTCATTCAGGGCCTGCGGCTTGCCGGCGCCGACATGATCATCGGCGTCGATATCAACCCGGATCGCAAGGCCTGGGGCGAGAAGTTCGGCATGACGCATTTCGTCAATCCGAAGGAGGTCGGCGACGACATCGTGCCCTATCTGGTCAACATGACCAAGCGGGGCGGCGACCTGATCGGCGGCGCCGACTACACCTTCGACTGCACCGGCAACACGAAGGTGATGCGCCAGGCGCTGGAGGCCAGCCATCGCGGCTGGGGCAAATCGGTCATCATCGGCGTGGCCGGCGCCGGCCAGGAAATCTCGACACGTCCGTTCCAGCTGGTGACCGGCCGCAACTGGATGGGCACCGCCTTCGGCGGCGCGCGCGGCCGCACCGACGTGCCGAAGATCGTCGACTGGTACATGCAGGGCAAGATCCAGATCGATCCGATGATCACCCACACCATGCCGCTCGAAGACATCAACAAGGGCTTCGACCTGATGCACAAGGGTGAAAGCATCCGCGGCGTGGTGGTCTATTGATGCCTGCAGCAAGCTACCGGGTCGATATGAGGACTCTCGATGAGCTCCCCGCGCGGGAGCTCTACGACCTCCTGCGAATGCGGGTCGATGTCTTCGTCGTCGAGCAGAACTGTCCCTATCCGGAACTTGACGGCAAGGACATCGATGCCCTGCATCTCAGACTGCTGGAGGGCGGTGACCTCCTGGCGGCGGCGCGGATCCTCAAACCGCATGAGCCGCAGGACCCGTCCAAGATCGGCCGCGTCGTCGTCTCGCCTGCCCATCGCGGCAAACGTCTGGGCGACGCATTGATGCGTGAATCGATCACCGCCTGTGAGCGGCGTTATCCGGCAAATCCGATTGCCTTGTCAGCGCAGGCCCATCTGCGCCGCTTCTACGAATCCTTCGGCTTTGTCGGGACGTCGCAGGAATATCTGGAAGACGGCATTCCCCATATCGATATGGTCAGACGGCCGGCCATTCAGATGGCATGAGGACACCGCCATGATCTATGTCGACGCCGATGCCTGCCCGGTGAAGCCGGAGATCCTGAAGGTTGCCGAACGCCACGGCCTCGAAGTCACCTTCGTCGCCAATTCCGGCCTGCGCCCGTCCCGCGACCCGATGGTCCACAACGTCATCGTCTCCAATGCCTTCGATGCCGCCGATAACTGGATCGCCGAGCGCGCCGGCGCCGGCGACGTCGTCGTTACCGCCGACGTGCCGCTTGCAGTGCGCTGCGTCGCCGCCGGCGCCTTCGTCAGCGGTCCGACCGGGCGTGTCTTCGACGAGACTAATATCGGCATGGCGAGCGCCATGCGCGATCTCGGTGCGCATTTGCGCGAAACCGGGGAAAGCAAAGGTTACAACGCCGCCTTCAGCCCGAAAGACCGCTCGCGATTCCTCGAAACTTTCGATCGCCTCTGCCGCCGTGCCAAGAGCCTTTCCGCCGAGGCCGGCGGCCAGTCATGACCTCTTTGGCGGCCGGCAAGAAACGGGTGGCATGGCAGCCATGCCGATTCCTACCTTGAAGACAGCCGTTCCCTCACTGATATAGGCACAATCGCAGACGACTGCGGCGCCCTGAGGATGCAACCGTCGCGGGGACGGCCTCGCTCTTGAACAAGGAGAAGGCGTATGGCCTGGTTTCTGCTTTTTCTCGCTGGCCTTTTCGAATGTGGCTGGGCGATCGGCCTTAAATACACCGAGGGTTTCACGCGGCCGCTGCCGACGGCGCTGACCGTCATTTCCATGGTGGTGAGCGTCGTCCTGCTCGGCCTGGCGGTGAAGTACCTGCCGATCGGCACCGCTTATGCGGTGTGGACCGGCATCGGCACGGTCGGCACCGTGCTCCTCGGCATTTGGCTGCTCGGCGATCAGGCAAGCGTCTCCCGCCTTGCCTGCATCATGCTAATCGTCGGCGGCATCGCCGGTCTCAAGCTGACAGCCTGAAATAAGCTTGAGGGGCGTCACCGACGCCCCTCAGCAATCGCTCACGCTGCCTTACGGTTGTCGACGGAGAAAGCGCCGGCACCCGAGAAGAACAGGTAGAGGAAGACAAAGCAGAACAGAATCGCCGCGTCGCCCTGGTTGAGGGCCGGGAAGAAGCTTTTCGGCGCATGCGCCATGAAATAGGCGACCGCCATTTCGCCGGCCAGCAAGAAGGCCACGGGCCGCGTCAGCAGGCCGACGAGAATAAGAAGTCCGCCAACAAGCTCCAGAAGAGCCGCGAAAAGAATCAACGGCGGCAGCGAGCCCGGCATCTGCTCAGCCGGGAAGGCGAAAAGCTTCATGGTGCCGTGCTCGATAAACAGCAGCGCGGTGATGATTCTGAGAGCGGCTAGCCCATAGGGGCGATAAGCGGAAAGACGCTCGAAAGTTGACATTAACCTCTCCATTAAAGAAATTGCAGCCGAGCGTTAGCCCGTCTCCGGCCGCGATTGAACACACGGATCGCTGACGGCCGTTCACTTTTTCGACAGCAGGCAACGCGGCCAGATATCAGAGCGGGATGTTGTCGTGTTTTTTCCAGGGATTGGCGAGATCCTTGTTGCGCAGCATCTTCAGGCCGCGCGCCAGCCGCCGCCGGGTCGAATGCGGCATGATCACCTCGTCGACATAACCGCGCTCGGCAGCGACGAAGGGCGACAGGAACCTGTCCTCGTACATTTTCGTATGGGCTGCGATCTTCTCCGGATCGGCGATATCCTTGCGGAAGATGATCTCGACGGCACCCTTGGCGCCCATCACGGCGATCTGCGCCGTCGGCCACGCATAATTCAAATCACCCCGCAAATGTTTTGACGCCATCACGTCGTAGGCGCCGCCAAAGGCCTTGCGGGTAATCACGGTGAGCTTCGGCACCGTCGCCTCGGCATAGGCGAAGAGCAGCTTGGCGCCGTGCTTGATCAGGCCCCCATATTCCTGCGCCGTGCCCGGCAGAAAGCCTGGCACGTCGACGAAAGTGACGATCGGAATGTTGAAGCAGTCGCAGAAGCGCACGAAGCGCGCCGCCTTGCGCGAGGCGTCGCTGTCGAGCACGCCGGCCAGCACCATCGGCTGGTTGGCGACGAAACCGACGGTGGAGCCCTCGACGCGGCCGAAGCCGCAGACGATGTTTTTGGCGAAGCTCTCCTGAATCTCGAAGAAATCCCCCTCATCCGCCACCTTCCGGATCAGCTCCTTGATATCGTAAGGCTTGTTGGCGCTCGCCGGCACCAGCGTATCGAGCGACGCATCGGTCTCGGTCACCGATTGGTAACATTCGATCTCCGGCAACGGCGACGTGTTCGAAAGCGGCAGGAAATCGATCAGCCGGCGCACCTGCAACAGCGTATCGACATCATTCTCATAGGCGCCGTCGGCGATCGATGAGCGTGTCGTGTGCACCGTAGCGCCGCCAAGCTCCTCAGCTGTCACCGTCTCGTTGGTCACGGTCTTCACCACATCGGGACCGGTGACGAACATGTAGGAGGTGTCGCGCACCATGAAGATGAAATCGGTCATCGCAGGCGAATAGACGTCGCCGCCGGCGCAGGGGCCCATGATCACCGAGATCTGCGGAATGACGCCCGAGGCAAGCACATTGCGCTGGAAGACTTCGGCATAACCGCCAAGCGCGGCGACCCCTTCCTGGATGCGGGCGCCGCCGGCATCGTAGATGCCGACGATCGGCGCGCGGTTCTTCAGCGCCATGTCCTGCACCTTCATGATCTTCTCGGCATGCGCTTCCGAAAGCGAGCCACCGAAGACGGTGAAGTCCTTGGCGAAGACGAAGACCGTGCGGCCGTTGACCGTGCCCCACCCGCTGACGACGCCGTCGCCGGCGATACGGCTCTTATCCATGCCGAAATCGGTGGAGCGGTGCTCCACAAACATGTCGAACTCTTCGAAAGTGCCCTCGTCGAGGAAGAGGTCGATGCGCTCGCGCGCCGTCAGCTTGCCGCGCTTGTGCTGAGCATCGATCCGCTCCTTGCCACCGCCGAGACGCGCGATGCCGCGGCGGCGTTCCAGTTCTTCGAGAATTTCCTTCATGCGATCTCCCCTCGCCGCTCTCGCGGTCGATATGCGCTAGCGGCTGCGTCCGCTGAGCGAGAAAACCGAGCGGATCCGTGCAGCGACGTCCTCGGCCATGATGTCGTCGGCAAGTTTCGGGTCGGCGGCCATACTGGTTACGTCGAAAGCGCTGACGGCAATCACCGAGCCGTCGTCGACCGAAGACGCGTCAACCCTGATTTTGGCGACGTTGCGGTCCTTTTGGAAACCGAGTCCCTTCTCAATCGAAACCACGCGAATTGTCAGCACCACCCGCGGCAGCACGGTGTCGCGCATCGTTGCATTGATGGCGGCATTGACGCGGTCGTTGATCCCGGCAAGCAGCTCGGCAGGGATGTTCGGGCCGGAGAGAACGACAGCGCTGCGCACATCATAGAGCGGTGCCTTCGGCTTGTTGGCCGAGAGGCTGCCGCAGGCCGTCAGCGCAATACAGACGAGCACGGTCCGGCAAAAACTCGACCTCAGCCAATCCATCGCAAAATCCCGCACCACCCCATTGGAGTCGCAGATTTCGCCATAATGACTGAGAAGGCAATATGTTTCAGGCGCTTAGGGCGAAAAAAACATCCGCTGCTGCCTTGAACTCGGCAAAGCGCTTGGCTCTTCGCTCTTCGGCTTCCTCGTCCCGCCCCCAATGCTCGATCGTCCAGTCTTCGTCGAGATGAGCAAGCGACCACGCCTCCTCCGCCGTCAGCCGGCCCTCGGCAAACGCGAGCGCCAGGATCGCCGAGCCGGTCAGCGTCGTGACCGTATGGAGGGCAGCGAGCGCCATGGGACTCTGATGCCGCGCCAGTGTCACGGCGAAGGCCGCGGTGGCCTCTCGCGGCTGTTCGTGAGGCATCACCCCTTCGACGAGGATGAAACGGGCGCCGAGATCGTGGGCCGCCCAGTCGATTACCGGGTCCCAACGCTCCCTCTGGCGCTCGACCAACAGCTCCGGCGTGTCGGCGCGGTAGCAGATGAGGTCGCTCGAGGAAAAGCGGAGAATGTCTTCGAAGATGGCCTGCGTATTGGTTGCCACGCCATCGAGCGCGGTGTTGACCAGCCGGGTCACCGGCATGGTGACCGGATCGATTTCCTCGCCCTGCCCACGCCATTCGGCGGCGACAAGCTGTGCGAGCGCCTCTGTGGGAACGGCAAGAACCTGCCGTGCCGGCGTGCGCACCGACTTGCCGTCGAGCGTGATCGCGAAGCTGCCCTCGTGCTCGGCGACCGCCACGTCGGTATAGAAACACTTCGGCAGCGGCATCTTCATCTGGATCTGCGCCCGACGGATGGGATCGGGATGGCTCAGACCCTCGGAAAGATCGTTCAGCAGATCGCGCATGGGCTCACCTCAAGAAAAATGGCGCAATATCTCGTTCGGATGATAGGCGATCGCATCGGCGCCGTTGGCGATCAATTCATCCACGCTGGCATAGCCCCAGGCAACACCGATCGCTTTTGCGCCGGCAGCCTTTGCCATTTGCATATCGTAAACCGCATCGCCAATGACAATGGTATCGGCGGCATTCATCCCGGTTTCGTCGCAACATTCCGTCACCATGGCCGGATGCGGCTTGGAGGGGCAGTCGTCGGCGGTGCGCGCAACGACGAAATGCCTGTCGAAGCCGTGCGTGTCCATTACGAGCTTCAAACCGCGGCGGGATTTACCCGTCACCGCCCCGATCAGCAGATCCTCGCGGCCGCTGATCGCATCGATCATCTCGCGGATTCCGGCAAACAGCGGCTCCCGGTAGTCGAGATCCTGACGCACGATGGTAAACAGCGATTTGTAATGCGCCGTCATCTCGACGTCTTCCTGCTCGACGTGCGGCTTGCCCTGCATGCGGGCTATGGCGATATCCAGCGACAGGCCGATAATGGCCTTGGTGTCCTCAAATCGCGGCTCAGCCTTGCCGAACTTCTCGAAGGTGCGCCGCATGGTTTCATGGATAAGCCCGGCACTGTCGACCAAGGTGCCGTCGCAATCAAAAAGCGCAAGTTTCATTCTTGGTCGTCCAGGATGGGAGCCGAATTTTCATCGAAGCCGAGCAGGTTCCAACTCTGCACCATATGCGGCGGCAGAGGCGCGGTGACGCGCAGGCGCCCCCCTGAGGGATGCGGGATGTCGATATGGCGGGCGTGCAGGTGCAGCCGCTTCTGGATACCGCCGGGAAAATCCCAGTTCGGATCGTCGTCGAAATATTTGGGATCGCCGATGATGGGATGGCCGATGTGCAAAGCGTGAACACGAAGCTGGTGCGTGCGCCCCGTATAGGGCTCCATCTCGAGCCAGGCGAGACGCTGCGCCGCCGTCTCAATGATGCGGTAGTAGGACACGGCATGATCGGCGCCGTCTTCGCCATGCTTGGCGATGCGCATGCGGTCGCCATCAGCCGTCGGCTCTTTGACGAGCCAGGTCGAAATCTTGTCCTCACGCTTGCGCGGCACGCCTTTGACCAGAGACCAATAGGTCTTCTTCGTATCGCGCTCGCGGAAGGCGGCGGTCAGCTTCTGTGCCGCACCCCGGGTGCGGGCGATGACGAGCACGCCTGACGTATCGCGGTCGAGGCGGTGGACGAGCCGCGGCTTCTCGCCCTTCGGGCTGATCCAGGCCTCCAGCATCTGGTCGATATGCCTGGCGACGCCGGAGCCGCCCTGGACGGCAAGGCCGGGCGGTTTGTTGAGGACAATTACCTTTTCGTCCTCGTGCAGCACCATGCGTGACAGGAGGTCGAAATCCGTGGAATGTTTGAGATCCTTGCCGGCGATCGGCCCGGTTTTCAGCTTGGCGTCGACATCGAGCGGCGGCACGCGTACCGTCTGGCCGGGCTGCACGCGTGCATCCGATTTCACCCGTCCGCCGTCCACACGTATTTGGCCGGAGCGCAGCAGCTTCTGCAGCGGCCCGAAGCCCAGCCCGGGAAAATGCACCTTGAACCAGCGATCGAGCCGCATGCCCGCCTCGTCGGCTTCAACCTTGATATGTTCTATGCCAGCCATGAATAGTCTTTCGGAAATTGCAGCGCGGGCCAAGCCGGCGTTCTTGCCGCAGCCTTAGAGCATTTTCATGCAAAACGGAAACCGGAATCAGACCAAAGCGCGCATGATGGCTAGGCCCGCGAACACGGCCGCCATCGAAAGGCCGACGCTGGCTGCTATGTAGAGGCCGCCGGCGACAGCCTCGCCGCGCTCGAAGAGCGAGATGGCATCGAGCGAGAAAGCAGAGAAGGTGGTGAAGCCGCCGAGAAAGCCGGTGATCAGCAGCAGGCGCAGTTCCATCGATGCGTTGAACTTCCGCGCGACCAGTTCGGCGAAGACACCGATGACGAAGCAGCCGACGACATTGACGGCAAGAGTGCCCCAGGGAAAGGCCGGCCCCATGAGCTTTAGCGCCCATTGGCCGACATAATATCTGAGGACGGAACCGATTGCGCCGCCCAGCGCGACAAGGAGAGCCTGAATCATAAGCCGGATTTACCTCAGTTCGGCGACGACTCCAATGGAACCGCGCGAATTCTTGCCACTCGGTAAAATGCCAATGATTTTGTTACGATAGCACCAAGACCATGCGAATATCGTGACGGCATGACGCAGCTCCTGTCCATATCGGCCAACACCGCCGCCATTGCCTTCGAATCGCTGAGGATACCCCAGCGCGTCGCTACGAGCACGGCGGCGCGTGATGCAAAGCGCATCGCTGACCGGCAATTGAACGGCGGGGCGTCCGATCAGGCCGAGGAGCCCTCCAGCATCATCCAGTCGACGGAGGTGGCGCTCGACCTGATGGCAAAGGGCAACCAGCAACCACAGATAGGCCTGCGGCAGGCGCTGCAATCCTACGAGGATGTCTAACAGACAAGCCGCTTCCAATAGAAAGCCCGCGACTGTGATCGCAACCGCAGGCTCTCTGTGTGAATCGGCCGGCCCTACTTGCCCTGGGCCGACAGCACCTGCAGCACCAGATCGACCTTGCCGGCTTTCTCGAAGCTCAGCGTCACTGGCACCGTGTCACCCTGTTTAAATGGCGTCTTCACCTTCTGAAACATCAGATGCAGGCCGCCGGGCTCGAGCTTGACCGTTTCGCCCGCGGCAATGGCGATGCCATCCTTCAGCTGGCGCATCCGCATGACATTGTCCTTGGTAGCCATCTCGTGGATCTGAACCTCGCCCGCCGCGGGCGAGCTGATAGAGAGCAGGCGATCATCCGTCTTGCCGTTGTTCTTCACCATGAAAAAGCCGCCGCCGACCGGCTGGCCGGGCAGCATCGCTTTGGCGAAGGCGCCGGAGATTTCGAGGTCGCCGGCCTTGACTGTGTCGCCGGCTGGCATTGCTGCCGACATGTCCATGCCGGGCATGGGGGACATTCCGGACATGTTCATCCCGGCCATATCGTCATGGTCGTGGCCATGATCATCACCGGCAACGACCTTCAGGAGCGGCGCCGGGCTTTTAAGCGCGTGCGGATCGCCGCCTTCTCCAGCCACCTGATCCCAGGCCGTGACCTTATCGCCGCACAGCTGCGTCACCGGAAAGGCAAGCGAGCTGCCGGCTTCGACGCCCGACACCTTGCCCTGGATGACGAAGGTATCGTAGAAATCATCGGGAAGATTGCCGTTCGTCCAGCGGATCTCGATGGCGCCCGTCTTCACCTTGTCGCCGTGATTGTCGTAGCTCTTCTGGTAGTCGCCCTTGATCACCTCGAGTTCCCAGCCGGCCTTCGGCTGCGGCTTGGCGAAGACGAAGCCTTCCGGCAGTTTGACCCGCACTTCCGTGGTCGCCTTGCCATCGCAGCCGTGCGGCACCTGCAGCGTCGCAAGAATGGTGCTGTCGAGCTTCGCCTCCTTGTCGAGGAAGGTGACATGCGCCTCGGCGCCTGCGAAGGCAGTTGCGGAAAGAAGCGCGGCAAGCGCGATAGTCTTGATTGTTTTCATCGGATATCTCCTCGCCGGCCGCGGCCCTCTTCGGGCGAACCGGCATTTTGCGTCATAGGTTGCGGAGGCAGATCAGATGAGGGCCGGAGGCCCGCGCGAATTCGGCCGGTCTACAGTACTAACAGCGGCAACGGCTGCAGTCCCGATCGGTGGGTTGATCAGCGAGGCGAGCTTGCGCTCGAGCCACCAACCCGCATCCGGCGTCGGCAGGATCACCGATGCAGACAGCCGGCAGGCTTCGCAATTCGGCTTGAAGCCGACAGTCTTGCCTTCGGCCTCCTTCACGGTGACGCAGAGCGAGGCAAAGCTGCCGTCGGGCAGCACGTAGGCCGCGGCATCATAACCATCGGAAGCGACAGCCTGCGGCGCTTGATGGGCGAATCCGAGCAAAAGCAAGCCAAAGGCGCAAAGCATGCGCAGGAAGAGCGTCGCTTTCAGTCCTGTCTGCCGCATGAGATCCCCTTCAACAGCATGTCGCGATAGCCGTTTTCCCAGCCGAATGCAAAAGCAGATTTGCCGCAGATCGCGCCCTTCCCTGACTTTGGCGACAAAAATTTGTCAGGTCACGACATTTGGCCTTGCCAAGCGCTGCGCCCGCCGGATAATTGCGGCCAACCCTGTTGGGAGAATCCGGTGCTTCTGCCACCGGTGCCGAAGGAGCAACCGCCCCGGAAACTCTCAGGCCAAAGGACCAGCAAGGGGGCAGACGGAACTCTGGAGAGAAGCGTTTTCGAAACGCTCGCCGAAGGGATAACAATCTCAGGCAAAGGGACAGAGGGGGCTCAGGAGAGAAGCGCGCAGCCGCGCCTTCAGATTTGAGCCCGCGCCCTAATAAGAGGCGCAAACCCCGGAGGCGTCGTTTGGACGATACTGCTGCCCTCAAGAAAACCCCGCTGCATGCCCTGCATCTTTCGCTCGGCGCCCGCATGGTGCCGTTTGCTGGTTACGACATGCCAGTGCAATATCCGGCGGGCGTCATGAAGGAACATCTTCATACCCGCGCCGAGGCTGGCCTCTTCGATGTCTCCCACATGGGCCAGGTCATCGTGAAGGCGAAGTCGGGCAGCTATGAGGATGCGGCGCTGGCGCTGGAAAGCCTGGTGCCGGTCGATATTCTCGGGCTCCCGGCCGGCCGCCAGCGTTACGGCTTCTTTACCGACGACACCGGCGGCATCCTCGACGATCTGATGATCACCCATGTCGACGACCACCTTTTCGTCGTCGTCAACGCCGCCTGCAAGGAGGCCGATCTGGCCCATCTGCAGACCCACATCGGCGACCAGTGCGACATCACGCTTCTGAACCGCGCCCTGATCGCGCTGCAGGGACCGCGCGCGGTCGAAGTTCTCGCCGAGCTCTGGGCCGACGTCGCGGCGATGAAATTCATGGATCTGCGCCACTGCCGGCTGCACGACGTTTCCTGCCTGGTTTCGCGCTCCGGCTATAGTGGCGAGGACGGCTTCGAAATTTCCGTCCCGGCCGACAAGGCCGAAGATGTCGCTATGCGGTTGCTCGAACATCCGGACGTCCAGGCGATCGGCCTCGGCGCCCGTGACTCCCTGCGTCTGGAAGCCGGCCTCTGCCTTTACGGCAACGATATCGACACCACCACCTCGCCGGTCGAGGCAGCGCTCGAATGGGCGATGCAGAAAGCACGCCGCACCGGCGGCGCACGCGCCGGCGGCTTTCCGGGCTCCGGCCGCATCCTCTCCGAACTCGAAAACGGCGCCGCCCGCCGCCGTGTCGGCCTCAAGCCGGAAGGCAAGGCGCCGGTGCGCGGCCATGCCAAGCTTTACGCCGATGCCGAAGGCAAGACTGAAATCGGCGAAGTCACATCGGGCGGCTTCGGCCCCAGCGTCGAAGGTCCCGTCGCCATGGGTTATCTGCCGATCTCCCATGCGGCGGTAGGCACCCAGGTCTACGCCGAGGTGCGTGGCAAGTTCCTGCCCGTCACCGTCTCCGCCCTGCCCTTCGTCACGCCGACTTACAAACGCTGAACCCCTGTTTCCCGAGAGGATATTTCCATGCTGAAATTTACCGCTGAACATGAATGGCTCGAACTTGACGGCGATGTCGCAACCGTCGGCATCACCACCTATGCCGTCGAACAGTTGGGCGATCTTGTCTTCGTCGAACTGCCTGAAGTGGGCAAGAGCTTCGCCAAGAACGACGACGCCGCAACCGTTGAATCCGTCAAGGCGGCCTCCGAGGTCTATTGTCCGCTCGATGGCGAGATCACCGCGGTCAACGAGGCGATCGTCACCGACCCCTCGCTCATCAACTCCGACCCTCAAGGCGCCGGCTGGTTCTTTAAGCTGAAGCTCAAGAACCCCGCCGATGCCGATGGTCTGCTCGATGAGGCCGCCTACAAGGAGCTCACCGCGTAATGACGACGCCGACCGAATTCCAGTTCACCGATTATCAGCCCTACGATTTCGCCAATCGCCGTCACATCGGCCCCTCGCCGACCGAGATGACCGAGATGCTGAAGGTGATCGGCTATAACAGCCTCGACAGCCTAATCGACGCGACGCTGCCGCCCGCCATCCGTCAGAAGGCGCCGCTCGTCTGGGGCGCGCCGATGACCGAGCGCGAAGCGCTCGACAAACTGCGCGAGACGGCAAACAAGAACAAGGTGCTGGTCTCGTTGATCGGCCAGGGCTACTACGGCACGATCACGCCGCCGGTCATTCAGCGCAACATTCTGGAAAACCCCGCCTGGTACACGGCCTATACGCCCTATCAGCCTGAGATCAGCCAAGGCCGTCTCGAAGCGCTGCTCAACTATCAGACGATGATCTGCGACTTGACCGGCCTCGACGTCGCCAACGCCTCGCTGCTTGACGAGGCGACCGCCGCCGCCGAAGGCATGGCGATGGCCGAGCGCGTTTCGAAGTCGAAGTCGAAAGCCTTCTTCGTCGATGCCGATTGCCATCCGCAGACCATCGCCCTCATTCGCACCCGTGCCGAGCCGCTTGGCTGGCAGGTCATCGTCGGCAATCCCTTCACCGATCTCGATCCCGTCGACGTCTTTGGCGCGATCTTCCAATATCCCGGCACGCACGGTCACCTGCATGACTTCACCGGCCTGATTGCGCGCCTGCACCAGGCTGGCGCCATCGCAATCGTTGCCGCCGATATTCTCGCGCTGACGCTGCTGAAATCGCCGGGCGAGATGGGCGCCGATATAGCCGTCGGCTCTTCCCAGCGTTTTGGCGTTCCGGTCGGCTACGGCGGTCCGCACGCCGCCTATATGGCGGTCAAGGACGCCATCAAACGCTCCATGCCTGGCCGCCTCGTCGGCGTTTCCGTCGATGCTCGCGGCAATCGCGCCTATCGACTGTCGCTGCAGACCCGCGAACAGCACATCCGCCGGGAGAAAGCGACTTCCAACATCTGCACCGCCCAGGTGCTGCTTGCTGTCATGGCCTCGATGTATGCGGTCTTCCACGGCCCGAAGGGCATCAAGGCGATCGCCCAGCAGGTGCACCAGAAGGCCGTGCTGATGGCCAAGGGCCTGGAGAAACTCGGCTACAAGGTCGAGCCGGAAAGATTCTTCGATACGATCACTGTCGATGTCGGCCATATGCAGGGCCTGATCCTGCGCGCTGCCGTCGCCGAAGGCGTCAATCTGCGCAAGGTCGGCGAAACGAAGATCGGCATGAGCCTCGACGAGCGCACGCGGCCCGCGACACTCGAAGCGGTATGGCGCGCCTTCGGCGGCAATTTCGCCGTCGCGGATTTCGAGCCTTCCTATCGCCTGCCGAAAGACCTCCTCAGGACCAGCGATTATCTCACCCACCCGATCTTCCACATGAACCGGGCTGAAAGCGAGATGACGCGGTACATCCGCCGGCTCTCCGACCGTGACCTCGCACTCGACCGCGCGATGATCCCGCTCGGCTCCTGCACGATGAAGCTCAATGCGACGGCGGAAATGCTGCCGATCACCTGGCCGGAATTTTCAGATATCCATCCCTTCGTGCCATCGGACCAGGCGCTCGGCTATCGCGAGATGCTGGATGACCTCACGGGAAAGCTCTGCGCCGTCACCGGCTACGATGCCTTCTCGATGCAGCCGAATTCCGGCGCGCAAGGCGAATATGCCGGCCTGCTGACGATCCGCAACTATCATATCGCCAATGGCGACGGTCATCGCGACGTCTGCCTGATTCCGACATCGGCACACGGCACCAACCCCGCTTCCGCCCAGATGGTCGGCATGAAGGTTGTCGTCGTCAAGGTCCGTGAGAACGGCGACATCGACATGGACGACTTCCGCGCCAAGGCTGAAGAGCACGCAGCAAACCTCTCCTGCTGCATGATCACCTATCCCTCGACGCACGGCGTGTTCGAGGAGACGGTCAAGGAAATCTGCGATCTCGTGCATCAGCATGGTGGCCAGGTCTATCTCGACGGCGCCAACATGAACGCCATGGTCGGCCTGTCCCGCCCCGGCGACATCGGCTCGGACGTGTCGCACCTCAACCTGCACAAGACCTTCTGCATCCCGCATGGCGGCGGCGGCCCCGGCATGGGCCCGATCGGCGTCAAGGCGCACCTGGCGCCCTACCTCCCGGGTCATCCGGAAACCGATGGGCGGCCGGGTGCCGTATCGGCGGCGGCCTTCGGCTCGGCCTCGATCCTGCCGATCTCCTGGAGCTACTGCCTGATGATGGGCGGCGAAGGCCTGACCCAGGCGACCAAGGTGGCGATCCTCAACGCCAACTACATCGCCACCCGGCTGAAGGGCGCTTATGACGTGCTCTATAAGTCGAAGACCGGGCGCGTCGCGCATGAATGCATCATCGACACGCGTCCACTGGTCGACAGCGCAGGCGTGACCGTCGACGACGTCGCCAAGCGCCTGATCGACTGCGGCTTCCACGCACCGACCATGAGCTGGCCGGTATCAGGCACGCTGATGATCGAGCCGACGGAAAGCGAGACCAAGGCCGAGCTCGACCGCTTCTGCGAGGCGATGCTGGCGATCCGCGAGGAAGCCCGCGCCATCGAGGAAGGACGCATGGACAAGGCCAATAACCCGCTGAAAAACGCGCCGCACACCGTCGAAGACCTCGTTGGCGAATGGGATCGCCCCTACAGCCGGGAGCAGGCCTGCTTCCCACCCGGCGCCTTCCGCGTCGACAAATACTGGTCGCCTGTCAACCGCGTCGACAACGTCTATGGCGACCGCAACCTCATCTGCACCTGCCCGCCGGTGGAAAGCTACGCCGAAGCGGCGGAATGACATGACTTGGTAAGCCCTTCCCGACGAATTCGGGAGGGGCTGCCGACACTTCGGCCTTCCATGCACCGCTCGTGCCATCCCTGACACAGCCCTGCGAGGCACAGGGTTCAAATTTAACCTTTCTTAGCAAGTCTCTGTTAGCAATTCGAAATGGGCGGTTTCCACCTGTGATGGATGTTGCCGCCGACCTCTGTTTTGCGTGCGGGTTCTCATGCGTCCATCGGCTGTGCCAGCAATTCTCCTCGCCACCCTGATCCTGTCGGGATGCGCCGCAAGCTCCGGCGCCGAAGATGTGCTCACCCCTGTGCCGTCGGTGGAAACCACCAATGCCATCAGCAAGCCGAACGGCCCGATACCGGCTGCTGCTGTCGGCGACCCTGCGCCACAGGCAAGCCCCCCGCAGCAGGCGCTGAGCTGGACAGGGCCCGTTCCGGAGCCGCAAGCGCTCGCGCCAGCCGACAGGCCGGTCGGCATGCCGATGCCGACGGAAAGGCCTGTCGCGATGCTGATGCCCGATGCCCCGGATGTCGATCCTGACGCCGGCCCGAAATCCCCCAAACGCTCGCGAATCTATAGCCACCGCTTCCGCGATGCCAAACCGATCAACTTCGGCAGAACTTCGCCGAGAAAGCTTGCCGTGCATGGCGTCGACGTGTCGCGCTGGCAGGGCGAGATCGACTGGGAGACTTTGCGCCAGCAGGGCGCCAACTTCGTCTACATCAAGGCGACGGACGGCGGCGATCACCTCGACCCGATGTTCAAGAAGAATTGGCGCCGCGCCAAGGAAGCCGGGCTGAAACATGGCGCCTATCACTTCTTCTACTGGTGCCGGACAGCCGGCGAACAGGCCGACTGGTTCATCCGCAACGTTCCGAAGGAAGCCAACGCGCTCCCGCCCGTCATCGATGTCGAGTGGAACGGTGAGTCGAGCTGCAAGCGCCGCATCTCCCCGGCTCGGGTCCGAGAAAAGATGCAGGTCTTCATGGACAAGCTCGAGCGGCATTACGGCCAGCGCCCGATCATCTACACGGCGCCGGACTTCTATCGCGACAATCTGAAGGGCCAGATGCTTGACTATCCCTTCTGGCTGCGCTCGGTAGCCGCTCACCCCTCCAAGGTCTATCCCGGCCGCAAGTGGGTGTTCTGGCAGTATTCCGGCTCCGGCCTCTCCGACGGCGTCGACGGCAAGATCGACCTCAATGTGTTCAACGGCAGCGAAAGCGATTGGCACGACTGGGTAGCGTCGCGTTAATCTCGAAAGCCTGAAAGCCCATGTCCTTGCCTTCGTCACAACCTATAACTGTGCCAAGCACCTCAAGGCATTGCGATGGCGAACCCCCACCAGGCAATCTGCGATTCAGTCTCGTGCCGTTCTTGGAGATGATCTTCTCCGCCACTTTCCGAAACTTCTCATCGAATATCTCACCACCATTGGCGTCCGCGAAATCTGCGCGCAACTGTTCGAGTCGGTTTTTGTCCCACACCATGCGCATTATGTCTCCGCTTCGGTTCCGTCAGCCGACAAAGGGGTTGAGAAGGTAATTGGTATCGTTGTAGCAATTGCCATCAAAGAGAAATCGACATGATCGCTGCAAAACCCAATTTACGTGTTTCCCGACTCTCGGCCCCGCCCATTCCTTCCGTCATCGCCTGGAGCCGCGAATATAAAGGAAACAAGGGGCCGCTCATCGATCTATCGCAAGCCGTACCCGGCTATCCCGCCCATCCGGAGATGCTTCGCCTGCTTGCCGAGGCGGCCGGACAGCAGGCGATGACAGGCTACGGTCCGATCGAAGGCGAGCCCCTGTTACGCAAGGCCTATGCAGCACATCTCGCCGCGCTTTACGGCGCCGACCTTTCCGAAGGGAATATCCACATCACCGCCGGCTGCAATCAGGCGTTCATGTGCGCGGCGATCGCCCTTGCTGGCGCGGGCGATACGGTGGCTCTCACCAATCCCTTCTATTTCAATCACGATACGACGCTGTCGATGCTGGGGATCGGACGTCGATTGGTTGAGTGCGATCCTGGCAGCGGTTTTCTGCCTAATCCGAGTTCGACCGAAGCAGCACTTGCGGCCGGCGCCAAGGTGCTGGCGGTCGTCTCACCCAACAATCCCACCGGAGCGGTATATCCGCCAAGCCTGCTGCACGAGCTTTTTGTTCTTTGCCGGAAGTATGGCACCTGGCTGATCCTTGATGAAACCTATCGCGATTTCCTGGGCGAGGATTGCGGCCGGCCGCACTCACTCCTGTCTGAGCCGGGTTGGGAGGACACGGTCGTCCTTCTTTACAGTTTTTCGAAATCCTTTTGCATCCCCGGCCACAGGCTGGGTGCCATCACGGCAGGACCCAAGCTCGTCGCCGAGATCGCCAAGGTGATGGACAATATGCAGATCTGCGCACCGCGCTCGGCTCAGATTGCCGTTGCATCGGCTATCCCCGCGCTTGCCGATTGGCGGGCCGGCAACCGGCTGGAAATCGCGCGCCGGGCGGATGCGTTAAAGCTGGTCTTTTCCAGCTTGCATGATTGGGAAATAGGAGCGATCGGCGCCTATTTCGCCTTCGTACGCCACCCTTTCGCCGATCGATCATCTTCAGAGGTCGCCGAAAGACTCGCCAGGGAATCGGGCATCGTCTGTTTGCCGGGCGCCTATTTCGGCGAGAGACAAGAGCATTACCTCAGACTTGCCTTTGCCAATGCGGATGTTGCCTCGATAGGGCTATTGTCGGAGCGGCTCCGCTAGAACGCGGCAATCGACCTCCGCCGGAGTTCACGATAGCCGCCGCGCCAATAGATGAGCGGCCCTATGCCTTGTCGGACTTGGATGGCGCAAATATGTCCGATCAGAATCGCATGGGAATGATGGTGGAATGCCGTTTCGAGCCTGCAGTCCAGCACGGTAAGAGCGTTTTCGAGAACGGGCGCGCCAGTCCTGAGGCGATACCATCCGGCATTTCCGAAGCCTTCGATGCCCTTGCGTCCGTCGAAACCTGCAAAGGATTGCGCCACCTGCTGCTGGTCGGCCGCGAGCACGTTGACACAGAAACAGCCGTACCGCTGCAACACCGGCCACGAGGAAGATGCGCGGTTGACACTGACGATGACCGAGGGCACCTCCGCCGAAAATGAAGAGACCGACGTTGCGGTGAAGCCGGTGTGGTTTTTTCCGTCGCCGACCATGACCACGCTGACTGCACCCGCCAGATTACGCATCGAAAGCTTGAAATCTGCTTCGCTGATCAAAGCCGCGGCACTCATCGGGCCGGCGTCCGCGTTTCGGCAAAACGATTTGCCGGCATTGAAAGACCGAGGTTTTCGCGCAGGGTCCTTCCCTCATATTCCTCGCGGAACAGACCGCGGCGGCGAAGCTCGGGCAGGACGAACCTCACGAAATCGTCGAGGCTGGACGGCAGGGTCGGGAACATCAGGATAAAGCCATCGGCGGCCCGCGTCTCGAACCATTCCTCCATAAAGTCGGCGATCTGGGTGGGCGTGCCTGTAATGCCATTTCCGGTATGCTTCTCGGCATAGTGCCGGATGAGCTCGCCGACGGTGTGGCCGCTCCTGACGAAACCGACCAATTCGTCGAACAAGGCGCGTGAACCCTTCGGCGCCGCCGGAAGTCGATCCATGGGGAAGGGCTTATCGAGCGGCACGTCGCGCAAGTCCGCTTCCAGGAATTCGGAAAGCATCAACCGGCCGACATCAGGATGCATCTTGTCGATCAAATAATCGACCTTCGCCTTTGCCTCGGCTTCCGTTTCACCGACGTTGAGAACGATGCCCGGCATGATCTTCAGGTCGTCGGCATTGCGCCCATAGGCCGGCATGCGGCTTTTGACGTTTTCGTAGAAGGCCCTGTTCCGCTCGATATTCGACGCGAGGCTGAAAACGATCTCGGCAGTGCGCGCCGCCATGTCCATTCCGGGTTCCGAACCGCCGGCCTGGGCGATGACGGGACGGCCCTGGGGCGTTCGCGCAATGTTAAGGGGTCCGCGGACCTGGAAATGCTTGCCTTTATGATTGAGCGTGTGGTGCTTGTCCTTGTCATAATAGACACCGTTTTCGCGGTCGAGAAGCAGAGCACCTTCCTCGAAGCTGTCCCAAAGGCCGAAAACGACATCGACGAATTCGTTGCCGCGCTCATAGCGTAGCGCGTGCGGATCAAGTCCCTCGCGATTGAAGTTGTAGCCGGTTTCGTCATGGTCGGAGGTGACGACGTTCCAGCAGACGCGCCCGTTGCTCAGGTGGTCGATCGAGGCGAACAGGCGGGCGACATTGTATGGCTCGTAATAACTTGTCGACACCGTCGCAACGAGACCGAGATTGCTGGTCGTGACCGCCAATGCTGATAGCAGTGAGAGGGGTTCGAAGCGATTCATCTTGGTCGGAATACGGGCAAGCGCATTAGGATCACCGACGGCGGCAGCCGGAGAATCCGCCATGAACATGAAATCGAACTTGGCCGCCTCGGATCGTTTGGCGACATCGAGCAGATGGGCGAAGTCATTGGCGCCGCCGACATCGCTGGCCGGATGCAGCCATGAGGCCGGATGAAAGCCGAAAGTGTAGACGAAGGTCCCAAGTTTCATCTTGTCAGTTCGCGCCATCGAGCTCTCCCTTATGCATGCCGCCGATTGAAGGTGGCCACGCAAATTATCACCAGGCGTAAATTTTCATCAACATCGCGGCGCTAAGGTCCGTTTTAGATTTTCTAAAACGTTCACTTGGGGGCTGACACCAAGCCTGCTGGCGGGAAATGGCGACGAGCCAGTCGCGGAATTCGCGGCCGCGCGGCTTTTGCAGTGCCGCTCGGTCCCAGGCGAGAAAGTAGCTTTCGCGCAGCGGCATCCGCATGTCGACAGGAATGACGAGCGTCTGCGCCTCGAGCTCATCTGATATCATCGACATCTGCGCGAGGACGACGCCGCGCTTGTTGACGGCTGCATCGATCGCGCTGCTCGACAGGGTAAAGGAGAGGCCTAGCGTCGACGCGTCGAACGGTATACCGGCCTTGGCCGCAAACTCCGCCCAGCTTGGGTAAGGCGTGAAGTGCCTTTCCCACTCGACATGCAGAAGCGGCTGCTCGAAGAGATGCCGGGCCGCGTGCGCGCGATCCTGCATCAGCGACGGCGAGCAGACAGGCACGACCCAATCGCGAAACAGTTCCGTATAATGGTCGTGCTGCAGGACGTCCGACCCGTAGCTTACGCGGAAATCGACATCGTCGAAACCGATCCTGGGCTCCTTGTCCCGTCCAATAATTCTCACTTGAACATCGGGGTGAAGCGCCTGCCAGTCGAAGATTCGCCTGCCGATCCATCTGTTGACGACGGAAGAAAGCGCGCTAAGGACCAGCGGCGTTTCGTTGCGTGCCCTTTCCAACAACTGCTGAGCGAATGCAAATTGCTCAAATCCCTTCGAAATCTCCTGATGATAAAGCCGGCCCCAGGCGGTCAGCTCAACGGTTCGCCCGCTCCGCTCCAGTAGCGAAACTCCAAGAAAACTTTCGATCTTGTGAATTTGCTGGCTGATTGCCCCCGGCGAGACCTTGAGCTCCAGTGCCGCAGCCGTCACGCCGCCGCAACGCCCCACCGCCTCGAAGGCTTGCAGACCCTTGAGCGGGATCGTCTTGAAGCGCTCATCGATCACTTGCAGAACCTCCCGTCGGGTGCGCCAACTCAATTTGCCATCGGATGAAACGTCCCTGCGAACTGGAACCGGTCGCCTGGATGGGTAATCTCGACATATGTCACCGTCCGGCCGTTCTGCCAGGTCTGCCGGATTAGGCTAAGGCACGCCTGGCCTCTTACTGTCTCCAGCATTCGCGCCGTCGCCGGATCGGCCGAGACGGCGCGGATGACGTGTTTGGCCTTGGACCAGGGAACTTCTGCAAGCAGCCATTTGCCGGGCGGGATCGAGGCGAAGCTCTCGTCACGCGCACGGGGGACGGCGTCGAGCATGATGATCCGCCGTTCGATGGCATAGGGTTTGCCGTCCACCATATGTAGGCATTGAAGCCTAAGTATCTCCGCATCGGGGGCTTCCGACAGCTGTTGTGCGTCCGTTTCTCCAAGGCGTTCGACTTTACGTGTGAGAAGCTCGAAGCGGTGTTCGTGCCCGGCCAGTTCCGCTTCGGTGCTGATATCCTGAATATCCATTACCGTGCGGTCGATCTGGGGCGATGCAACAAACGAACCGGTCTTGCGCCTTCTGACGATCATGCCGCGCTCGACCAGAGCCGACAGTGCCTTGCTGACAGTCATGCGCGAGCATTGATATTCCGCCACCAGTTCATGCTCTACGGGAATACGGTCGCCAGGCCGCCAATCGCCGCTGATGATCTTCGCCTCGATATCTCTGAAAATACGCTGATAAGTCGACAACAAGTCCACACCTCGTTCGGCGCCACGATCAAAGTGCCGGAGCGGTCGCGTCACATCGGCAAAGATCGCCACCCGGCACAAATTTTGCGTTCCTCGACTTTCACATTGACACTCTAGGCCAGCCTATATCTATTTGTATAGTCAAAAGCGGAGCATAAAAATCCGCGCATTGAAATCAAGATCGGGAACAAAACTCCTCCGCCGGGGGAATAAAACTGGAGAGATGATCATGAAGGCAAATTCACTGCTGAAGGGTCTGGTTGGCGCTGCGTTCCTATTAGGAGCAGCCGTTTACTCCCACGCAGCCGATACGCTGGCGGCCGTCAAGGCAGCCGGCACGCTCAAGGTTGGCACAGAAACGGCTTTCGCACCGTTCGACTATATCGATGCTGGTGAACATACGGGCCTGAACGTCGACCTTTTTGCCGAGATCGGCAAGGAACTTGGCGTGAAGATCGAGTGGGTGGCACTTCCGTGGGACGGCGTCTTCCCCGCGCTTGAGGCCGGCAAGTTCGATGTCGTCGCAGGTCCAGCAACGATCACTAAGAAGCGCATGGAGCGCTATCGCTTCACGCCGCCGATCGCCGAAGCGACGATTGCCATCCTCAAGAAGGCCGGCGACACGACGATCAGCAAGCCGGAAGACATTGCCGGCAAGACGATTGGTGTCGGCAAGGCAACTGCCCAGCTCGACCAGCTGAAGGAATTCTCCGACACGCTGCCGACCAAAGTCGATGTACGCGAATATCCTGCCTTCACTGAGACCTACGCCGATCTCGCAGCCGGCCGTATTGCCGGCGTTGCCAATTCGCTCCCGAACATCGCCTTTGTCGCCAGCCAGCGAAAGGGCACTTTCGAAGTCGTCCTGCCGCCTTTCGGAAAGAAGTCCTATTTCGGCTTCATCGGTCTCAAGGACGCCGATCACGCCCCGCTGATGGACGCGATCGATGCCGCGATGCTCAAGATAAAGGCAGACGGGCGTATGGCGGAGCTGCAAAAGAAGTGGTTCGGTGCGTCTTTCGACACGCCTGACGCTGTCAAAGATCCGGCATTCTGATCATTGCCGGTGAAATGCCCGCGCCCCGCCATCGGTCGGGGCGCAATTTGCCGTGGAACAGACGTCACGGCCGCAGCACGCAGGCAAGCACCGCCCATGTCCACCAAACTTTTCGAGCTTCTTCTGCAAGCTTCGATCTACACCGTTACGATCAGCGTAGTTTCGATTCTGATCGGCTTTGCGATCGCGATCATTGTTTCCGCCATGCTCCTTTCGCGGCAAAGGCTTTTCGTGTTGCCGGGGAAGATTTTCATCAGCTTCTTTCGCGGCGTGCCGCTGCTGGTGCAGCTGTTGCTGATCTATAACCTTCTGCCGGTGATCGGCATCAACGTGCCGAGTATCGTTGCGGCGATCGTTGGCCTTTCGCTGTGCACGGCTGCCTATCAGGCTGAAAATCTACGCGGCGGGTTTGCCAGCGTTCCGTCGGGCCTTGTCGAGTCTGCCGAGATGGTCGGCCTCACGCCCATGCAGATCTTCCGCCGGATCAAGGCGCCGATCGCTCTGCGGCTGACCTTTCCGGCGCTCGTCAACGAAGCGATCCTTATTTTGAAGGCTTCTTCGCTGGTCTCAGTTGTCGGGATCGTCGAGCTGACGCGCATGGCCCAGGACCTTGCCGGCAGCACCTTTCTGCCGCTCGAAATCTTCGCTTCCGCCGGTCTGATCTACCTCGCCATCAATTGGATCGTAGCGCTTGCCGGCGGCCTGATCGAACGCTCCCTCCCGGGAGTGCCGCGATGACGTTCGATATCAATGTGATTTTCAGCCATTTGCCGGAGATCGCCAGCGGTGCCTTCGTGACAATCGTCATCTGGATCGTCGCCGCTCTTGCCGCTGCCGTTCTGGGTTTCCTTGTCGCTGTCGCGCGGCGTTTTGGCGGGGTGCTCTTGGACAGGGCGTTCGGCATTGCCATCGCAGTGCTGCGCGGCACGCCCTTCCTCATTCAGATATTCCTCGTCTACTATGGCGGCCCCTTCGTCGGATTGTCGCTCGATCCGATCCCGGCAGGCGTCGTCGGCCTGTCCATCTACGGCGCGGCCTATTTCAGCGAGATATTCCGCTCGGGCTTTGCCGCCGTCCCGAAGGGGCATATCGAAGCGGGTCTATGCGTTGGCCTGACACACACGCAGATCGTCAGGCGCATATTACTGCCTGAGATGACCATGCTGGTGCTGCCACCTTCGCTCAACATGACGATCATCCTCATGAAGGAGACGGCCGTGTTGTCGATCATCACCGTGCCGGAACTGACGGCAACACTGAGCGCCATCGGATCGCAGCAATATGCTTTCGTCGAAGCGCTTTTCGTCCTCGCCCTCTTCTACTGGGGGCTGGTCGAAATCACCGGTTGGCTTGGCCGTCTCGCCGAAACGAAACTCACAAGATTCAGGTTTTTCCACATATGAGCGTTCCCGCGATTGCAGTCAAAAATCTTGTCAAGACGTTTGGCGATTCCACCGTGCTGAACGGTATCGATCTTGATATTGCCCAGGGACAGGTTTCCTGCGTGATCGGTCCGTCGGGATCAGGCAAGAGCACGCTGCTGCGCTGCATGGCGTTTCTGGAAGAATCGACAAAGGGGACCATTGCCGTCAATGGCGAGGTGCTCGGCTTTGCGGAAAATGCGAATGGCGTAAGGGAGCGGCTGCCGGCTCCCACCAATTGCCGGATTCGCGCCCAGATCGGCATGGTTTTTCAGCAGTTCAATCTCTGGCCACACATGACGGCGCTCGGCAACGTCAGCGAGGCGCTGAAGACGGTTCACAAAAAGAACCGCAAGGAGGCAGAGGAACGGGCAATGGCTCACCTCGCAAAGGTCGGTCTCGAGGGTCGGGCAAACCACTATCCGTCACAGCTCTCGGGAGGACAGCAGCAGCGTGTTGCTATCGCGCGGGCCCTGGCTCTCAACCCGAAGATCATGCTCTTTGACGAACCAACCTCATCACTCGATCCCGAACTGACCGGCGAGGTGCTGAACGTCATGCGCGACCTCGCCGCCGAAGGCATGACAATGGTCGTCGTTTCCCACGAGATCGGATTTGCCGCAACGGTCGGCCAGCAGATCATCTTTCTCGATCACGGCAAGGTGCTGTTCACCGGTCCGCCGCAGGAAGTTTTCAAGCGACCGCGAAATCCCCGCCTCGAACAGTTTCTTGATACCTACATAGATCGCGGAGCCTCGATGCTGCTGTGATGCTGCTCTTTCCGTATCCGGGAGCGGGCAAAGTCTCACGCAAGTGTCGATCACGCGTATGGCGCCGTGCCGTTTCGGAGCAAATCTGATGGCATGACCACGCGCCGATAGATCTTTTGCTAACGCAGCGCCTTCAGCATTCCCTAAAGCCTTGCGAGTAAAAGACGACTATCCAGTTCCGGGGAAACGGCTGATGAGCATATCGGGTATCGCAAACACTGCTCTCTCGGGAATGCAAGCACAGACGACACGGATCGGCGCGATTGCCAACAACGTCGCAAACAGCAGCACATCGGACTATGGCAGGCTGAACACCAGCCTCACCTCTGTCAGATCAGGCGGCGTTCAGGCCATCGTCAGCCCGACAGCATCCGATGTCGATCCTGCCACGGAACTCACGGACCTGATCGAAGCCGAGCAGAACTACAAGGCGAACGCCGCTGTCTTCGAGACCGGCGCCGACATGTGGGAAATGCTGATGAGCATCAAGCGCGACTGAGCACGCCGATACTGTAGACAATTGGCTGGCGCTGAAATTCCGTCAGTCTGAGTGAATTTCAGGAATGCGCCGGCTCACTCTGACGCTGTGCGGCAAGGGCCGCGAGATCGGCAGGTTTCAGCTCGACGGATTCACCGCAGCCGCAGGCCGATGTCTGGTTGGGATTGGTGAAGGTGAAGCCGGAGCGCAGCGTCGTCTGTTCGAAGCCCATTTCGGTGCCGAGCAGGTAAAGCACGGCCGAGGGTTCGATCCAGACCTTGGCGCCGTCGCGCTCGATCAGATCGTCCTTGGCATTCGGCTCGGTCACCAGGTCAATCGTATATTCCATCCCGGCGCAGCCGCCCTTCTTGATGCCCACGCGGACACCCTTGGCCTCCGGCCCGGAATTCTCGACAATCGCCTTGACGCGGGCGGCAGCCCCGTCCGTCATGGTCATCACAGCAAAGCCCATCGGCTTCATCTCCTTCCACAACCGGGGTCAAGATCCGGTGCTTCGTGAATCAAATGTAGTCGCCCGAGGTAAACGGATCAATACCGCGCGCCGTACTGCGTACTAGCGCAGCTCAGTACCAGCCGACGGCGACCTGCGCCTCCTCGGACATGCGGTCCGGCGTCCATGGCGGATCGAAGGTCATTTCGACCTCGACGCCCGACACACCTTCGACGGCGCCGACGGCATTCTCCACCCAGCCCGGCATCTCGCCGGCGACCGGGCAGCCGGGGGCGGTCAGCGTCATCATGATCTTCACCATCCGGTCGTCCTCGATGTCGATCTTGTAGACCAGGCCGAGTTCGAAGATGTCGGCGGGGATTTCCGGGTCGTAGACGGTCTTCAGCGCGGCGATGACGTCATCGCTGAGCCGCGCCAGTTCATCGGCCGGGATGCTGGAATGCACGATGCCTTCGCGCACATCGATCTTCTGTTCGCTTTCGTCCAGGCTCATCACGGACACTCCTCAGGCAAAGAACTTGCGCGCATAGTCAAGCGCATCGGCCAGGGCATCGACCTCGGCGCGGGTATTGTACATGCCGAACGATGCACGGCATGTGGAGGTGACGCCGAAGCGTTTCAAGAGCGGCATGGCACAATGGGTGCCGGCCCGCACGGCAATGCCCTGCCGGTCGATTACCATCGAGACGTCATGGGCGTGAATGCCTGCCAGTTCGAAGGAAAAAATGCTCCCCTTGCCGGCTGCTGTCCCGAACATCCGCAGCGAATTGACCGACCGGAGGCGCTCGGTCGCGTAAGCTGCGAGATCGGCCTCATGCCGGGCGATTGCCTTGCGGCCGACCTTCTCCATATAGTCGAGGGCGTAACCGAGCCCGATCGCCTGCACGATCGGCGGCGTGCCGGCTTCGAAGCGATGTGGCGGATCGTTGTACGTGACCGAGTCCTCGGCGACTTCGAAGATCATCTCGCCGCCGCCCTGGAAGGGGCGCATCTGCGAGAGCCGCTCCTTCTTGCCGTAGAGAATGCCGATTCCCGACGGGCCGTAGAGCTTGTGGCCTGTCATGACATACCAGTCGCAGTCGATATCCTGCACGTCGACCGGCAGGTGCACGGCGCCCTGGCTGCCGTCGATCAGCACCGGGATGCCGCGTTCATGGGCAATGCGGCAGACCTCCTTGACCGGAACAATCGTGCCGAGCGCATTCGACATATGGGTAATGGCGACAAGCTTGGTCCGCTCCGTCAGGCTCTTCTCGAAATCCTCGATATGGAAGGCGCCTTCGTCATCGACCGGCACCCAGACCAGCTTGGCGCCCTGGCGCTCGCGGATGAAGTGCCAGGGCACGATATTGGAATGGTGCTCCATGATCGTCAGGACGATCTCGTCGCCTTCGCCGATCTTAGGCATGCCCCAGCCATAGGCGACAGTATTGATCGCTTCGGTCGAATTCTTGGTGAAGACGATGTCGTTGACATCAGGCGCGTTGAGGAAGCGGCGGACCTTCTCGCGGGCTGCCTCATAGGCATCCGTCGCGGCATTGGACAGGTAATGCAGCCCGCGATGCACATTCGCATATTCGTGGGCGTAAGCATGCGAGATGGCGTCGATCACCGCCTGCGGCTTCTGCGCCGACGCGCCGTTGTCGAGATAGACCAGCGGCTTGCCGTGCACCTTCTCCGCCAGGATCGGAAAATCCCGGCGGATGACTTCGACGTCGTACTCAGTGGCCGGAACTATCTTGTCCATGGCATTTATCCGATCAGGCGTGCTTTTCGAGCCAGGCCGAGATCACGCCTTCCAGCGCTTCGACTAGGGCCTCGTCTTCCAGTTCCTCGACGATCTCGGCGACGAAGGCGTTGACGAGCATCGCCCGCGCCTTGTTCTCCGGAATGCCGCGCGCCATCAGGTAATAGAGGTGGTTGGCGTCGATATCGGTCACCGTCGCGCCGTGACCGCACTGAACGTCGTCGGCGAAGATTTCGAGTTCGGGCTTGACCGAAAACTCGGCGTCGTCGGACATCAGCAGCGTGTTACAGGCCATCTTTGCATCGGTCTTCTGCGCATCGGGCGCAACCCGGATCATGCCCTGGAAGACGCCCTTGGCGCGGTCGAAGACCACGTTGCGGATCACTTCGGTCGAACCGGTATGTGGCACATCGTGGCCGAGCACCATCGTCACATCGGTATGGCTCTCGGCGCCAAGCAGGTTGATGCCGCGCAGCGTCAGATCGGCGCCCTCGCCCGTCACCTTGATATTCAGTTCCTGGCGCACCAGCTTGCCGCCGGCATTGATGACGAACAGGCGAAGTTTGGCATCGGCACCGAGATCGACGCGGATCTGGCCGAGATGCGTGTCGTCGACGCCCTGCTGCTGCAGGATGATCCAGGTCAACTCCGTGCCCTCGCCAACCGCGATGTCACTGACGTGGGACACGAAGGCCGCATCGCCCGTCACCGCACGGTGACGCTCGATGACCGTTCCCTTGACGCCGGCGCCGAAGGAAACCGGGAGACGCGTATGCGTCTGCCCGCCGGCATGGATGAACTGGATTTCCAGCGGATTTTCAAGCTCGCTTTCATCGGGCACATCGACGACATAGCCGTCGCGCACGAAGCTGCCATTGATCCGGCCGACCGCATCGTCGCTGCCCAATGCATCGAGCCTTTCGACAGCCGAACCGTCGATCAGCCGTTCGGAATAGGCCGAAAGCCCAAGTCCATCGATGGTAGCCTTCTGATTGGCATGGCCTTGGATGACCGCCAGCACCGAGGAACCGGCAACGACCGGCTCGAGTGCGTTGGAGCCGGCATCACCCACTTGCGCCGGTACGGCGCGCAGCAGATTCTTGAGGTCGGTATAGTGCCAGGCTTCGATTCGGCGCGTCGGCAAGCCGGCTTTCTTGAGATCGTCGATAAGCCGGTCACGCAGCGCCGTCACTGCACCATTGCCGGGCAGGTCACCGATCTGATGGTTGAAGGCCTCGATCAGCGCCGTTTCGGCCGCGGTGAGACGGCTCGTCGTCTGCATGTTCATGGACGTTGTCCTTTCCACCCGAACTCAGGCCGCTGCTGCGCCGATGATGTCGGCGTAACCATTGGCTTCCAGCTCATGCGCCAGGGTCTTGTCGCCGGACTTGACCACCTGGCCCTTGTAAAGGACGTGGACGGTGTCAGGCACGATATAGTCGAGCAGGCGCTGGTAGTGGGTGATGACGACGACGGCGCGGTCGGGCGAACGCAGCGCGTTGACGCCGTCTGCAACGATCTTCAGCGCGTCGATGTCGAGGCCGGAATCGGTTTCGTCGAGCACGCAGAGCTTCGGCTCCAGCAGCGCCATCTGCAGAATTTCGGCCCGCTTCTTCTCGCCGCCGGAGAAACCGACATTGAGCGGCCGCTTCAGCATTTCGGTATTGATCTGCAGCTTGGCCGCTGCTTCCTTGACACGGCGCATGAAATCCGGCGTCGTCAGCTCGTCCTCGCCACGCGCTTTGCGCTGTTCGTTCATCGCCACCTTCAGGAACTGCATGGTGGCGACACCGGGGATTTCGACCGGATACTGGAAGGCGAGGAAGATGCCCTTGGCGGCGCGTTCGGACGGATCGAGCTCGAGAATGCTCTCGCCGTTATATAGGATGTCGCCCTCGGTCACCTCATAGTCTTCGCGGCCCGACAGCACGTAGGAGAGTGTCGACTTGCCGGAGCCGTTCGGCCCCATGATCGCCGCCACCTCGCCGGCCTTCACCGTGAGGTTCAGGCCACGGATGATCTCGGTGCCATCTTCGGCGATACGGGCATGAAGGTTCTTGATTTCAAGCATTTCGTTCTTCCTGTTCATAAAGCGGGTTCAAGTGCCGCCTGATTGACCGTTCGCACCGGCCTCGATCCGTCATCCTCGGGCTTGTCCCGAGGATCTAAGCCTTCAATTGTAATCGCTCTACTGCTCCGACGAGACTTTCCGCTTACGTGCGTAGATCCTCGGGACAAGCCCGAGGATGACGTCACTAAGGGTGTGCAGGCTTCGGATTTCAAGCATACCATTCTTCCTATTCATAGAGCGGCTTCAAGGGCCGCCCAATTGACCGTTTTCACCGGTCTCGATCGTCATCCTCGGGCTTGTCCCGAGGATCTAAGCCTTCAATTGTAATCGCTCCACTGCCGCGTATTCTCATGCGGCCGATAGACATTCTCGATTTCGTCGATGCGCTCGTAAAGGTCCATCCAGGTCGGGTTGAGCTCCTCGACGAGCTTGATTTTCCATTCACGCAGGTAGCGTTTTAGAGATTTCTCTCGCTGGATCGCCAGCACAATGTTCGGGTGGCTTTCAAACCAGACGAGGTTTTTCGCTCTGTATTTCTCCGTAAAACCCTTATGGATTTTGTTGCGGTGTTCCCATACGCGCCCTTGCAGATCGCTGGTGACGCCGGCATAGATTACACCTCTTGGTTTGTCGGACATCATGTAGACAAACCCGCTCACCTGATCCTCCGCAGTTGTGCTTAGATCCTCGGGACAAGCCCGAGGATGACGGAAAACCGCTTAGCCAACACTCCCTTCAAGCGAAATGCTGATCAGCTTCTGCGCCTCGACCGCGAATTCCATCGGCAGTTCCTGCAGGACTTCCTTGACGAAGCCGTTGACGATCAGCGCGATCGCCGCTTCGGTGGGGATGCCGCGCTGCAGGCAGTAGAACAGCTGGTCCTCGGAAATCTTCGAGGTCGTCGCTTCGTGCTCGAACTGCGCCGTCGAGTTCTTCGCCTCGATATAAGGCACGGTGTGAGCGCCGCACTTGTCACCGATCAGCAGCGAATCGCACTGGGTGAAATTGCGCGCGTTCGACGCCTTGCGGTGAGCCGAGACCTGGCCGCGATAGGTGTTGTTGGAAACGCCGGCGGCGATGCCCTTGGAGACGATTCGGCTCGACGTGTTCTTGCCGAGATGGATCATCTTGGTGCCGCTGTCGATCTGCTGATGGCCGTTGGAGACGGCGATCGAGTAGAATTCACCGCGGCTGTCGTCGCCGCGCAGGATGCAGGACGGGTACTTCCAGGTGATCGCCGAGCCGGTTTCGACCTGCGTCCAGGAGATTTTCGATCGGTGACCGCGGCAATCGCCGCGCTTGGTGACGAAGTTGTAGATGCCGCCCTTGCCTTCCTTGTCGCCCGGATACCAGTTCTGGACGGTGGAATATTTGATCTCGGCATCGTCGAGAGCCACGAGCTCGACCACGGCCGCATGCAGCTGGTTTTCATCGCGCTGCGGCGCCGTGCAGCCTTCGAGATAGGAGACGTAAGCGCCCTCTTCCGCGATGATCAGCGTGCGCTCGAACTGGCCGGTGCCCTTCTCGTTGATGCGGAAATAAGTGGAAAGCTCCATCGGGCAGCGAACGCCCTTCGGCACGAAAACGAAGGAGCCGTCGGTGAAAACAGCCGAATTCAGCGTCGCGTAATAGTTGTCCGAGGTCGGCACCACGGAGCCGAGATATTTGCGAACCAGATCGGGATGCTCGCGAATGGCTTCGGAGATCGACATGAAGATCACGCCGGCCTTCTTCAGCTCCGCCTTGAAGGTGGTGACGACCGAGACGCTGTCGAAAACGGCGTCGACGGCGATCTTCGGCTTCTCGACCCCGGCCAGGATCTCCTGCTCGCGCAGCGGGATGCCAAGCTTCTCATAGACCTTCAAGAGCTCCGGATCGACCTCGTCGAGCGACTTCGGACCTGGCGCGCTCTTCGGCGCGGCGTAATAGTGGATGTCGTTGAAATCGATCTTCGGATAGTTGACGCGCGCCCAGGTCGGTTCTTCCAGCGTCAGCCACCGCCGATAGGCCTCGAGACGCCATTCCAGCATCCACTCCGGCTCCTGCTTCTTGGCCGAAATGAAGCGGATGATATCCTCGGACAGGCCCTTCGGCGCCTTATCCATTTCGATGACGGTCTCGAAACCGTATTTGTACTGGTCCACATCGATCAGGCGGACCTGGTCGATCGTTTCCTGCACGGCAGCCATTTCGTTCTCCAATCTCGCCGGATACAAGGTCCGGCAGCTTGTAGCGTATGGGCAATTGACTTGCCCCGGCAAATTCTTTGCCCTGATGTAGGAGGCCAAAAGGAACTTTTCAGCCCGATTGGCAAGCGGAAATTTGTGTTTCCGCAAGTTTATGAGGCGGTCAAGCCGCCTCGCTCGCCGACTTGCGCCGGCAGGCGATCTTCGCGAAGGCGGCGATCGCCCTGTCGATATCCTCTTCAGTGGTCGAAAAGCCGAGCGAGATGCGCAGCGCACCGAGCTTGGCGTCGCGCCCCATCGCCGTCAGCACATGGCTTTCGCCAACCTTGCCGGATGAGCAAGCAGAGCCCGCCGAAAGGGCAACGCCTTCAAGATCGAAAGCGATCTGCCCGGTCTCCGCCTTCAGGCAAGGGAGCGTGAAGAAAATTGTGTTGGCAACCCGCGGACCACCGGTACCGTGGATGATAACATCGGGCGCGGCAGCGCGCATGCCGGCTTCCAGCCTGTCGCGAAGCGCAGCAATCGCAGCGTTCCGTTCCTCAAGATCCTGAAGCACGGTTTCCGCCGCAGCTCCGAAGCCGATCAGCGCCAGCGAATTCTGTGTCCCCGAGCGGTGACCTTTTTCCTGCCCGCCGCCGCGGATAAGCGCCTTCGGCATCAGCGCCTCGCCGCGCGCGATCAGTGCACCCGCCCCCTTCGGTCCACCGATCTTGTGAGAGGAGACGATGATGAAATCCGCGCCGATGCGCTCGATCTCGATCGGCAGACGGCCGGCCGCCTGCACGGCGTCGACGACAAAGAGACCACCGTGCGCCCGCACAATCTTGGCCGCCTCTTCGACCGGCTGGACGATGCCCGTCTCGTTGTTGACGAACATGATCGCCACTATCGGAAGGCCCGTCGATTTGTCATGGGCATCGAGAAGCGCGGCCAGCTCGTTCAGATCGACGATACCGGCATTCGTTACCGGAATCTCGGTCGTGCGATCCTTCGGGAACCGACCTCCCTCTCGTACAGCCAGGTGCTCAACGGCGGAAAAATAGAGGTGGCCGAGTTGAAGCGGCGTGCGGCCCATACGAAAATCCGGCGTCAGTACCAGATTGGCAGCTTCCGTCGCGCCGCTGGTGAAGATCACGTTGCCCGGATCGGTGCCGGCAAGGGCGGCCACCTTGCGCCGCGCTCCCTCAATGGCGGCGCGGGCGGCACGGCCCTCTCCATGTACGCTGTTCGGATTCCCGAATATGTCGATGGCGCGCATGATCGCATCCCGCGCTGCGGGGTGCAGCGGCGATGTGGCGTTCCAGTCGAGATAAAGGCGTGACGGCGCCATGATCCTCAGTCCTGCGCTTGACGAGCTTGCTTCAGCGGCCGCGGTGCATTTTTCTTGAAATTTCCGCCGGGCTTGCCTTATGACACGTTCCACGACGCGTGGATCGCCATGCAAGTTTCGAATTGTTCTAAACTGCGTTTTAGAAAAGCTGACAACATTAGTCAAGTCATGTTGTCATCCAACGCAGCGCGAACACGAAATAAAACCCGGAGTACCAATGCCCGAAGTTATTTTCAACGGCCCAGCCGGCCGTCTTGAAGGCCGCTACCAGCCCTCCAAAGAAAAAAGCGCGCCCATCGCGCTCATCCTGCATCCGCATCCGCAGTTCGGCGGCACGATGAACAATCAAATCGTCTATCAGCTCTTCTACATGTTCCAGAAGCGCGGGTTCACGACGCTGCGCTTTAATTTCCGGGGCATCGGCCGCAGCCAGGGCGAATTCGATCACGGCGCCGGTGAACTCTCGGATGCGGCCTCCGCGCTCGACTGGGTTCAGAGCCTGCACCCTGATTCCAAAACCTGCTGGGTCGCCGGTTATTCCTTCGGCGCCTGGATCGGCATGCAGCTTCTGATGCGCCGGCCGGAGATCGAGGGCTTCATGTCGATCGCCCCGCAGCCGAATACTTACGACTTCTCCTTCCTGGCGCCCTGCCCCTCGTCCGGCCTGATCATCAACGGCGAGGCCGACAAGGTGGCGCCGGAAAAGGATGTCAACGGCCTTGTGGAGAAACTGAAAACCCAGAAAGGCATCCTCATCACCCATCGCACCGTCGCCAACGCCAACCATTTCTTCAATGGTCAGGTGGAGACGCTGATGAGCGAATGCGAGGATTATCTCGACCGTCGCCTCAACGGCGAGCTCGTGCCCGAGCCGGCTGCCAAGCGGATCCGCTGACCGCATGGCGCCGCCGTCTGCCCACCGGCATCCTCACGACGCGCTGGGTTCTTCGTTCATCATGGCGTTGCCAGCACGCCGCCGCTGACGGGAGCCGCAACTCCCGTCGTGCCGGGAAAGGTCAGCGGCAGCCCGTCCAGCGAGCGTACGGCAAGATAGGCCCAGGCCTCGGCCTCCATCGCATCGCCGTCGAAGCCCGCGGCCTCGGCGCTCAACACTTTCGATCCCTCGGCCATCGCCGAGAGTTCGGCCATCAAGGTGCCGTTCAGCCGTCCGCCGCCGCAGACGATATAGGCGGAGGGACGTTCGGGCAGGAACCCGGCGGATTTGACGATCGATGCGGCGGCGACATGCGCAAGCGTCCGGGCGCCGTCTTCGAGGCTCGCATCGCCAGGCCGAAGTGGTGCGAAATCGCCGCGATCGAGCGAACGGCGGACATTGCCGCGGAAGAACGGGCTGTCCAGATACCGCTCCGCCAGAGCCGGGACGATCTTGCCGCGCCCGCCGATCTGGCCGCCGGGATCATAGGTTTTGCCGGTCTGCATCTCTATCCATTGGTCGATCAGCGTATTGCCAGGGCCGCTGTCGAAGGCGGCAATCCGGCCGTCAGCGCCGACATAGGTGAGGTTGGAGATGCCGCCGATATTGACGAAGCACACCGCCTCTCCCGCCTGCTGGAATTTTCCCGCAAGGGCAGCGTGATAGACCGGCACCAGTGGCGCACCTTGCCCGCCATGCACCATGTCGTTGGCACGCATGTCGTAAACCACCGGCAGGCCCGTTCGGCGCGCCAGTTCCCCGCCGTCACCGATCTGGATCGTCAGTCCCTCGTCCGGCCGGTGAAGCACCGTCTGGCCATGGAAACCGACAACGTCGATGCCATTGGGCGTGAACCCGAAACGCTCGAGGAATGCCGTAACGGCAGTTGCATGCCGTAGGGTGAATTCGTCCTCGATCTCGCGAAGTTCCCCCGGCCGTTCGTTCCTGTCGCGAAGCGGCCGTGCCAGTTCCAGCGCCCGTTTGAGACGCGCACGAAACTCGGCATCATACGGCACGCCCAGGAACGGCCCGCGCTCGATGAAGCCGCGGCCGTCGGTTCTGATCAGCGCGACATCGATTCCGTCCATCGACGTGCCGCTCATCAGGCCGATCGCTGTTCTGACCACATCCATGAGGCTTGCCTCCCATGCGATTCCCGGATGCACTTTTGCAAAAACAGTGCTAAACGCGCCGCCACAGATCAACAACAACGAAGTTGCGCGAAGCCCGGTGGGCGCAGCGCAGGCACGAAGAGACGAAAGCCATGTCCGAGTTCAAGTCCGATTTCCTCCGCACGCTGAAAGAGCGCGGCTTCATTCATCAGGTTTCCGATGAACGCGGCCTCGACGACCTGTTCGCGAAGGAGGTCGTGACGGCCTATGTCGGCTACGACGCAACGGCGACGAGCCTGCATATCGGCAATTTGATCTCCGCCACCATGCTTTACTGGCTGCAGGAGACCGGCCACCGGCCGATCGCGCTGATGGGCGGCGGCACCTCGATGGTCGGCGACCCCTCCTTCCGTGACGAGCAGCGCAAGCTTCTGACGCCGGAGGCGATCTCGACCAACATCGAAGGCATCAAAAAGATCTTCTCGCGCATCCTGCGCTTCGGAGACGGCCCGACCGATGCCCTCATGGTCAATAATGCCGACTGGCTGCTGAAGCTCAACTATATCGAATTCCTGCGCGATGTCGGCCGGCATTTCTCGGTCAACCGCATGCTCTCCTTCGACAGCGTCAAGCTGCGCCTCGATCGCGAGCAGTCGCTCTCCTTCCTCGAATTCAACTACATGATCATGCAGGGCTACGACTTCGTCGAGCTCAACCGCCGCTACGGCTGCCGCCTGCAGATGGGCGGTTCGGATCAGTGGGGCAACATCATCAACGGCGTCGATCTCGGTCACCGCATGGGGACGCCGCAGCTTTACGCGCTGACGACGCCGCTTCTGACCACGAGCTCGGGCGCCAAGATGGGCAAGACCGCCTCCGGCGCCGTCTGGCTGAACGAGGACGTCTTCAGCCCCTATGATTTCTGGCAGTACTGGCGCAACACCGAGGATGCCGATGTCGGCCGCTTCCTGAAGATCTTCACCCGCCTGCCGCTGGCCGAGATCGCCAGACTCGAGGCGCTCGGCGGCGCCGAAATCAACGAGGCGAAGAAGATTCTCGCCACGGAAGCGACCGCGATCGTCCACGGTCGTGAGGCAGCCGAGGCGTCCGCCGAAACGGCGCGCACCACCTTTGAGGAAGGCCGCGTTGCCGAAAATCTGCCTTCGGTCGAGATCCCGGCCACCGAGCTTGACGGCGGCATCGGCCTGCTCTCGCTGATGGTCCGCGCCGGCCTGGCCGGCTCCAACGGCGAGGCTCGTCGCCACGTCCAGGGCGGCGCAGTGCGCATCAATGATGAGGCTGTCAGCGACGAACGTCGCCTGATCGGCAGCGGCGAAATCACCGCCGATGGCGTCATCAAGCTCTCGCTCGGCAAGAAGAAGCACATCCTGATCCGCCGCGCGGCGTAGCTGGCTTCGAATTAGACGGACCTTGAAGCCGGCCGCCACGCCGGCTTTCCTTTGGCGCGGGATCAGTCGGCCCGCCATCGGTATTCCGCTTCGTCTTGTTTCGTCTCTCGAAGGAGAGGTCCGGGCGGATTGACCTCCGAAGCGGGTCGTACGCGCGACCACCAGCCGATCGAGAAGATCGGCGGCGTCATCTTTGCGTCGAGCGGAACCAGCAGGACATGCTCGGAGGGGATGCTCTTCACCGGCTTCAGCCGTGCGCCCTTTTCTGCAGAATTCGAAGCCTCACCGACTGTCACGGCCATCATGGTGGCCGATAGGAAAGAGACTGTCCGGGCGCACTGCATGGCATTCTCCGACATTGCGCCAGCCGCTGCTGCAGCTGGCACCAACACTACATCAGACTTACCTAAAATAAGCAAAGCATCAATGACCAGCCTGTCGCTATAGATCGCAATTATCCAACCGGCCGCGCCACGATATCGCCTTCCGGAACCTTTTCCGCCCGACGGGATTTGCGACCAGATGCATTTGGAGCGCCGTCATGATCAACGACCTCTGGTATAAGAACGCCGTCATCTACTGCCTGTCCGTCGAGACCTTCATGGATGCGAACGGCGACGGCGTCGGTGATTTTCAAGGCCTGATGCGCCGTCTCGACTATCTCTCCGGCCTCGGCGTGACGGCAATCTGGCTCATGCCGTTCCAGACTTCGCCCGGTCGCGACGACGGCTACGACGTTTCGGATTACTATAATGTAGACCCGCGCTATGGGTCGCTTGGCGACTTCGTCGAGTTCACCCATGGTGCCAAACAGCGGGGCATCCGGGTGTTGATCGATCTGGTGATCAATCACACCTCGAAGGATCATCCCTGGTTCGAAGACGCCAGAAGCGATCCACAGTCACGCTATCGCGATTGGTACGTCTGGTCAGACAAAAAGCCTGCAAACGCTGATCAGGGCATGGTCTTCCCGGGTGTCCAGAAGACGACCTGGACCTATGACGAAAAAGCCAGGGCATATTATTTCCACCGCTTCTACGATCACCAGCCTGATCTCAACACCTCCAATCCTGAGGTGCAGGCGGAGATCCTCAAGATAATGGGCTTCTGGATTCAGCTCGGCGTCTCGGGCTTCCGAATGGACGCTGCCCCTTTCATCATTGCCACGAAGGGCGCCGAGGTCACCAAGCCGGTCGAGCAGTTTGACATGCTGAGGAAGTTTCGCGAATTCCTGCAATGGCGCCTGGGAGACTCCATCGTGCTGGCGGAGGCCAATATCCTGCCGAAGGACAATTTCGAATATTTCGGCGACGATGGCGACCGCATGCAGATGATGTTCAATTTCCAAGTCAATCAGACGCTGTTTTATGCGCTCGCGACCGCCGACACGCGGCCTCTGAAGAAGGCGATGGAGGTCACCAAGCCGCGCCCGGCGACCGCGCAATGGGGGCTGTTTCTTCGCAATCACGATGAACTCGATCTCGGTCGCCTGACGGATAAGCAGCGCGACGCAGTATTCGCCGCGTTTGGCCCCGAAAAGGGCATGCAGCTCTACGACAGGGGCATTCGCCGGCGCCTCGCGCCCATGCTCGGCGGCGATCGTCGCAGGATCGAGCTGGCCTACAGCCTGCTGTTCTCGCTGCCCGGAACGCCAGTCATCCGCTACGGCGATGAAATCGGCATGGGCGACGATTTGTGCCTGCCGGAGCGCAGCTGCGCGCGCACGCCGATGCAATGGTCGACGGAGCCGGAAGGCGGTTTCACCAAAAGCGCGAAGTCCGTTTCGCCTGTTATCAAGGACGGCCCCTACGGTTTCGAACATATCAATGTCGCCGTCCAGCGGCGCGATCCGAATTCGCTCTTGAACTGGACCGAGCGGATGATCCGGATGCGCAAGGAGGCTCCCGAGATCGGCTGGGGCGATTTCTCAACGGTCGACACAGGTGACGACGGCGTGCTGGCGCTGCGTTATGACTGGCGCGGCAATTCGGTGCTGATCCTGCATAACTTGCATCCGCACCCGACGGAAGTGACCTTCGATCCTGATGTTGGTGAACTCGGGCGATTGCTGATCGATATTGCCGATGGGGCAAGCAGCGAAGCCGACGACAAAGGGCGCCATACGGTCATGCTCGATGCCTATGGCTACCGCTGGTATCGGGTCGGCGGTCTCGACTATCTCCTCAGGCGGAAAGATATCTAAGTCTCGCTTTTCCTCACTGGAATTCGAAAATCTGCCGGAAAACACCAGGCGCGATGATCGATAGCGGATTGATCTGCAGGTTCGGCTGGTCGAACTTGCCGGTGAGCTTGAAGGTAATGCCGATCAGGCCGCGGTCGCTGCCATTGCCGAGGATGACGCCGATCAGCGGCAATTCGGCAAAGAGGCGGTTGAGGCCATAGGCCGGCATGAAGGTGCCGGTCATATCCATATTGCCCTTGCGGTCGCGCACCACGCCCTGGAAAGTCGCGCCGATCTGGTCGCCGCGCAGCACGCCGTTCTCGATACCGACCATGCCATTGCGCGAGATGACGCGGGCAAAGCCGCGCTGGAAGCGTTGCGAAGAGGTGTCGATGTCGCGTTTGACCGCCTCATTGAGGCTTCGCTGCTCGTTTCCGACAGGTGTCGAGACGATCGAATGCAGGCGCTGTTCGTTGACGATCGAGAAGCGGCGCACATCCAGCGAGCCGTCCCATCCACCCTGCGGCGAAAGCCGGATAGCCAGGTTGAGCAGGCCGCCCTGTATGTGCTGATAGAGATCGGCAAAACGCGATACCGCACCGGCGTCGCCGCTGGTGATATTGATGACACCGCCGTCCTTCATCTGGCTGACAACGGCCTCGCCGCTGTCCGTGATGCCGGAAAAATTCAGCGTCTGCAGCTTGTCGCCGCGCAGTGACACCTGCGCCTGGAAATTGCCGACCTTCTCGTCATTGAAGCCGACGACGTTTTTCAGCTTGGCGCGCACCGATACGCCGGTGTTGTCGCCATCGCCGTCTTCGCCGCCCTCCGAGCCCGATTTTAATCGGGCGATGATCGGCCGCGCATCGGCGCTGTCGCCGAAAACGGAGACGTCGAAATTGCCCTTGCTGCGTTTGACCGACAGAGCGAAATCGTCGAGCGAGGAGAGCCTGACGCTGTCGAAATCCGCCGAGATAAGGCCGGTCTTGCCGACAACAAGCGATCCGCTGGCGCCGAAGCCGTCACCCTTCAGCCGGAAATTCTTGATCTCGGTATTCTCGGGCGGGCCGGACATTTCGAATTCCGCGGAGGCGGCAATGCCGCTGCCTTTCGACCAGCCGATCCAGGGTAGGTCGAGCATCGATTTGGTGAGGTCGAGCTGAACGTCTTGCCGGTCATCGTCGATCCGCGTCAGCACCATCTTCAGGTTGCCCCTGACGATATCGGAAAGCCCGGGCATCACCTTGCTGCGCTGCTCATCGGAGAGCGTCGCCGTAATCACGCGCTGCCGCTGCACACCAGACGACGGCTCGACCGGCTCGGTCAGATCGATATCGGCAGGAATGCCGTCGATCTCGCCTTTGGCGTCGAGCGTGATCTGCTTCGGATCGCCGTTCAGAATGCCGCTGACATTGCTGATCGTGCGGCCGGAAAACGGCTTGGCAAGATCGACGTCAGCGAGCTTCATGGCGGCCTTCCACTCGGCCGGCGGCGGGTTTTGTGACGACAGTAGTCCGAAATGCGCCTTCACATTCGCGTCGATATGCCCCTTGAAATCGTCGGGCGTAAAGCCGGCGCGCTGCAGCACCCGGATCGGCTTATAGGTGAGGAGCTCGCCTATGGCGTCCGCCGCGCCCGAGACCGCAAGATCGATATCGGCCATCAGCGGTTTATCGTAGGCGGACGGTATGACGAACGTTCCCTGCCCGAGGCCGACGGACCGGCCGGAGGGAAAATAGGACATGCCGCTCTTGATCGAAATCGTTGCAACGGGACCGGTCAGATCGAAATGCGCCGCCGTATCACGGACCGGCGGAATGTCGCCGGCGACGTTCATCCGCGCGCCTGCAATATCGAAGCCGATGCGGATCTGATTGGTGTCGAGCTTCAATCCTTTGCCGCCGGCTGCCTCGTCAAGCCGACCGAAGGGAATGAAGACTGAAATCGAGGCATCGGTCACGGTGCCGCCGAAGAGATTGCCATGCACCCAAGTGCGCACCTTGGGCGCCATCCAGAACGGCCAGAGCTGCTTGATCGCCGTCGTCTGCAGCTCTCTGGACTGGCCGGCAAAGCTGATTTCCGGCGATTTGTCACCGAGCCTGATGTGCAACGCACCGTAGAGCGCGCCGAGCGGGCTGGAGACAGTCATATTGGGAAACAGGAATTCCCGGCCGGCGACCATATAGCGTCCGGTCGCCTGGACGTCGAAGGCAACAGGCTCTTCGCCGGAGCCGCTCGGGGCGGCAGTGCCGCCGCTGACGAGCAGATCGATGCCGAAGCCCTTGCCGGCTTTAGGATCGAGTTTGTCGAGATCGATCAGCGCGCCGTTGAGGGGCAGCGTGGTTGCGCCGAACCGGAGATTCGATTTAGCGATCTCGACTGTCTGCTTGACGAAGTCATAGGCCAGATTGATTTGCCCGCCCGACAGTTCCTGCGGATCGCCGTCGGCATAGATCAGACCGGGATCGACGTCGATCGTCGCCGCGAGCGCCGGCTCGACGCCATCGCGCGCCCTGGTGGCCGACACCGTCAGATCGGCAAAAGTGTTAAGTCCCTGCCGTATCACGCCCTGATCGTTGCGCTTCAGCGTAAACGGCGTCAGGTTCGCATGCTTGAGCGTCGCCGTCACCTTCGACACTTGGCCGTCTTCCTTCTCGGCCAGCACGTCGAGTTCCGCCACCTCGCCGTTAAGCGCCACCTCGCCTCTCAATTGCAGCGAGGATGGCCCGCCAAGAGCAATCACCAGATTGTCGACGACGAGCGACAGCGGGCCGTTCGCGGTATCGGCAAGCTTAATGTCGATGCCGGAGATGCGCACGGAATTCGTCGAGCCGCGCGTCACGATGCTGTCGAACACGTCGAGTTGCGCGAAGATCGTCTCCATCGCCGCCGGCATGGCGTCGAGGCGCAGATCGTCAAGCTTGACCGGGTTGCCGGAGGGCAGAAGCGCGGTGTCGAGTGCGATATCCTCTGCTTCGATATCCGCAACGGCGATGCGGCCGCGGAAAAGCTGCAGCGGATCGAGACCCAGGCGCACCGAACCCGTCGTCGACAGGTGCTGGCCGCTCTTCTGGTCGATCATATTGACGTTGCGCGCTTCCAGCGCCAGTCGGAAGTCGGAGGTGAACCGAATGACGGTGGAGCCGACTTCGGCGCGGTAACGCGGTCCCGCCACGCCATCAAGCGCCGCCTGCGCCTGCTGAGACAGCGGCTTGTCGAACATGCCGCCTTCGATGGTGAACACGATGGCGGCAAGGATAAGGAGAATCAGTCCTAGAAAAACTGACGTCAGCTTCGCCGTCCGGCGCATCGGCGAACGCGGCGGCGGGCAATGAACGATGATCGGATCCTCGGCCTGAGCGGACGGCAAGCGGTCCAGCGCAACGATATCCTTCTTGCGAAACGTGACCTTTTCGCCGCGGATGGCTGACATGCGCCCTCGGGCTCTCCCTTAAATCGAAGAATTGAACCCGGCCATGCTGGACGGGTTTCCGTCCAATATATAATTCGGGGACAGAGAGTGTCATCCATAAACCCGGCAAAAGAAAGGTTTTCCCAATGGCGGTTCCCGGCATCGGTGCCCTGGCCCCCGACTTCAACCTCCCCCGCGATGGCGGCGGCCGTGTCTCGCTTTCCGATTTTCACGGCCGGCCTCTCGTTATCTTCTTCTACCCCAAGGACGACACGACAGGCTGCACGGCTGAATCGCTGGCTTTCACAGCGCTGGCGCCGGAGTTTGAAGCAGCAGGTGCTGCCGTTATCGGCATGTCACCCGATTCGGCAGCCTGCCATGACAAGTTCATCAAAAAGCACCGTCTTTCGGTGGCGCTCGCCTCCGACGAAGAGAAGACGACGCTCCAGGCCTACGGTGTCTGGAAGGAAAAGAGTATGTACGGCCGCAACTTCATGGGCGTGGAGCGCACGACTTTCCTCATCCGCCAGGACGGCACGATCGCGACGATCTGGCAGAAGGTGAAGGTGCAGGGCCATGCCGAGACCGTCCTCGAAGCCGTCAGGAACCTGGCCGCGTGACCGGTGATCTCGCGATAAGCTCGCTGCGCGGCGGCGCTATCGACGCCATCCGCTCAGCCGATCTCGACCGCAAGACCGCCCTTGCGCAGGAAAGCGCCACCCGCTGGTTCGCCCGCCGGGTGTCGCTGCGCTCACCGCTCGACGCAGCCCTGCCGGAGAGGCCTGGTCGCCCCGAGAAACCGGTACTGACGCCGCCGACCCAGGTGGAAAGGCGCTCGCTGCACACGCTGAAAGGCCGGATCGCCCTTCTCCATGCCATTGCTCATATCGAGCTCAACGCCGTCGATCTGGCGCTCGATATCGTCGCACGATTCGCGACCGAGCCTGTGCCCAATTCCTTCTTCGACGGCTGGATGCAGGTCGCCTTCGAGGAAGCGAAGCATTTCCGCATGGTGCGCGCCCGCCTCAACGATCTCGGCGCCGATTACGGCGATCTTCCCGCCCATGACGGGTTGTGGCAGGCGGCTCATTCGACGCGCAATGATCTCACGGCGAGACTCGCCGTCGTGCCGCTCATTCTGGAAGCCCGCGGTCTCGACGTCACCCCTTCGCTGCAGGCGAAGATGCGTGAGACCGGCGATCTCGAAAGCGCAGCGGTGCTCGATGTCATCTACAACGACGAGAAAGGTCACGTCGCCGTTGGCGCCAAATGGTTCCGCTTCCTCTGCGCGCGGGAGAAACGCGACCCGGCAAAGGCCTTTCAGGAGCTGGTGCGCGCCAATTTCCGGGGGCCGCTGAAGCCGCCTTTCAACGATCTCGCTCGCGCCGAAGCCGGGCTGACGCCATCCTTCTACCGCTCCCTGGCATCGATCAGCCATGCTTGAGCTGATCGATTTTCTAACGTAAACCGCGACGACGAAAGCATTCATTAACCATAAACGTGTTTAATTTTCCGAAAGAGGCGTAGAGCATCAATCGGGAGAGCCTGCGTGAACGGCGGACATCAGCACCGGGTATTCGGCAAGCGGTCGCAGGAACATATTCTGATCCTGGCAAGCGGTGACAAAGTCCGCCACATGACGGTTCGGCCGTGGATGGCCGCTCTCGCCTTCTGCTTCCTCGGCGTCTTTTCAATCGGCTATCTCCTGGCGACCTCCTATCTCGTCCTGCGCGACGACCTGATCGGCGCCACTATGGCGCGCCAGGCCCGCATGCAGCACGACTATGAGGACCGTATCGCCGCCCTTCGCGCCCAGGTCGACCGCATCACCTCCCGGCAGCTTCTTGACCAGCAGGTGGTGGAAGACAAAGTCGACAAGCTGATGGAGCAGCAGATGGCGCTCACCTCGCGCCACGGCAAGCTCGACAACTTGCTCGATCGTGCCGAAAGCTCCGGGCTCACAGATAAGGACAGCGCGCCGTCTTCGCCTGCGCAATCCTATGCCCCGGCCATTAAGGACAAGCGCGCTTCGCTCGGCGGAAGCGGCATCGAGGCTATCGAGAAACAGCTCGCAGGCGGCGCACCAGCCGACGCCACTCCCGACAATACGACTCTTGCCTATGTGCCGGCCACAGAGACGGTCGGCGATCGCGCCGACCGCATCTTCTCCAAGGTGACGCTGTCGCTGAAGGATGTCGAACAGGACCAGCGCAACCGCATCGAGCAACTGACGAGCGACGCCGGCAATGCCACCAATGCCATCGAGAGCGTGCTGACCCGGTTCAAGATTCCGATGCCCGAGACCGCAACCAAGCAGGACTGGGATGACAGCGCCGTTGGCGGCCCGTTCGTCGAGCCGGAGAGCAGTGACGATTTCAACAATTCGCTGGCCGCTCTCGACGGCGCGCTGACAAGGCTGGAAGCCGTGCGCAGCACGGCCGAATCCCTGCCCTTCCGCAATCCCGCTGTCGGCAAGGAAATGACCAGCCCCTTCGGCAACCGGCGCGATCCTTTCCTGGGCCGCCTGGCGCTGCATTCCGGCGTAGACTTCCGATTTTCGCCGGGCGAAAAGATCCGCCCGACAGCGCCCGGCAAGGTGATATCAGCCGGCTGGACAGGCGGTTACGGCAATATGGTCGAGATCGATCACGGCAACGGCATCTCGACGCGTTATGGCCACATGTCCCAGGTTCTGGTCACGGCCGGCGATACGGTCGACCGCAACGACGTCATCGGCCTTGCCGGCAGCACCGGCCGCTCGACCGGTACCCATTTGCATTATGAAGTGCGCCAGAACGGCCATGCGGTCGATCCAGTATATTTCATGAATGCGGGCCTTAAACTCGCCACCTATATCAAGTAATACCCGCCCGGTAACCAAAGCTTCACTCTGCACAGGGTGCGGCCTCTCTATTTCTTGACTTGCCGGCCATTCGGAGCTATGTCGCGCTGCATTGCGGCATGCAATCCCGCCGACTCGTTCAGAGCTCGGCCGAACCGGAACGGAAACAGTTTTCCCTTTGACGACATTCGCTGACCTTGGCTTGAGCCAAAAAGTGCTATCGGCCGTTGCCGATGCGGGCTATTCGACCCCCACGCCTATTCAGGCGGGAGCCATTCCTTTTGCGCTTGAACGCCGCGATATTTGCGGCATCGCGCAGACCGGCACCGGCAAGACGGCATCCTTTGTCCTGCCGATGCTGTCGCTTCTGGAAAAGGGCCGCGCCCGCGCCCGCATGCCCCGCACGCTGATCCTCGAGCCGACGCGCGAACTCGCCGCTCAGGTCGCCGAGAATTTCGAGAAGTATGGCAAGAACCACCGCCTCAATGTCGCCCTTCTGATTGGCGGCGTTTCCTTCGAGGACCAGGATCGCAAGCTCGAGCGCGGCGCCGACGTGCTGATTTGCACGCCCGGCCGCTTGCTCGACCATTTCGAGCGCGGCAAGCTCTTGATGAGCGGCGTCGAAATCCTCGTCATCGACGAAGCCGACCGCATGCTCGACATGGGCTTCATTCCCGATATCGAGCGCATCGCCAAGCTCATCCCCTTCACCCGCCAGACGCTGTTCTTCTCGGCCACCATGCCGCCGGAGATCCAGAAGCTCGCCGACCGGTTCCTGCAGAACCCCGAGCGTATCGAGGTGGCAAAGCCCGCTTCGGCCGCAAAGACCGTGACGCAGCGCTTCGTCGCCTCGCACAGCAAGGATTACGAGAAGCGCGCGGTTTTACGTGAGCTGGTCCGCGCCCAGACCGAACTCAAGAACGCGATCATCTTCTGCAACCGCAAGAAGGATGTCGCCGATCTCTTCCGTTCGTTGGAACGCCACGGCTTCTCCGTCGGTGCGTTGCATGGCGACATGGACCAACGTTCCCGCACGACGATGCTGCAGAACTTCCGTGACGGTAACCTCCAGCTGCTGGTGGCCTCCGACGTTGCCGCTCGCGGTCTCGACATTCCCGATGTCAGCCACGTCTTCAATTTCGACGTGCCGATCCACTCCGAGGACTATGTCCACCGCATCGGCCGCACCGGCCGCGCCGGCCGATCCGGCGCCGCCTTCACTCTCGTCACCAAGCGCGACACGAAATTCGTTGACGCCATCGAGAAGCTGATCGGCGAAAATGTCGAATGGCTGAATGGCGACCTGAACTCGCTGCCACCGGCGGAAGAAGGCAAGGATAGCGACCGTCCTCGCCGCAACGGACGCGAACGTGGCGACAAGGATCGCGGGCGCGGACGCGGCAGGCACAGTGCTGCGAGTCATAAATCTGATAACGACATACAGGATAATGACGTCCAAGTGATCACAGCAGCACCAGCAAAGGCCGAAGTCGTGAAGAACGAGCGCAAAGCAGAGCAGAAGCCGCAAAACAATGCGCGCAACAATCGGCCTTATCCGGCAAATGACGACAGCCGCGACCGCCGCCGTCATCGTGATCACGATGACGGCCCGACTCCGGTCGGTTTCGGCGACGATATCCCCGCCTTCATGCTGATCGCCGGCAGCGCCAAGGTCTAACATCCATTGGGCAAGCCTGGCGTCGACTTCCCGGGCCTTGGCGTCGGCTTGGTGATCCTACGCCAAGGCAGGATCCTCCTCTACAAGCGCATACGCCCACCTGAAGCCGGCTACTGGAACATCGTCGGCGGCAAGGTCGATCACATGGAGCCGGCTGAAGAAGCTGCGCGCCGCGAGGCCGAGGAAGAAACCGGCCTCAGGATCGGCCGGATCGAGCGCATCGGCATGACCGAACAGATCATCTATGCCGACCGCCAGCACTGGATCTCCATCCTTTATCTCGCGCGCGACGTCGATGGCGAGCCGCAATTGACCGAGCCGGACAAGCTTTCGGATTTCGGCTGGTTTCCCTTGACGGATTTGCCGGAACCGCTGTCAGCCTTCACCAAGGCGGCGATCGCAGCCTTGCCACCCGCTCAACTTTCGGCGCGAAGCGCCGCCTCATAGGCGAGCCGCACCCACTTCGCCATCAGATCGGGATCGTCGTAAGCCTCTTCGGGAATCGACCAGTAGGGCATTTTCACCGGCTTGCCCTTTTTGCCTTCATAGGCCCATTGCGTGGCGCCGGCGGCAGCAAATTCCGGGGCGCTCGTCTCATCGGCTTTCAGTAGCATCTCGTCGCGCACTTCGACGGCGACGATGCGCCCGAGATGATAGATGCCCTTGCCTCCGAACATCCGCTTGATCGTGACGGGGCCGAGCCCCTGAAACATTTCCTCGATCCCGGCATTATCCATTCTCTGTTTCCTTACCCGCCAGCCGCATTACAGCGTGTGATAATCCCGGTTCATATAGATGAGCGCCGGGTGCTTCTCGCTGAAGCGGACGGCGGCAACCTCACCGAAGATGACATTGTGTGTCGGCATTTCCTTGATGTCGGTCACCCGGCAGTCGAAGGCGGCGAGCGCATCGGCAAGAACGGGGGCGCCGGTGACGAGCGTGTCGAAACGGCCGCTGGCGAAGCGCTCGTCATTGGCAATCGCGGTGCGCCCGGAGAAAGCATCGGCGACGGCCTGGTGGTGGGCGCCGAGCGTGTTGAGCACGAAGATGCCGCTACGGAAAAAGATCTCGTTCTTCGGATTGGTATTGTTGAGGCAGATCAGCACCGAAGCCGGGTTGTCCGAGACCGAGCAGGCGGCGGTGATGGTGACGCCGCGGCGCAGACCTTCCATTGCCGTCGTCACAAGCTGCACATGACCGGCATAACGGCTCATGGCATCGCGATAAAGGCCGGGGTCGATATGCTGCCTGTTCAACACGTGCTTCTCCCGCGTGCTCTTCTGCCTGCGTCGTTCCTTAAATCGGGATCGATTTAGGAGAACTATGCAGCAATTCAAAATGCTACAGTGTCCTTTGCGCGACTGAAATGAGGTCCGGCACCGTAGTTCGACTTGCTATCGCGCCAATATGGCGAGCATCGGTTACCTTTTCTACAATAGGTCCGGTGAAAAGCGCTGGGTTCCGCTTGTTTTTCTTTGACGATTGCGGCCTTACGGATAAAAGGGCATGGACGATGGCTAGGGATCTTCGCCTTTCATGATCAACCTGCGTGGCATAGCAGCCTTTCTGACGCTGCTCGGAACGGCGGCGCAAGGTCATGCGGCCGGCGTGACGATCGGCGTCGTCGCCCCGCAGGGCGGGCCGCTCGGCCTGCTCGGCGCGCAGATCGCCGCCGGCGCCGGTTTCGAGATCCAGCAATCAGGCAATACGCTCGTCGCCGTCAACGAGACCTGCGAGGACAATAGCGGCGCGGCGGTCGCCGATGCGCTCGTGAGTGCCAAGGTGCAGATTGCCGTTGGTTTTCTCTGCAGTGAGACGCTGGAAGGCGCACTGCCGAAGCTGAAGGACGCCAATATTCCCGCGATCACCGTTTCGGCACGTTCGCGCATCCTGATGGAGGATGCGCTGAAAAACGGCTGGCCGCTCTTCCGCTTGGCACCGGCCGACGGCACTGAGGCGGCAAAGATCATCGAGGTGATCCTCAAGGACTGGGCAGCCGACCCGATCGCGCTGATCGAGGACGGCACCATTCATGGCCGCGAACTGACGGAAGCTGTGCGCAATGCGCTGGAGCAGAACGGCCTGAAGCCAGTTTTCACCGATACCTACCGGCCGGGACAGGAGCAGCAGATCGCCCTCGTCCGCCGCCTGAAACGGGCCGGCGCCACAAGGGTCTTCGTTGGCGGCGATCGCAACGATGTCGCCGTCATGGCCCGCGACGCCAAGGCGGAAAACATTCCGCTGTCGATCCTCGGCGGCGACGCCATGCGCGCCGCCGATCAGCCGCTGCCTCTCGCCCCCGGCGTGCGTGCCGTCGCCCTGCCCGAATATGCGCTTTTGCCAGAAGGCGCGCCGGCGGCCGGCGCTTTGCGCGCCAAGGGCACCGAGCCTGAAGGTTATGTCCTGCCATCCCTGGCGGCGGCCCTGATTGCCGGCCAGGCGGCCGAAGCCGCCGCTGCCGCCGGCAAGCCGCTGCGGGAGACCCTTGTCGGCACGACGTTCCAGACACCGATCGGCGCGGTCGCCTTCACCGGCGCGCACGAGCTTTCGCAAAACCCCTACCGCCTGCTTGAATGGCGGGGCAATGGCTTTTTTCCACCTGCTGCGCCGACGCAATGAGCGGCCGCCAGCCCTGAATTCCGGCGCCGTGCGCAGATGGCGCCCATACGGGAGTAAGACTTGATGACGCTGCCCATTCGCATTGCCCCTTCGATCCTCGCGGCGGATTTCGCCAGGCTCGGCGAGGAGGTGCGCGACGTAACGGCCGCCGGCGCCGACTGGATCCACCTTGACGTGATGGATGGGCATTTCGTGCCGAACATCTCCTTCGGTCCCGATGTCATCAAGTCGCTGCGTTCCTATACGAATGCCACTTTCGACTGCCATCTGATGATCTCTCCGGCCGATGACTACCTCGAAGCCTTTGCCAAGGCGGGCTGCGACCGCATCACCGTGCATGCCGAGTCCGGGCCACATCTGCACCGCTCACTGCAAACCATCCGCAATCTTGGCAAGAAGGTCGGCGTGACGATCAATCCGGCGACGCCGCTGAGCGCCATCGAGAACGTGGTCGAAGACGTCGACCTCATCCTCATCATGTCGGTCAATCCCGGTTTCGGCGGACAGAAATTCATTCCGGCGATGACGGCCAAGATCGCAGCGGCAAAGTCTCTGATCGGTGACCGGCCGATCGAACTCGAGGTCGACGGCGGCGTCACCGTGGAAACGGCGCCCGATATCGCGCGCGCCGGCGGCAACGTGCTCGTCGCCGGCTCGGCAATTTTCAAGGGCGGTACGGTCGACAGCTATCGTAAGACCGTCGCCGAATTGCGTCAGGCAGCCGAAGGGGCACGAGCATGAGGAAGCGTCTGATCTTTGGTGGCATGATTGCAGCCGCATTGGCCGGCCTGCCCGGCTTGTCGCTGGCCGGAGACATTGCCAGCATCCAGCCGATCGGCTTTTCCGCTGACGGCAAGGTCTTCGCATTTCAGGAATTCGGCATCAAAGAAAACAGCAAGACTCCCTATTCGGAAACCTACTTCATCAATACCGACGGCGGCCAATATCTCGAAGGCACCCCCTTTCGCACCGAACTGACGGATAAGGACGCCAATCTTTCCAAGGCCCGCCGGCAGAACTTAACGGCGGCGCGCAGCCAGATGGATAAGTACGACCTTCTGACAAATCCGGGTCTGATTGCCGCCTTCAACCCGCCAACCGAGCTCGGCTCGCCCTCGAAGACACTTCGCTACACCACACTTGCGATCGATGGGCCACCGAAGACGCCCTATACGCTCTCACTCGGCGAGACGCCGGTGCCGACGCCGAAGGAATGCGCAACGGTCGACAAGCGTGTCCTTGGTTTCAGCCTGCAGATGATCGAGAAGGAAGGTGTCCCGAACCGTCAGGCTGCGCGGCAGGCAACGGCTGTTCCGGCCGAGCGCACATGCTCGGTCGAATTCAGGATCGGCGGCGCGGTGGTCTACCAGCCTGAAGACGGAAATCAAATTCACATTGCGCTGGTTCTCGCCTTCGATGCTGAGAGGAACGGACGCTGGATCGCCGTCCCGGTCCATCCCTGAGCATGGATCGCCCCAGGATGGATCGCCTAAGGGCGGCAAAGCCGCCCTCCTCCGATCTCTTTGCCGGCGCATTGCTCTGGGGCGTGCAGATGCTGGCCGCCGCCATGCTCGGCCTTTACCTCCGCAACGGCCTCGAGACGAGCCGGCTCGCCGAGGTGGCGGCACTCTATTTTCTCGGCGGCCTGCTCTCCTGGCCCTTCGCCCTGCCGGTCGCTCGGTTTTTTGCCTATAACAGGCCACCGGAAGCGCGCTTCGCCGCCTTTTTCGTGACGCTGACGGCAGCCACGATCCTGATGACCGCCCTCCTCTTCGCCATGGAATACCGGATCTTCTATTCGCGCTGGCACGCGCCCTTCGGCAGCGTCGCCTGGGCCTTCCAGTTCGTCTTCACCGGCATCAGTGCCGTCTACCAGTTCCTGGTGATCGGCCTTCGCCTTTTCCTGCCGCTCGGCCTCGTCTGCCTTGTCGTCAGCAGCTATCATCTCACCAAACGCATGCGTTGAGATTGCCGCCGGTCTTTGCTACAGGGGCGCTAACTCAATGAAGCAAACCTCTCGAAGTGAAGGCAGCCGCCCATGATCCCGCGTTACTCCCGGCCCGAAATGGTCGCCATCTGGTCTCCCGAAACCAAGTTCCGCATCTGGTTCGAGATCGAGGCACATGCCTGCGACGCGCTGGCCGAACTCGGCGTCATCCCGAAATCGGCGGCAAGGACGATCTGGGAAAAAGGGGGTGCGGCCACCTTCGACGTCGCCCGCATCGACGAAATCGAGGCGGTCACCAAGCATGACGTCATCGCCTTCCTGACTCACCTCGCCGAAATCGTCGGCCCGGATGCGCGCTTCGTCCACCAGGGCATGACCTCATCAGACGTGCTCGACACCTGCTTCAACGTCCAGCTGGTGCGTGCCACTGATATCCTCATCGCCGATCTCGACCGGCTCCTCGCAGCGCTGAAAACCCGCGCCTTCGAACACAAGGACACGGTCACCATCGGCCGCTCGCACGGCATCCATGCCGAGCCGACAACCTTCGGCGTCAAGCTGGCGCTTGCCTATGCCGAATTCGAGCGCTGCCGCCAGCGTCTCGTCGCTGCCCGCGAGGAAGTCGCGACCTGCGCTATCTCGGGCGCCGTCGGCACCTTCGCCAATATCGATCCGCGCGTCGAGGAACATGTCGCCGAAGCACTCGGCCTGAAGGCCGAGCCAGTCTCGACCCAGGTCATCCCGCGCGACCGCCACGCCATGTATTTCGCGACCCTCGGTGTTGTCGCCTCGTCGATCGAGCGGCTCGCGACCGAAATCCGCCATCTGCAGCGCACCGAAGTGCTGGAGGCGGAAGAATACTTCTCGCCCGGCCAGAAGGGCTCCTCGGCCATGCCGCACAAGCGTAACCCGGTGCTGACCGAAAACCTTACCGGCCTTGCCCGCATGGTCCGCTCCTACGCCATGCCGGCCATGGAAAACGTCGCCCTCTGGCACGAGCGCGATATCTCCCATTCCTCGGTCGAACGCATGATCGGCCCGGACGCCACAGTCACCCTCGATTTCGCCCTGTCGCGTCTGGCCGGCGTCGTCGAAAAGCTGCTTGTCTATCCCGAGAACATGGAGAAGAACCTCAACAAGTTCCGCGGCCTCGTCCACTCCCAGCGCGTCCTCCTGGCGCTGACCCAGGCCGGCACCTCCCGCGAAGACGCCTACCGGCTGGTGCAGCGCAATGCCATGAAGGTCTGGGAACAGGGCAAGGATTTTCTGGAAGAGCTGCTGGCTGACGCTGAGGTCAGGGCTGCCTTGTCCGAGGAGGATATTCGGGAGAAGTTCGACCTTGGATATCACACCAAGCATGTCGATACGATCTTCCGCCGCGTCTTCGGCAACGCTTGAGCGGACTGCAACGATGTGACGGCGTCTTGTAGCCGCCGTCCGACTGTTGACAAACTACTGCGAAAGCCGCGACGTCATCCTCGGCTTTGTTGTGCCGAGGATCTGCGCCGACCCAATTAAGTGACTGAAATAGATGTTTTCCTGTAAGAAACTGCAGTGGTTAGATGCTCGGCACAAGGCCGAGCATGACGGACGAGACTTTTTTAACAGACTGACGGGGACTTCGCAGGCGCCGTTTTCATTTCTGTCTTTTTCTTTTTGTGATTGCAGAATGGATGATGGTTAGCTTTTCTCAAGTGGCCGTTGTTTCTGCTTCGATGCTTTGGCATTCGCAGAGCGTTTGCGCGCCTGCGCCTTTTTCGGTGGTGGCATCGCTAGCTCAATCTCGGTCGTTTGGCAGGCCTCCGTCTGCCCCCTGCCCTTGGCGGCCTTGGCGACCAGTTCGTCGAGATGTTTCAGCTCTTCCTCGTCGAGATTTTCGATGCCGATAAAGCGGTTCTCCGCATGGCTTGTCAAAATGATTTCGTTGAGTTTGGCTTGGATTGCCCGGGTGTCGCGCGTCTGGGCGTTCTGCAGGACGAAGACCATCAGGAAGGTGATGATGGTCGTTCCCGTGTTGATGATGAGCTGCCAGGTTTCCGAATAGTCGAAGAAAGGTCCGAGCAAGGCCCAGATAATAACGACGCACAGTGCCAGGATGAAGATGACGGGCTTACCCGCCCATTCCGATGTCTTGCTTGCGAAGCGGGCAAACAGATGCGTCATCATCACCTCTGAAATCTCTCCTCGGAGTAAAAAAACTCCGAGGCAGGTTCGAGGTTCCCGAAAATCGGGGATCCCACGGTATCAAGGTTTTCCCGCGGGCAGGACCGAAGCTACACAGCCTCCCGCGCAATCAGCTTGCGGTAGAGATGCCAGGTCGCGTGGCCGAGGATCGGGATAACGAGTGCGAGTCCGGCAAAGACCGGGATGGTGCCGACGACGAGAAGTCCGGCGACGATCAGGCCCCAGAGCAGCACCGGTACCGGATTGGCGATCGTCGCACGAATCGAGGTCACGACGGCGGCAACCGCTCCGACGTCGCGGTCGAGCAGAAGCGGAAAGGTGATGACCGATATGGCCAGCACGACGAGCGCGAAGACAAAACCGATGAGATTGCCCCAGATGATCAGCTGCAGGCCCTGGGCCGTGCCGAAGACCTGGCGGGTGAAGTCCGTCATGGTGCGCGGAAACACATCACCGAGAAGATTGGCGTATAGCGTCTGTGCCGTCACCAGCCAGACGACGAAAAGGGCAAAGAGCATCAGTCCGACGGCGATGATCGATGGCAGCGCCGGCGAATGGCGCACCTCAAGCGCATGCGTCCATGACGTATCGAGGCCTTCCTCGCGTCGGCGGCTGATCTCATAAAGACCGATCGCCGCAATCGGACCGATCAGCACGAAACCGGACATCAGCGGGAATACCATCGGCAGCAGGTTGGCGCCGGAGGTCCACAGCGTCAGGAAGACGCCGGCGATTGGATACATCAGGCACAAGAACACATAGTGGGAAGGCTTTTCACTGAAATCGTCGAGCCCGCGCTTCAGCGCGTCGAAGACATCGGCGATACTGATACGATTGACCACGGGCCGCGCCAGGTTTTCACTGGCACCCGTCATGACATGAAATGCCGCCATGGCTTTCTCCTCCTCAGCCGAGACTTTGGTCGGCCGCGGATACGCATCGGCGGGCAAGCCGATACGAAATCCGCAACCGGCACTGGAGCAACATAACAAAATTCATCGCCCGTGTCGCTCTCTCCCTTGCCGCCCCCTCTTGACATCTTGGGCGGGCTTTCTCACATCGGCGGCACTATGAAAGCCTCAGACGCAGATATCCTTATCATCCCCGGCTATACCAATTCCGGCCCCGGCCATTGGCAGAGCCGCTGGGAGGCGAAGCTCAGCACGGCGCGGCGCGTCGAACAGGCCGAATGGACGAAGCCGGTCCGCGAGGACTGGATCGCCCGTATCGCCGAAGAGGTGAACGCCTCGACCCGCCCCGTTGTGCTCGTCGCCCATTCGCTCGGCGTGCCCTCGGCAATCCATGCCATCCCGCATTTCCGCAAGCGGGTGGCAGGCGCTTTCCTCGTCGCTCCGCCTGAAGTCACCAATCCGGATATCCGCCCCAAGCACCTGATGACCTTCGGGCCCTATCCGCGCGACCCACTGCCCTTCCCTTCCATCACCGTCGCCAGCCGCAATGATCCGTTCGGCAGCTACGAGCATGCCGACGATATCGCCAGTTGCTGGGGTTCCTTCCTCGTCGATGCCGGCGAGGCGGGACATATCAGCGCTGAATCCGGGCACGGCCCCTGGCCGGAAGGAACAATGGTCTTCGCCCAGTTCCTCAGCCGCCTCTCTGTCTGATTTGGGAGACCCGGCGCTCGTCATTTCAGCGACTACTTTCTAAGGCTTTCTTAATAGAAGTGCCGCAGACTGCGCCGAGATGAAATCAGCGAGAATGCCCGTGAGGAAAGCCCATTCAGGGGCCCATGAAGCGCATGGCGATCCTACAGCGGCTGAGGCCGGCGATGGGTCGACCGACGATTCTGATCTGGCTGAGCGCGAGAGCCGCTGGAACCATGCGCTTGTTGGTTCCGGCCTCGGCGTATGGGACCACAATTACCGTCTAAACCGGAAATATTATTCACCGACGTGGAAAACCATCCGCGGAATGGCGCCGGACGAGGACGTCGCCGGCGACTACGAGGCTTGGCTGCAACTCGTCCATCCCGACGACCGCGACTTCGTCGCCCATGCGATCGAGCGGCAGAATGCCGGCGATCCGGATTATCAGATCTTCCAATATCGTGAACGCCACAGGGACGGCCACTGGGTCTGGATCGACTGCCGTGGGGCCTGCGTCGAGTGGGATGAGAATGGCGTACCGACGCGCGTCGTTGGAACGGATACCGATATCACCGCCCGCAAGGAAGCCGAGGAGACGCTGTCGCGCCTGTCGCGCCGACTCGACCTGGCGCTGGAAGTTTCCCGCATCGGCGTCTTCGAGGCCGATATCGAAAACGACGTCGTCGAATGGGATGATCGCCTGATTGCCATCTACGGCTTGCAGGGTGCGGCACGCAAGATCGGCGGTGACGCCTGGGCCAAGAGCCTGCATCCGGATGACCGTGAACGCGTGCTCGGCCTCGCCGATCGCAGCGTCGAAAGCGGCAGCGATTTTCAGCAGGAATACCGCATCATCCGCGGCGACGGAGTCGAACGAATCATCCGTGCCCGCTCGGCCTTCTTCGTCGACGGCAATGGCCAACGCAAACTGATCGGCGCCAATTGGGACGTCACCGAGGAGGTCGCGCTTCGCAACGAGCTGCAGCGCGCCAAGGAACTGGCGGAAGCCCGTAACCGCGAACTCGAAGCCGCCAAGGAGAGCATCGAGCATCTGGCCTTGCACGATTATCTCACTGGTCTGCCGAACCGCCGTTATCTCGACAAGATGCTGGACGACCGCGCGGCGGAATGCCGGGCTAACGGCCTCGCTTTGGCGGTTCTGCATATCGATCTCGACCGCTTCAAGCAGATCAACGATACCCTCGGCCATCGGGCGGGCGACGCCATGCTGCAACACACCGCAAATGTGCTCAGACATTCCGTTCGCGCCGCTGATTTCGTCGCGCGTATCGGCGGTGACGAATTTGTCATCCTCTGCGCCGTCGACGCTGCATCGAAGAAGATCGCCAGCCTGGCCGAACGCCTGATCCGCGAACTGCGCCGGCCCGTCAGATATGAGGGGCATGACTGCCGTTTCGGCGCCAGCATCGGCATCGCGGTCGATGGCGGCGCCAAGCTCGACGCGAAGCAGACGCTGCTCGACGCCGACATTGCGCTCTATCGCGCCAAGGGGCTTGGCCGAAACCGCTTCGAATTCTTCTCGGCATCGGCCCGCAACGATATCGTCTCCGCCAAGCAGCTCGCCGATGAAATCCTCATCGGCCTGGAGCGCGATGAATTCGTGCCGTTCTATCAGTTGCAGTTCGACGCCCGCACGCTCGATGTCACAGGCATCGAGACGCTCGCACGGTGGCAACACCCCGTGCACGGCCTGCTGACGCCGGATCGCTTTCTCGATATCGCCGAGGATCTCGACGTCGTCTCGACGATCGACGCCCTGATCCTGGAGCGCGCGCTGGCAGACCGGCGTGCCTGGATCAAGGATGGGCTGTCGATCCCCAAAATATCGGTCAACGTTTCCGCCCGGCGGCTGACCGATCCCGACCTCGGCAAAAAGCTCCGCGCCCTGAAGATCGAACCCGGCGCCATCGCCTTCGAACTGCTGGAATCGATCTCGCTCGACGATTGCGACGAGGCGGTGGCCGCCAATTTGAAAAAGCTGCGCAAGCTCGGCATCGACATCCATATCGACGACTTCGGCACCGGCCACGCCTCGATCGTCAGCCTTCTGCGCCTGAGCCCGAACACGCTGAAGATTGATCGCGAGCTGATCCGCATGCTGCCGCACTCGGCCGAGCAGCGTAAGCTCGTCGGCGCGATCATCGATATCGGGCGCTCGCTCAATATACTCGTCATTGCCGAGGGCGTGGAGACGGCGGATCATGTCCGCATTCTGGAGCAACTCGGCTGCGACACGCTGCAGGGCTATGCGCTCGCCCGGCCGATGCCGGCCATGCAGATCCCCTCCTTCATTCGCGCCGGATGCTGGCGCCTCGGGCTGACCGCCGCGCGCGGCCTGCAGACGCATCTTCGCCGCGCGCTGCCAAGCAGAAGAGTCAAATAAAACCTGTATAAGCGGCCCGCCATTTCGCCTTCATTCCACCGTAGAGGAAAAGCCGCTAGACTCGTAAAGCGAATTCATTCGATTCTCTTGGCGCTATTCCGTAAAATCCGGAAATAGGGCCACCAAATCCGGGAACCGCGGCCACGAAATCCGGAAACCGGGGAAGGAGCGACAGGCGGATTGTGAAACACTCTCTTTTCCTTTAAGGGGACGCCACGAGATCGATCCACTCGCGCTATCCCAAGAGCGCCAACAACAGAGAATGACCAAGATGAACCGTCGCCGCCGTATCTACGAGGGCAAGGCAAAGATTCTGTATGAGGGTCCGGAGCCGGGCACTTTGATCCAGTTCTTCAAGGACGATGCCACCGCCTTCAACAAGAAGAAACACGAAGTCATCGACGGCAAGGGCGTCCTCAACAACCGCATTTCCGAATATATCTTCAGCCACCTGAACAAGATCGGCATCCCCACCCATTTCATCCGCCGGCTCAATATGCGCGAGCAGCTGATCAGGGAAGTGGAGATGATCCCGCTGGAGATCGTCGTGCGCAACGTCGCTGCCGGTTCTCTCGCCAAGCGCCTCGGTATCGAGGAAGGCGTCGTGCTGCCCCGCTCGATCATCGAGTTCTATTACAAGTCCGATGCGCTCGACGATCCGATGGTCTCCGAAGAGCACATCACCGCCTTCGGCTGGGCTAATCCGGCCGAGCTCGACGACATCATGGCGCTCGCCATCCGCGTCAATGATTTCATGACCGGTCTCTTCCTCGGCGTCGGCATCCAGCTTGTCGATTTCAAGATCGAATGCGGCCGCCTCTTCGAAGGCGATCTGATGCGCATCATCCTCGCCGACGAGATCTCGCCGGACAGCTGCCGGCTTTGGGATATCGAAACCCGCGAGAAGATGGATAAGGACCGCTTCCGCCGCGACCTCGGCGGCTTGCTTGAAGCCTACTCCGAAGTCGCTCGCCGTCTCGGCATCATCAATGAAAACGAGCCTGTGCGCGGCACCGGCCCCGTTTTGGTTAAGTAAAGATCGTCTGGTCAAGTAAGGCAGGAAAGACAAAGTGATCAAGGCTCGTGTCACCGTCACGCTGAAAAACGGCGTTCTCGATCCGCAGGGCAAGGCCATTGAAGGGGCGCTCAGCGCCCTCGGCTTTTCGGGCGTCGGCCATGTAAGGCAGGGCAAGGTCTTCGACCTCGAGCTCGAAGGCGCCGACAAGGCCAGCGCCGAGGCAGACCTCAAGGCGATGTGCGAAAAACTGCTCGCCAACACTGTCATCGAGAATTACGCGATCGCGATCGACTGACCTGCAGACCTGCCCGTCAACCGGCAGGTCTTATGGATTGAGCGTCATGCTGAAGGCAAAGCTGGAGACGGAAGTCTCGAAATTCATGAGCTATGTTTTGCGCCATGCGCCGGATGCCGCAGGCTTGACGCTTGATGCCGAGGGTTGGGTGTCGTTCGATGATCTCGAAAAGGTGCTGACGTCGAAATACGGCGTCTCCCGCGCCGATATCGTCGAGATCATCGACAACAGTCCGAAGAAACGCTTCACGCTTGTCGATAACAGGATCCGCGCCAATCAAGGTCACAGTGTCGCGGTCGATCTGGCGTTAGCCCCGGCTGAACCGCCGGCAGTTCTCTTTCACGCCACGTCACTCACGAACTGGCCGTTGATCGAGCGCGAAGGCCTGAAGAAGATGGAGCGGCACCACGTCCATCTGTCGATCGACATCGAAACGGCGAAAATTGTCGCCGTGCGCCGCAAGGGCGACTATATCATTCTGCGTGTCGACGCAGCCGCCATGTTTTCAGAAGGCCATTCTTTCTTTGTCGCGGACAATGGAGTATGGCTCGCCGAGAGCGTTCCAGTCCAATATCTTTCGCGAATGCGGGGACTCTATGAAATCAGCCGTTGTTCAACTTCCGGGCCTCAACCGCGATCGCGACATGATCGCCGCTCTCACCAAGATCTCGGGTCACCAGCCGGTGACGATCTGGCAAACGGAGACGGAAATCCCCGACGTTGACCTGATCGTCATCCCCGGCGGCTTCTCCTATGGCGATTATCTGCGCTGCGGCGCGATCGCCGCCCGAATGCCGGTCATGCAGGCGATCATCGACAAGGCTGCAAAGGGCGTGAAGGTGCTCGGCGTCTGCAACGGCTTCCAGATCCTCGTCGAAGCGGGCCTGCTGCCGGGCGCGCTGATGCGCAACGCCTCGCTGAAATTCGTCTGCCGCGAGATCAAGCTCGAAGTCGTCAATGCCGAGACGGATTTCACCCGCGCCTACGCGCAAGGACAGGTCATCCGTTGCCCGGTCGCCCATCACGATGGCAATTATTTTGCCGACGAAGCGACGCTGGCGAAGATCGAGGGCAATGGTCAGGTTCTGTTCCGTTATGCCGAGGGCACCAATCCGAACGGTTCGATCAACGACATTGCCGGCGTGATGAACGAAAAGGGCAATGTGCTCGGCATGATGCCGCATCCGGAAAACCTGATCGAGGCCGCCCATGGCGGTTCGGATGGCCGGGGCCTCTTCGCCTCGGCGCTCGACGTCGTCGCCGCCTGACCTCACCTCAGCCTTGCCGCCCGCAGGCCTACCGCGGGCAACGGCATGCAGCCGAGAAGACTTTCATCCGGATCACTGGAGCAAGATCAATGCGCCCTCGCCTCACCGTCGCAAACGCCGCTTTGTTGACCGCTCTGGCAACCGTTGTCGCGGCCTGCCAGTCGCCGGCACCGGCGGCAGGCCCAAACCGGGCGGCGTTGCCGACGATGGAGCGCGTAGCGCTCGGCGCCAATGCCTGCTGGTTCAAATCTGGCGATCCGGCCTTTGCAGCCTATAAGCTCGCTCCGGAACTCAATTCCTTCTCCGGTCGGCCGCGCATCCTGCTCGTCCACAAGGGCAGCCCGGAAAGCCGGCCGCTGCTCGTCGTCCAGGCCGAGGGAAGCCCTGCCCATCTGCAGACCTTTGGTCCGATGATGCAGGAGCCTGTCGCCGGCCGCATCGCCGCCGATGTCAATCGTTGGTCCGGCGGCAACAGGGCCTGCAAATGATCGCTGCGGTCGCCCGCAGCATCAGTCCCAGAAAAATGACTTGCTGATTTCGCGTGCGGCTTCGGACTGCGAAACCCCGATATCCTTGAGTCCTGCCGCAGTAAGCTCCCTGAGCGCGCGCCGGCCCTCCCGCTTCTGATGCCAGAGACGAATGGCGGCCCAGATCCGTCCCAGATGCGTCGTCGCTTCGGCAGGCGGGCTGGGAAGGATGACGCGCCTGTCCCCATAAGAGACAATAGGTACAATGGGCGTGTTGATTTCGGGCAATGCAGACATTTCAGCGATCCTCTCGGCTCATCCTTGGGATTGACTCTTAATCTTGACAGGTACGGGGTGACAATATAAGCAATTGTCACCATGACAAATTGGCTTCCTGATCTTTCCCGCGGCTCCGGGCCGGTCTATCTCCGGCTTGCAGACAGCATCGAATCCGCCATTGCGAGCGGCGCCCTGCCCGCCGGTAGCAAATTGCCGCCGCAGCGCAATCTTGCCTATGATATCGGCGTGACGATCGGCACGATCGGCCGCGCCTATGCGCTGGTGCACGAGCGCGGCCTGGTTGCCGGCGAGGTGGGCCGCGGCACTTATGTGCTGAACCGCGCCGAGACGCCGCCCAGCGAACAAACCGATGCACTGGCCGTCTCGCTCGGCGGCACTCGCTTTCAGGACGCGCCCGCCGACAAGATCCGTTTCGATACGACAGCCGCCCCAGACCTCGGCCAGGGCAAGATCATCTCAGCCATCCTCGCCGAGATCGGCGAACAGCATCTCACCGAGATTTCCTCCTATTCCCGTAGTTTTCCGCGCAACTGGTTCGACGCCGGCCGCCGCTGGCTTGCCCGCAGCGGCTGGACACCGGAGGTCGAAAACATCGTACCGACGCTCGGCGCCCATGCCGCGGCGGTCGCCGTTATTGCCGCTGTCTCGGCGCCGGGCGACAAGATCGTCTTCGAAAATCTGACCTACACCCAGGTCAGCCGCAGCGCCCGCCTTCTCGGCCGCCGCACGGTGACGGTCGACTCCGACGAATTCGGCTTCATTCCCGACGATTTCGAACGGCTCTGCCAGCAGCAGCATCCGAAGATCGCCTTCCTGATGCCGACCGTGCATAATCCGACAGTGACGATCATGCCCTACGAGCGGCGCGCAGCGATTGCTGCAATTGCCAGAAAGCACAGCGTCTGGCTAATCGAGGACGACCTCTACGGCGGCATGGCCGACGATGAGACGCCGCTCATCGCCGCGCTTGCGCCCGACCGCACCTTCCTGGTCAACGGCCTGTCGAAATCGGTCGCCGCCGGTGTGCGCGGCGGCTGGGTCGCCTGCCCGCCACACTTTGCCCAGCGCATCAAGGTGACGCACAGGATGGTCACGGGTGGCCTGCCTTTCATTCTGGCGGAGACCTGTGCCCGCCTGGTCGAAAGCGGCCGGGCGCACGAGATCCGCAAGGAAGTTATCGGAGAACTCTCCCGGCGCGCCTATATCGCCCGCGAGCATCTGCAGGGTTTCGACTTCGCGTCGCACCCGCATGCGCCCTTCCTCTGGCTGAAACTGCCGGAGCCCTGGATGTCTGGCACCTTCAAGAATGCAGCCTTTCGCGACGGCGTGCTGGTCGATGACGAAGACGAATTCAAGGCGGCTCGCAGCGAGAAAACCTATTACCGCATTCGCATCGGCTTCTCCTCACCCAAAACGGGCCAGGAATTGACCGCAGGCCTGATGATCCTGCGCCGGCTGCTGGAAAATGGCGGATCCGCCTATGACGGCGAAATATGACCTGTTGCAAATACACGCCATAATTCCGAAAAAACGCACACGCCTGACGAGAGCGCTTTACCACTGCGACCCCCATGCTACCTCTTTGTTGTTCACGCTTGGTGCGAATCAAAGGACGGCAGATGAGGGTCGAGTTCGGAAAGATGGCGTTACGCTTCTTGGGGCTGGCATCCGTGGCGGCCGTAGCCGTCACCTCGATGGCGGGTTCGGTCAATGCCGGCGAGCAGATATTCGATGAATTGCGTTTTGGGGCCTCCGCCTCGGTGCAATCGGGTCGTGCCGGGGAAGATGGCGTCTTTCCGGAGATTACCGCTCTCTTCGATCCTTTCGGATATGAGGAGGCTGTCGGCTGGCAGCAACAGCTGTTGCATCCTCGTGTCCATCTCGGCACGTCGATCGGCACTTCGGGTGAAGCAACCCAATTCTTCACGGGCTTCACCTGGACAGTCGATCTCAATGAAAAACTCTTTGCCGAAGCCGGATTAGGCGGCGTCATCCATACCGGCGAGCTGGACGACAATGATGACGGCCCGGAACTCGGCTGCCGCGTCCTGTTCCACGAATATGTCGGCGCCGGTTACCGTTTAACCCGCAATTGGAACGTGATGGCCCAGATCGCCCACTCCTCTCATGCCGATCTCTGCGACGGCCCGAATGACGGAATGACGCGCGCCGGCATCCAGATCGGCTACAAGTTCTGAGCGATTGGCGCCTTTACGAGAAAAGCCTCCCGCCCTCTGTTGACGGCGGGCTTTTTTCTGTCGCGCGTCGCCGCTACATAAGCTAAAGACAGCGCAAAACGCGCCAGGGACTTTCCGCTCATGACCATTCCAAACACCATCCCGATCACGCCGGAACTCATTGCAAGCCACGGCCTGAAGCCGGACGAGTACCAGCGCATCCTGGATCTGATCGGCCGCGAGCCGACCTTCACCGAGCTCGGCATCTTCTCGGCCATGTGGAACGAGCACTGCTCCTACAAATCCTCGAAGAAATGGCTGCGCACGCTGCCGACCAAGGGGCCACGCGTCATCCAGGGGCCTGGCGAGAATGCCGGCGTCGTCGATATCGATGACGGGGATTGCGTCGTCTTCAAGATGGAGAGCCACAACCACCCCTCCTATATCGAGCCATACCAGGGTGCTGCGACCGGCGTCGGCGGCATCCTTCGCGACGTCTTCACCATGGGCGCGCGCCCGATCGCCGCGATGAACGCGCTGCGTTTTGGCGAACCGGATCATCCGAAGACCCGCCATCTCGTCTCCGGCGTCGTTTCCGGAGTCGGCGGTTACGGCAATTCCTTCGGCGTTCCCACGGTCGGTGGCGAAGTCGAGTTCGATGCGCGTTATAACGGCAACATACTCGTCAACGCCTTTGCCGCTGGTATCGCCAAATCCAACGCCATCTTCCTCTCCGAAGCCAAGGGCGTCGGTCTTCCGGTCGTCTATCTCGGCGCTAAGACCGGCCGCGACGGCGTCGGCGGCGCGACAATGGCATCGGCCGAATTCGACGAATCGATCGAAGAAAAGCGCCCGACAGTTCAGGTCGGCGACCCCTTCACCGAAAAATGCCTGCTCGAAGCCTGCCTCGAGTTGATGCAGACCGGCGCCGTCATCGCCATCCAGGACATGGGTGCGGCCGGCCTCACCTGCTCGGCCGTCGAAATGGGCGCCAAGGGCGATCTCGGCATTCTGCTGGAACTCGACAAGGTGCCGGTCCGTGAAGAGCGGATGACCGCCTATGAGATGATGCTGTCGGAAAGCCAGGAGCGCATGCTCATGGTGCTGCAGCCGGAAAAAGAAGAGCAGGCCAAGGCGATCTTCGTCAAATGGGGCCTCGACTTCGCCATCGTCGGCAGGACGACCGACGACCTGCGCTTCCGCGTCATGCATCAGGGCGAAGAAGTCGCCAACCTGCCGATCAAGGATCTCGGCGACCAGGCGCCGGAATATGACCGCCCCTGGCGTGAATCCGGCAAGCCTGCGCCCCTGCCCGCCAATCTCGTCGCGGCGCCTAAGGATTACGGCCAGGCGCTGCTCCAGCTCGTCGGCTCCGCCAATCAGTCGAGCCGCCGCTGGGTCTATGAGCAGTATGACACGCTGATCCAGGGCAACTCGCTGCAGCTCCCCGGCGGCGACGCCGGCGTCGTGCGCGTCGATGGCCACAAGAGCAAGGCGCTTGCCTTCTCCTCCGACGTGACGCCGCGTTATGTCGAGGCCGATCCCTTCGAGGGCGGCAAGCAGGCGGTCGCCGAATGCTGGCGCAACATCACCGCGACCGGCGCCGAGCCGCTTGCCGCCACCGACAATTTGAACTTCGGCAACCCCGAAAAGCCCGAGATCATGGGCCAGTTCGTGCAGGCGGTGAAGGGCATCGGCGAAGCATGCCGCGCGCTCGACTTTCCGATTGTCTCCGGCAACGTCTCGCTCTACAACGAGACCAATGGCGTCGCCATCCTGCCGACGCCGACGATTGCAGGCGTCGGCCTGCTGCCGGACTGGCGCAAGATGGTCCGCATCGGCAGCGCCAATGACGGCGACAAGGTGATCATGATCGGCGTCGACGGCAGCCATCTCGGTCAGTCCGTCTATCTCAGAGACCTGCTCTCCAGTCGTGAAGGGCCGGCGCCAGAAGTCGATCTCTTCGCCGAGCGCCGCAACGGCGATTTCGTCCGCTCCGTCATCCGCAACGGCCAGGCGACCGCCTGCCACGACATATCCTCGGGCGGTCTGGCCGTCGCGCTCGCCGAAATGGCCATGGCCTCGGACAAAGGCATGAAGATCGATCTCGGCGAAGGCAAGGGTGCTGCGCATGCGCTGCTCTTCGGCGAAGACCAGGCCCGTTACGTGCTGACTGTGCCGGCCGATGTCGCCGATTTCGTCTGCGTCAATGCGGAAGGCGCCGGCGTTCCCTTCCGTCGCCTCGGCACGGTCGGGGGCGATACACTTGATGTCGGCGATCTTATTTCACTGCCGATTCAGCAATTGCGCGATGCCCATGAATCGTGGTTCCCTGACTTCATGGAAGGCCGCGGCGAGCTTGCCGCGGAATGATGCGCAAGGAGTAACGATCATGGCCATGAAACCCGGCGATATCGAAGACATGATCAAGGCTGGGATTCCCGGTGCCAAGGTGACGATCCGCGATCTGGCGGGCGACGGCGATCACTACGCCGCCGAAGTCGTCGCTGAAGCCTTCCGCGGCAAGAGCCGCGTACAGCAGCACCAGATGGTCTACGAGGCGCTGAAGGGAAACATGGGCGGCGTATTGCACGCTCTCGCCCTGCAGACCTCCGCGCCGGATTGACATGCCGGCTTCGGCCGGCCGAAGCTTTGAAATAAAGAGGCCCGGGCGGAAGGATTCTTTCCTTCCGGGTCTTTAGTTCTCTGCAAAGCGGTTCTGCATGACAACGGTATCCGGCCTCGCATGCGCCGTACTTCAAACTCCCTCATTCCTGTCCTCGGGCTTGACCCAAGGGACATCTCAGGAATGCCGCCACCGCGCTTCAGCTCGGTGAATGACTTAATGCTCCCCGACCGCCGTAACCTGGCGCGAACGATTTAGGTCAGGCTGATACGCTTGCCCGCCGCGGCGGATCGCTTCACGGCGTCGATAACCTTTAAGGTTTCTAGTCCCTCACGTCCGCTGACCAGCGGCGCTTCTTCCCCTCTGATGACCCTGCAAAGCTGGCGTATCTGCAGGACGAGCGGATCCTCGTTCTCGATTTCGGCGCGATGACATTCGAACGGTTCCATCCAGCTCCTTTTGTCCGGATTGCTCCACATGTTGAGCGGCGGCACCGACAGCGACCCGTGGGTGCCGCCGATCATGTAGCAAGCCTCCTCGGTTTTAGGGTAAGCGGGGTTTTCGCCGGTCGTCATCTCCCAACTCCATGGCGCGACGACGGAATCCGAAACGGAAGCAGTCCCGAGAATTCCGTTCTTGAACTCGATGAGGATCACCGCGGTCTCCTCAACGGCGTTTCCGCGAACTGCGTTGGATTCGAGCGCCTGGACCGCCGTGACATCCCCGAATAGGTAGCGAAGGTTGTCGATGTCGTGGATCAGATTGAGAAAGACTGGTCCCGCGCCGCGTTCGCGCCGCCAGGAAGTGTCGAAGTATTCCTCCGGTTTGAATAGCCAGAACATGGCATTCACGACCAGTATTCGTCCGAGCTTTCCGCTTTCGATAATCTGTTTAGCTTTTTGCATCATCGGATTATGTCGGCGATGATGTCCGGTCAGCAGCGGAACGCCTTTGGCCTCGGCCATCTCAACGAGCCTCTCGCCAGCAGCAATATCGTCGACGATGGGCTTCTCGATCAATGCCGGGATGCCGGCCTCGAGGGCCTCAAAACCGTTTCTGACATGGATCTGGTTGGGCGTCGCGATGATAACGCCGTCAGGACGCGCTGCGGCGACCATCTCAGCAAAGGTCGAAAACCATTTGACGCCAACCTCGCTGGCGATCCCCTTTCCAACCGGGCTCGGGTCGACGATAGCGACAAGCTCCGCCATCGGTTCGTCCAGCACGTGTTTGATGTGGCGTTTCCCGATAAGCCCCGCGCCGAGGACCGCCAGTTTGACCGGAGGAGTCATTTGTCAGTCCTTCTTGGGTGCCGTAAGCATCGTCGCGACGCGGCGGATTCCGAGCGGATAGCCCTCCGTACCAAGACCGGTGATGATGCCGTCGGCGCGGTGGGAAACGAAGGAATGATGACGGAAGCTTTCGCGCTTATACATGTTGGAGATATGGATCTCTATGACGGGACCTTCGAACGTGTTCAAGGCATCGAGGATCGCAAGCGACGTGTGCGTGAATGCGGCCGGATTAATGACGATGCCGCCTCCGTCTTCGCGCGCTTCGTGAATCCAGTCGATGATTTCATATTCACGGTTGCTCTGGTGGAAACGGATCTCGTGGCCGAGTTCTGAGGCCACTTTCCGGCAGTCTGCCTCGACATCGGCCAGCGTCTCGTGACCATAGATGTGAGGCTGACGCTTGCCGAGCAAATTGAGATTTGGGCCATTCAGAACGTAGATCAGGCTCATTGTAATTCTCCTTGTGAGGGCGTTGCCAAGCTTAGGCGAACGCTATTTCCTGGAATGCGAAATTCGGATCGGACTCGTAAAGATCGGCCCGCAGCCCCAGCCGCCCTGCTTGCAGCGCGGGGGCTGCGACATCGCGCGCAGCTTCGAGGACCGCCTTCAACAACTCTCGCTTCGTTTCTGCCGGCCGGCCAGGCGCCATGCGCACAATTATCTGGATGAAGTGATTTTCCGGATGCTCGTCGCCGACGCAGGAGAAGGTCGCCTCCCTGGCGAAGGTCCGCACGGCAGTGGGCTTCACCAGGCCTCCGTCGCGCACCCGATAGTGGACGGCTCTGGTCAATTCATCGATCGCCACCCTTTCGGCAGCACCCCGGCTATAGTCGATGATGATGTGCGGCAAGACATGTCCTCCTGGTCAGGCTGGAGCTCGACACAGTTCTTCGAAGTGGCGCGACATGCGTTCCGCATCCGGTTTTACACCCGTGAACTGTTCAAAGGCCGCCGCGGCCTGGAACACGGTCATGCCGCCGCCCGGCAAGGTCTTGCACCCCTTCTCCTCCGCCAGGGCCAGAAGTTCGGTCACGAGCGGCATGTAGACGATATCGGCGACCCAGTGATGTGGGTGAAGCCATTCCGGGTCGATCGGGAGACCCGGGTGACTTCGCATGCCGGTCGGGGTAGCGTGGATCAGCCCATCCGCAGAATCGAGCGCCGCGCCGACGTCTCTGATCGGCTGCGCGCAGGTTCTTGAAAAGCGCCGGTTGAGCTGATCGGCAAGCGCGGCTGCGCGATTTGTGTCCTGGTCGAAGATCGAGAGCATCTCGATACCGAGCTTGATGGCCGCGTGCGCGACGGCGACTCCTGCGCCGCCTGCGCCGAGCAGGACGGCATGTGTTTTGGCGACACCGGGCATGCCCCGCTCGAAATTCTTATAGAAGCCATACCAATCCGTATTGTGCCCGATCCGCTTTCCGTCCCGAAGCACGACTGTGTTGACCGCTCCGAGCATCTCGGCGTCCTCGGACAGGCTCGTAAGATGAGCGATGACCGTCTGCTTGCATGGATGCGTGATGTTGCTTCCTGCGAAGCCGCGGTCTTCGAGTTCTACGAGCAATTCAGGCAGCGCAGAAGCGGGTAAACTGCGCTCGGCGAGGTCGACGAGCTCGTAACGGTAATCCAGCTTCAGGTGCCGCGCCTCGGTTTCATGGAGCGCGGGGGACTTCGACATCTGGATGTCGGCCCCGATGAGACCGACGAGGAATGTGTTGTTGTTCATTTCGATAACCCAATCGGCTCAGTGATGTGCGAGGATCTCGCCAAGGAAAGACTTGGTGCGCTCATGCGTCGGAGACTTGAAGAAGACCTCGGGCTCGGCCTCCTCTATGATCTCGCCGGAAGCCATGAAGATGACCCGGTCTGCAACTTGACGGGCAAAACCCATTTCATGGGTCACGCAGATCATGGTCATTCCGTCGCGTGCGAGGCCGATCATCGTGTCCAGCACTTCCTTGACCATTTCCGGATCGAGCGCCGATGTGGGTTCGTCGAACAGCATCGCCTTGGGCTCCATGCAAAGCGCCCTGGCAATAGCAACACGCTGCTGCTGGCCACCGCTGAGCTGCGCGGGATACTTCTCCGCCTGATCAAGGATTCGGACCCGTTCGAGGTACTTTCTCGCCAGCCTCTCGGCGTCGGCCCGGCTGGTTCCGCGGACCCTCATAGGCGCAAGCGCGCAGTTCTGCAGAACGGTCATGTGGGGGAACAAATTGAAGTTCTGGAACACCATCCCGACTTCGCGCCGAATGGCGTCGACCGCCTTGCTCGTGCCATCGAGCGACTGTCCGTCGACGACGATCCTGCCTTCCTGGATCAACTCGAGAGCGTTGATGCAGCGGATCAAGGTCGACTTGCCGGAACCCGAAGGCCCGCAAAGGACGATCTTCTCACCTTTGCGAACCGACAGGCTGATGTTTTTCAACGCATGGAAGGAGCCGTACCATTTCTGAACCTTTTCAAGGGATATCAATGTCGACTGATCATTAGCGGAACTGAGCACGGCGCCCTCCATGTATGCTTTACTTGACAGTGAACGGGATGTTGGGGATGGATTCCGGGAACTTCGGCAGATCGATGTTCATCCACTTCTTGGTGATGGCTGCAAGTTCGCCATTCCCCTTGATCTTGTCGAGGAAGGCATTGACGGCCTCGTTCCAGTCCTTCTCGCCCAGTCGCGTTCCGACGCCATTGTAAGTCGTCAGGAAGTCGATCTTGCGCTCGTAGGTGCCGGGGCTGGCGGCATCGAGCCGCTGTCCGTAGAACATGTTGCCTCCGACGGCCTTGACCTGTCCGGAGACCAGCGCCTGAATGGTCGAGGCGTCGTCGTCGAAGCGGCGGACGGTCGCCGTCGATCCAACAGCGTCGGTAATGGCCTTGTCCTGAGAGCTGGACTTCGGCACGCCGATTTCCCAGCCGGCAATATCGGCAGGCGTTTTCGCGGTATCGGCCTTTGCCGCATAGAGCGAGATCGTGTTCGCCGCGTATGGTTTGCTGTACTGGATTGATTTGGCGCGCTCTTCCGTCATCGCCATCGTGGCGAACAGGATATCGACCTTGCCAGTGGTCAGGGCCGGAATGCGATTGGCGACGGCGAGCGGCTGGAACTGGACCTTAACTCCGAGTTCTCTAGCGAAGAGTGTCGCGACATCGGCATCGAACCCGTCCTGCTTGCCGCTCGTGTTGACGAAGCCCCATGGCGCATTATCGCCCTGAATGCCGACGACGATCGTGCCCTTGGCCTTGATCTCCTCGACTGTCGCCGCGGAAGCCGCTGCGGCGCCTACTGTGGCGAAGGCGGCCGTGGCCAGGGCCATTCCAAGAAATTGTCTGCGATTGTTATGCATTTCCATTCTCCTCCTCTGTGGTCTTTGCTTCGGGCGAAGCAAGGTTAGCGGGCGGCTTTCGCCATCCGTTTTTCGAGGCCGCTCCCGATGTGGGAGAGAGGCCAACAAATGATGAAGTAGACCATTCCGACGATTCCAAAGACGAGCAGTGGGCGGTAAGTCTGGTTCGAAATGATTTGTCCGGCACGGGTCAGCTCGATGAAGCCGACGATTGCTGCAAGCGATGTGCCCTTGATGAGCTGAACGAGAAATCCGATGGTTGCGGGCATCGAAATCTTCAGCGCCTGTGGGAGGACAACGTCCTTCATTCGGGAGATGTAATGCAGCCCGAGTGCGTTCGCGGCTTCGGTCTGGCCCTTCGGAACGGCTTCGATCGAGCCGCGCCAGATCTCGCCCAGGAAGGCGCTTGCATGGAGCGTGAACGCGATTGCCACAGCGATCCACGCATTGACGTCGACGCCCAAAAGCGCGACGCCGTAGTAGACGACGAAGAGCTGCATCAGCAGCGGCGTGCCCTGGAAGAGCGCGATGTAGCCCGACGATACGAAACGTGCGACACGGTTCTGCGACGTGCGCACCAGAGCGATCAGGATTCCGAATATGCCTCCGCCGACAAAGCCGATGATGGCCAGCAGCACGGTCCACTTCAAACCCTGCAAGAGGAAGAACAGCTCGTTTTCGCCGATGGGACCCATGAACGCCTCCTATCGGGTCGGGTAGTTGAAGTAGGAACGGGAGATAATGGCGAAGATGCCCATCATCAGGCTCGAGATGACCAGGTAGATTGCGGTCACGCTGAAATAGACCTCGAAGCTTCGGAAAGTGTCGGATTCGATCCGTTGGGCCGCCGAGGTCAACTCGTAAGCGGCGATCGAAGTGCACACTGAAGTCGTCAAGGTCAGCATCACGAACTGGCTGGTCAGGGACGGATAGATCGCCCGCAGAGCCGGCTTCAGAACGATCAGCCGGAACACATCGGCCTTATGCAAACCCAAAGCGAAACCTGCCTCGACCTGGCCCTTGCTCACGCTTTCCACGCCGCCTCGAATGATCTCGATCGCATAAGCGCCGCCATTGATCCCCAGCGCGATGACAGCGGTAGCGGTAGGGTTCAGACGGATGCCCATGAGTGGAAGGGCGAAGTAGATGAAGAAAATCTGCACCAGGAATGGTGTGTTTCGGACAATCTCGACGAAGGCAATCACCGGAGATCGAACGAGCTTGTTCCTGGATGTTCTTGCAGCGACGCCGAGAATACCGATCGCGAGCGCAAGGATCATTCCGGCAACGGCAAGACCGAGCGTCCCAAGCGAACCCCAAAACAATTCCGGGGCGCGGTCGAAGACCGCACCAAAATCGAACGTATAACCCATGTTAACTTCCTCCCTCCGACGCGGCTCACGCCCCGCCGGCGCCGGATCAGCGATCCGGCCCGAATAATCCCTCGGCCTTGTCGTACAGATGCTTCAAATGCGTCTCAGGCGAGGCAGACCCTGCGAGTGGGACTTCCACTGAGATCGCCGCCGAGCTGCCGATCGCTGCGACGAGTTCCTTCAACGGTAGTTCGCCCTCTCCCGGCGCGAACCGCCCGCCTCTGGCTTCAGCGATCATCTCCTCTGGCGTCACCGGCGCCGGTCCAGCGACATCGCACAACTGAACGTGCCCTACCCAGCGCATCTCGGTCCGGAGCGAGGCGAGCGTGCCGCCATTCCTGAAGAAATGTACTCCGTCGACAAGGGCGCCGGCATTGCGGGCATCACTCGCCTTCACAAGACTGACGCTGTCCCGGAAGGTTCTGGTCACCCGCCAACCCATGTTCTCGACATCGACAGCCAAGCCGTAGCGGTCCGAAAGGCGGCAGAGATCCGCGAAGTTCGAGACCAATCTGGATTGATCAGGATCGTCTCCGCAGACACTGAGCCGGCGTGCTCCAATGTCCGCAGCCGCGGCGACTGTGGCCTCCAACGACGACGCGTCGAAAGCGGGGTCGATTACGAAGAACTCGATATCGAAAACCTCGACGCCCTCACCGGCAAGAACGGATTTCAGCTCGCCCGCAACCGAACCTCCGACAGGCAGCTCGTAATAGGGCGCACCAGGGAACGCCGGATGCAGCCTGAGCCCAATCCTGGAGAATCCCGCGCGTGCAGCGGCCTTCGCAAACTCCACAGGAGGCAGCAGTATCGATGAGAAGTGAGCGACGCCAATTTTGGGCGCCGATTTCGATGTTACGGCAGCCATCACACGATTCCCTTCGTCGCGAGGTGGTTGCGAAGATTGGTGCCGGTGCGATGGATGTGCTGGCGGAGCTTCTCGCAGGCATAGTCGACATCACGCGCGACCGCTCCCTGGGCAATCTCGCTGTGCTCCTGCCCTACATTGCGGTCCCCCGACGTACGGATCAGGAAAACGCGGCGATATCGGTCGTTGAGATTCAGCAGAAGACTGCAGAAGTGAAGTAGCAGAGGTTTGCCACAGCCCGAAATCAAGGTGAGGTGGAATTCGCGGTGAAGCGCCTCCCAGTGCTCCAGCGTTTCAGGATGCGCGGCGTCACGCTCCGTGCGGTTTAGACGATGAAGTGCACGCATGACGTTGCCCTCCCAATCGACGTCTCCGAGACGCATGGATTCACTTAGCGCGAAAACTTCGAGTTCCTCGCGCAGGCTGGTGACCTCCTCGAGATTAGCCAGCGAGATCGGCGCGACGCGATAGCCTCTGTTGTCCTGAAACTCGACCAGGCCGTCTGAAATAAGTCTGGCCAAGCCCTCCCGCAACGGGCTCAGGCTGACGTTGAAAGTCTTCCGCGCCTTGTCGAGATTGATCTTGCTGCCCGCTTCCAGTTCACCTGATATGATCGCCTCCCGAAGGCGCGATGCGAGCTGGCTGCCGATGGTGTTCTTGCCATCGTCGAGGAAGCCGGCTGACGGCCCGTCTTCTGTCAACGGCGCAAGAAAGCTGTCGTCGGCCGAATTCATCCTTCCTCCCAAAGCAACCTGCCAAAGTTTCGATAATCGATATGATAAACGATTATTGATGTCAACTTGAATACGCAAGAAACCACTAAATGTCTACGTTAACTCCCAGATCAAAGAGAATTTAGTAATTGATTTCAACGAAGTAATTAACCAGAGTCCACGCCTTCTTCTCCGCACCTGGCATTGAGCGCTCGCTCATCGGTTGACAAATAATCGATTATTCTGATAGTCGAACCTCATTGGGAGGTAGCCTTATGGTAATTAGAACCGAAAGCGAGTTGACGCCTGCCGTTCTCGCCGTGATGAACCGCACCGCGGATCCACGGCTCCGGGAGATACTCGTTGCAATGGTAAAGCACCTCCACGCATTCGTGCGGGAGGTCAGGCTGTCGGAAGTCGAGTTTCGCGAAGCGACCGCCATCCTCAACGAAATTGGGCAACTGCAGACCGACAGCCACAATGAGTTCGTGCTCATGGCTGGATCGCTTGGCGTCTCGTCGCTCGTGTGCCTGCTCAACAACGGCGACAACGGGCAGACCGAGACGTCACAGTCGCTGCTCGGGCCCTTTTGGCGCCTCAACTCACCGCGGGTCGAGAACGGCGGAACCATCATCCGCTCGGAAACGCCGGGAACACCCCTGTTCGTCCACGCGAAGGTGGTTGATCGGGGAGGCAAGCCCATCCAGGGCGCCGAGATCGACGTATGGCACGCCTCTCCTGTCGGCCTTTACGAGAACCAGGATCCTGATCAGGCGGAAATGAACCTGCGCGGCAAGTTCACCACGGATGACGAGGGTCGGTTCTGGTTTAGAACGGTGAAGATGGTGGGCTATCCCATCCCTGTCGACGGGGTCGTAGGTCGGCTTCTCCAAGCGCAAGGCCGCCACCCTTACCGACCGGCGCATTTGCACGCCCTGATCTTCAAAGAGGGATACAAAACCCTAATCTCCCAGGTCTTCGACCCGAGCGATCCGAATATTGATTCCGATGTGCAGTTCGGCGTCACTGCGGCTTTGACAGGCGACTTTGTCCGTCATGACGAGCCGCACCCATCCGACCCGGACGTCAGTGGGCCCTGGTTCTCGCTCGACTACACCTACGTCATGGAGCCGGGCGAGGCCGTCCTGCCGCGTCCCCCGATCAAATAACGAAACAGCAGAGCCACATCATGATTACCGAAAAGGAACGCCAGGCGACAGCCGACGCACTGCTGAAGGCAGAAACCGAACGCAAGCCGATCGTCCAGCCGAGCAGGACATATCCGAATTTGGAACTTGAAGACGCTTACGAGATCCAAGCACTCTGGGCGCAGGCCCGGATTGCAAAGGGGGCGCGAATCGCGGGTCACAAGATCGGACTGACATCGCGGGCGATGCAGATGGCCTCGAAAATGACGGAGCCCGACTACGGCGTCATTCTCGACGACGCCCTTTTTAACGACGGAGCGCAGATCAAAGCGGAGCTCTTTATCAAGCCTCGCCTCGAAGTCGAACTCGCTTTCGTAATGGGTGAGGATCTCGAGGGGCCGGGCACTCGGATCTATGATGTCATGCGCGCGACGGAGTTTGTCGTCCCTGCGCTTGAGATCATCGACTACCGAACCGAGGTGCCCAGAGCGATCACCGATACGATCGCCGACAACGCTGCTTTTGGAGCGATCGTCGTTGGTGGTCGTATCATCCGACCAATGGATATTGACATCCGCTGGGTTGGCGCGACCCTTTCAAAAAACGGCATCATCGAGGAATCGGGTGTTTCAGCAGCTATCATGGGGCATCCGGCCGCGGGTGTCGCCTGGCTTGTGAACAAGCTTCACGCCGTCGGAGCCGGGTTGAAGAAGGGCCAGATCGTTCTTGCAGGCTCGTTTACTCGCCCGGTGGACATAGCCAAGGGCGATGTCATCCAAGCCGACTATGGTCCGGTCGGCTCGATCGGCGTCTCGTTCGTGTGAGGCGCCGATGGAACTTCCTATCAATCACTTCAAACGAAAATTGAGAGCCGGTCAGAGCCAGATCGGTCTCTGGTGCGGCCTTCCCGGAAGCTACGCGGCAGAAATCGTCGCGCCGTCGGGCTTCGACTGGGTGCTGTTCGATACCGAGCACTCTCCAAGCGACGTCCTTACCGTCCTGCCGCAATTGCAGGCGGTCGCGCCTTACGACGTTTCCCCAGTCGTACGCCCGGCATTCAACGATCCCGTGCTGATCAAGCGCTTTCTGGACATCGGCGTCCAGACGCTCCTCATTCCCTATGTGCAGAACGAGGAGGAAGCGAAGGCAGCGGTCGCCGCCATACGGTATCCGCCGCACGGGGTTCGCGGGGTCTCCGCCTTGACGCGCGCCACCCGCTTCGGGCGCGTGCCGAACTACGCGCGGGTTGCCGAACAGGAGATCTGCCTGCTTCTGCAGGTCGAGACCCGAGAGGCACTCGGTCGGCTGGAGGCGATCGCAGCGGTCGAAGGCGTCGACGGTGTCTTCATCGGTCCCGCCGATCTGGCGGCCAGCTTTGGCCATCCTGGACAACCGGGACACCCCGAGGTGGTCGCGGCGATCGAAGATGCGATCGGACGCCTGAAAATTCTCGGAAAGCCGGCAGGCATCCTCACGCCGGACGAGACTTTCGCCGCCCGCTGCATTTCGCTCGGGACGTTGTTCACCGCCGTTGGCGTAGACGTCGCCCTCCTTGCAAGAGGATCGGAGGCGCTCGCAGCCCGCTTTGCATCTTAGGAGTTCGCGCCGATGTCGACGCGCGAGAAAGTTCTGTCCGAGATAGCACCGGCGGGCATAATCCGGGCCGCCGTTAACATGTCGAATGCAGCGTTGGTCCGTTGGGACGATCAGGCCGGCGCCTTGGTCGGCCCAAGCGCTCAGATCGGTCACGAGATTGCCGAGCAACTGGATTGCGGCCTGTCGTTGATCCAGTACGGCTCGGCCGCCGACATCCTCGCCGCTGCGGATCGCGGCGAGTGGGACATTGCTTTTATTGCCTCGGACCCCTCGAGAGCCGATCGGTTCTCCTTTTCACCTCCCTACATTTCCGTCAGAGCGACCTATTTGGTGCCGGAGGGCTCGGCATTTCTAACCGTCGGAGACCTCGATGCTGAAGGAGTGCGGATAGCCTCCGCAAAAAGCGCCGCCTATACGAAGCAGCTCGAGCGTATTCTTGAAAAAGCTACTGTCTCGCATACTGACAGTCCGGCAGCTGCAATCGATCGTCTTGTCAGATCGCAGTGCGACGCGGCTGCAGGATTGACCGAATTCCTCGTTCAGAGTTTGGAGCGAATTACCGGCTTCCGGCTGGTGGAGGGAGCGTTCTCTGAAATTCCCCAGACGATCGCCGTCCACCGAAGAGCCATTCATGCCTCAGCCTTCTTTGCGGATTTCGTACACCGTCTGAATGCAAGCGCTGGAGCGCCGTAAAGTAACGTCCTCGGCTCTTGGACGCGTGCTGGCTGTGGCGGGATCAGATCGGCAATATCGTAACCAGCCAACAGCGCTGGAGGCCAGCCTTCAAGCCGGCAGCTTATTCTGTTCCGGAGAGGCAAAGACAGAGGCCGGCATCGGCCCTGACGTCATCAGGGTGAAATCAAAGGACGCCTTGAGATCTGGGCCTAGCACATATTGCCGATGGACCCGCAGCTGGTCCTTGCGAATCTTCCGGTAATGTTCGCCCGTCAGCATCTGCTTGACGCGGATAAGAAGGATCTTTGCCGGCGGCGCATCTGCATGGCCCGCGACGGCAACGACCGGCACCTTGTAGAAATTGATCGAATCCGTCAGGCATTGCACGTCAAGCCAGAAGATCTCCGGACAGCGGGCGATGAGGCCAACGCGGGCGCGAAGCAGGCTTGCCGATGACAGCAGGGCGCATTGCAGAATGGCGCTGCCGAGTGTGGCAAACACGACGCGCCTGCCCTTGAAGATCTCCGGCTCCCTTTCAAGCAATATGCCGATCACATGGGCGGCGACGCTCGATCCCATGCTATGCGAGGAGATCACGTACTCGTCCGCCTGCTCGGCAAGCGCCTTGCGCACCGCCGTCGCCCGCTCTTCCAGCCAGTCGTTGAAGTCGGCCCGATCCATACGGCCGAGCGCCACTGCCATTTCCCAATCGGCAAAAAGATGCAGCGTATGGAAACGCTCGGAAAAAGGCAGGAAGGCGAAGATGAAGAAGCAAAGCGCCAGTGGCCCGCTCCAGAGCACGTGCCAGGCGGAAAAGCCGAGACTATAGGGCAGTATAACGATCTCGGCCGTCAGCACGATTGCCAGCGCCGTCAGCAGGAACGGAAAAAGGAAGAACAGGCCGAAACGCCACGCATGCCTGAAATATCCCCGCATGCCACCTTCCAGCATGATCTCGGCGCAGCTTCGAAAGCCTGCAATGATCCGGCTCAGCGTATTGCGGATGCGCAGCCCGCGCACGAGCATGTCGTGATCAACCATGTGGATCCGGCTCTTCGTCCGCCAGCCGGCGGAACTGGTCTGCGCCGCAGGCGCCGCCTCGTAGGCTCCCGCGCTGCCGGTCGTGACCTCGAAGCTGAGAGGATCGCTTCCCGCCTCCGGCGCGCCTGTTTCAACCGAGTAGCCCCAGACGGCAGCACTCTGTCTGGCTGAGCGTTCGTACCGCGCTCGGTGGGCAAGGCCGTCGAGCGGCTCGAAGCCTGGGAAATGCAGGACGACCCGCTTCTTTATCAATTTCATTTCGCTGTTCCGCCCGGCCAAAGACCGGTCTGTTGCTGCGATCCGGCTGCCGGTCACTGATATCGCCAAAAAGCAGGCATGATCTCAAAGGCGCCTTGCTAACCGAACTCTTCTGGAATTCAATAGCAGCCACGTTGTTTTCGCGGCGAATGGAGGGGTTTTGTGGCTGATCTTGTCAAAGAATTGATATCGGGCGTCGTCGATAGCGTACTGAAGGAAATTCTGAAGAAAACCACCGGCCGGGTCACGACGAAGCGCAGGAGGCGCAAGGCGCGCCCTGCCGCAACCACGACGGCTGCCCGCAAGACGCCGAAGCGCAAGCCCGCCCGCAAACAGATCAGCAAGCGCCGTACCGCCGCTGGCCGCAGCCGTCAGCGTCGGGTCTAAGACGCGCGGCAACACTTCGGCCGTAACGCAACGGCAACAATCCCAAAGTGGTCTGACCACATTGGTCTTTTTTTGGATCGGGCGGCTGGAATTCCTGTTGTCACATGCTATCTAAGGGAAACGATTGAAACGGCGGGCCTTTAACTCGCCTGTTGAAAGGATCAGATCCCATGAGCGGCATTCACGAATTCATCGACAACGAAATCAAGAGCAACGACGTCGTCCTCTTCATGAAGGGCACGCCGCAGTTTCCGCAGTGCGGGTTCTCCGGCCAGGTCGTGCAGATTCTCGATTACATCGGCGTCGACTACAAGGGCATCAATGTGCTCGCCGATTCGGAAATCCGCCAGGGCATCAAGGATTATTCCAACTGGCCGACGATTCCGCAGCTTTACATAAAGGGCGAGTTCATCGGCGGCTGCGACATTGTCCGGGAAATGTTCCAGGCCGGTGAACTGCAGCAGCATCTCCAGGAAAACGGCGTCACCGTTCGCGGCGCCGCCTGACCGGTCACCGGACGTCCGCCCGGTTTCCAAATCTGTTTCTCGAGTCCGAGGCGCTGCGGTGAGCAGCGCCTTGGCCTGTTTATGGGAATTTCATTGTGACAGATTCATCACAAGCCGTGTCCGCGGGCCGCCTGCCCATGGGCAAGCGTGAGTTCATCGCGCTTGCCGCCTTCCTGATGGCCATCAACTCACTTGCCATAGACATCATGCTCCCGGCGCTGCAGCAGATCGGCGCGAGCCTCGGAGTCGAAAGCGAGAATCACCGGCAATTCGTCGTCTCCTCCTATCTGCTCGGTTTCGGCTGCGCCCAGCTTTTCTACGGTCCGCTCTCCGACCGCTTCGGCCGCCGCACGCCGCTGCTGATCGGCCTCGTCGTCTATATCACGTCCGCCATCGGAATCGTTTTCGTTCCCTCCTTCGCAGGCCTGCTGGTGCTGCGCTTCATCCAGGGCGTCGGCTCGGCCGCCACCCGCGTCATCACCATCTCCATCGTCCGCGACATCTATGGCGGCCGACAGATGGCCGAGGTCATGTCGCTCATCATGATGGTCTTCATGATCGTGCCGGTGATTGCGCCCGGCACCGGCCAGGTCGTCATGTTCTTCGGCAACTGGCACCTGATCTTCCTCTTCATCGCCACAATGGCGACGGCGATTGGCGTTTGGGCCTATGTCCGCCTGCCGGAAACCCTGCATCCACGGAATGTCCGCCCCTTCACCGCCCGCTCGATCTTCGGCGCCTTTAAGCTGGTGCTGACCAACCGCGTGGCGCTCTGCTATACCATCGCCAGCACCTTCATCTTCGGTGCGCTGTTCGGCTTCATCAACTCCGCCCAGCAGATCTATGTCGGCATCTACGGCCTCGGCGTTTATTTCCCGTTCGCCTTTGCCGGCGTGGCGATCTTCATGTCGCTGTCGTCCTTCTTCAATTCCCGTTTTGTCGGCAAGCTCGGCATGCGCCGCCTGTCACACGGCTCGCTCCTCGGCTTCATCGCCATCAACACCATCTGGCTGATCGTCCAGATGGCAAGCTCCGAACCGATGCCGTTTGCACTGTTCATCTCCTTCTTCGGGCTTGCCATGTTCCAGTTCGGCTGGATCGGCTCGAACTTCAATTCGCTGGCCATGGAGCCGCTGGGACACGTCGCCGGCACCGCTTCCTCCGTTCTCGGCTTCATGAGCACGGTCGGCGGCGCCCTTATCGGCGCCGGCATCGGCCAGGCTTTCGACGGCACGGCACTGCCGATGGTCGCCGGTTATTTCATCGTGTCGATCATCGGCCTTATCTTCGTGCTGATCGCCGAGAAGGGCCGGCTCTTCCATCAGCATAATCCGGCCGTTTGAACGGCCGGTCCCTTCCGCATCCAGGATTTCACCGCATGACGCCGCACAAACCGCACCAGGAAAACCAGGGGTCCCGCCGCATCGGCATGGGCTTCGGCGAATTCGTCGTCACCATCGCCGTCATGACCGCCAGCATTGCCATGGCGATCGACAGCATGCTGCCGGCATTGCCCAATATCGGCCATTCCCTCGGCGTCACCAATACCAACGACGCCCAGCTCATCATCGCCGTGTTCTTCCTCGGCTTCGGCGTCTCGCAGATATTCTTCGGCAGCCTTTCAGACACGTTCGGCCGCCGCAATATCCTGCTCGGCGGCCTCGCCTGCTATGTGGTCGCAATGTTTGCCGCTGCCGCAACCGGTAGCTTCGAAATGCTGCTCCTTATGCGCTTCATTCAGGGCGTGGGCGGCGCGGCCGTGCGCATTACCACCATGGCCATCGTCCGCGACTGCTTCGGCGGCCGCGAAATGGCCCGCGTCATGTCCTATGTCATGATCGTCTTCATGATCGTGCCGATCGTTGCTCCTTCGGTCGGCCAGCTCATCATCCTCTATGCCAACTGGCACTGGATCTTCATGCTGCTCGGCGCCGTCGCCAGCATCCTGTTCGTCTGGGCTCTTCTCAGGCTGAAGGAATCGCTTCCCCCGGCAGAACGCCTGCCTTTGTCGGTCGGCTCTGTCGCGGACGGCTTCAAGACCGTGCTCACCAACCGCATCACCTGCGGCTACATGATCGGTCTGACCATGTTCACCGGCGTCATCAGCGCCTATGTGATTTCCGTGCAGCAGGTTTTCGGCGAAGTCTATGGCCTTGGGGATTGGCTGCCGATTGCCTTTGCGGCGACCGCCGGCGGCATTGCCGTCGCCAATTTCGCCAACGGCTTCTTCGTCCGCAAATTCGGCATGCGTCGGATCTCGCACGCGGCGCTGCTGATCTTCACGGCGCTGTCGGCACTCGGCTTCGTCACCGCGTTGGCGGGCAAGCCGGATTTCGCCACCGCCTACAGCATCTTCACAATTGTTCTGATGATGTTTGCGGTGATCGCCACCAATTTCACCGCCATCAGCCTTGAGCCGATGGGCAATCTCGCCGGCACTGCGACCGCCATCACCGGCTTTGTCTCGACGACCTTCGGCGCCATCCTCGGCGGTCTGGTCGGGCAGATGTTCAACGGCACGGTGCAGCCACTCTTCGGCGGATTCGCGCTGTTCGGTCTGCTGACGATCGCAGCCACGCTATGGGCTGAGAACGGCAAGCTCTTCACCCATCCGGGCGACAGTCCGCAACTCGATCCGGGCGCCGCCCATTTCTGAGGCAGGTGAACCCGGTCAATTCAAGGCATCCTCGATGGACGAACGAATTCTGATCAGGCCTTATGCGCCAAGTGACGTGGACGCCACGGTCGAGATATTTCTGCGCTCCATCCGAGAAGTCTCCTCAAAAGACTATTCCGCCGCCGAGATCGAAGCTTGGGCAAAGGTGGAGGATCGCCGCCTGTGGGCGGAACGAAGGATGAGCAGGCCGGCCTGGATGGCAGAGATTGCCGGAAACCGCGTGGGTTTTTCGGATCTCACCAGCGACGGGTGCCTCGACATGATGTTCGTGCGCCCTGGCTATCAAGGGATCGGCGTAGCAACCCGCCTATTGGGCAGAGTCGAAGAAGAGGCTCTCACGCTAGGGTTTCGCCGAATATATACAGAAGCAAGCAGAACAGCTCGCCCGTTTTTTGAACGCAAAGGATTTCGCGTGATAACCCGGCAAATCGTCAAAAAGCGCGGACAGGACCTGGAGAACTTTTTGATGGAAAAATTCTGCGCCTGAATTGTCATTTTGCGACCGGCTTGCGACGGCCGGTCGCCTAGGTTTAGACGGTAACGACCTCCCGCCGCAGCGTGTCCCAGGATGCCTTGTCCGGCGCAATCAGTAGTCCGCCGTCGAGATGCTGCGGCAGGTAGGGCGAGCCATCGAAGCGGGCCGCATAGGCGCCGGCCTCCTGCGAGATCAGCGTGCCGGCAAGATGATCCCAAGGCATCAGCTTGTTGTACATCAGGTAATGGACGTGCCCGCCGGCAAGGGTGCGGTATTCGTGGGCAGCACAGCGGTAGTTGGTGAGAAACCGCACTTTGGCGAGATTGCCAAGCACCTCGGCGCGTTTCTCCACCGGCAGGTAGCCGGTCGAAGCCATGCCGACCATCTGGTCGAGCGCAACAGGCTCGGCTGCACGCAATCGCTGCGCCTCGCCATCCGGCCTGCGCAGCCAGGCGCCGCCGCCCTTCTCCGCCATCACCCAGTCGTCGCCCATCGGGTCGTAGATCATGCCGGCAATGGTTTCGCCGACTGATATGACCGAGGCCATGACACCGAAGGCCGGGATGCCGGCGGCGAAGTTGAACGTTCCGTCCACCGGATCGACCACGATCGCGAAATCGGCATCGGCAAGCCTCCCAAGCAGCGCCGGGTCGGCCGCGACCGACTCTTCCCCGAGGAACAGCGCGTCCGGCCAGAGCTGTTGCGCTTCCGCCTTGATCATCCGCTCGGCCCGCTCGTCGGCCTCGGTGACAAGATCGGTCGCCTCGCTCTTGGCACGCACCTCGTCCCGGCCGAGCCGGCGGAAGCGCGGCAGGATCTCGGCCTTTGCCGCGCGGCGCAAGAGATCGGCAAGAACAGTCACGTCAATACTCGTTGTCATATCAAATCCTCTCACTGCGGCCGAAGCCCCAACTCAGATGCCGACGATTTCGCGCCGGATCAGCTGCCAGCTTTCTTCATCGGGCGCAGAGATGATGCCGCCGACTGTCTCGCCCGGACGATAGGGCGTGCCATCGAATTTCGCCGTGTGGCCGCCCGCCTCCTGGTGCGCGAGCACGCCGGCCAGGTGATCCCAGGGCATCAGCTTCGCATGTCCGATGAAGTGCATCTTGCCGGACGCGACCATCCAATATTCGTAGGCCGAGCAGTTGAAAGCGAAGGTCATCCGCGCCTTTGCCATGTTGGCGCAGATGCGCGAGCGATCGGGCTCTTCCATATGGCCCCACGACATGCCGCCGACCATCTGGTTCAAGGCGGCAGGCTCAGCCACCTTCAGCCTGCTCGATTGTCCATCCTGGCGATCCAGAAAGGCGCCCGCCCCCTTGATCGCGGTCACCGTGTCGCCAAGAGCGGGATCGTGAATGATGCCGGCGACGGTCTCGCCCCTGACGGTAACCGCAAGCATCGTTCCGAAAACGGGAAGCCCGGCGGCGAAATTGAACGTGCCGTCGACAGGATCGATGACAAAGGCAAGCTCGGCATCGGCAAGCGCCGGCACCACCGATCTGTCGGCGTCATAGGCTTCCTCGCCGACGACAAGCGCTGAGGGAAAACGCTCTTTCAGAGCCGCGGTGATCCGGTGTTCGGCAAGCAGATCCGCCTGCGTCACCAGATCGGTTGCCGAGGTCTTTTCAGAAACATCCGTATCGCCGAGGTTGCGAAAACGCGGCATGATTTCCGCGCGCGCCGCCTCGCTCACGCATTCGCCGAGAAAGAGAATATCCTGATCTGAAATAGTCATGCGAATTGCTGTCCTTCATGCAAAGAGCCAGCCTGCTTAGCCGGCCTTTCATGAAGGAGCGGTGACACCAAGGCTGGAAAAGTCGAAGAGTTTCGGATCGAGCAGGTGCGACGGGTTCACATGCGAAAGCGCCCGCAGCATCGTGTCCTTGCGTCCAGGCATGCGCCGTTCGATATCGGCGAGCATGTCCTTCATGGCATTGCGCTGCAGCCCGTCCTGGGAGCCGCAGAGATCGCAGGGGATGATCGGGAACTGCATGGCGATGGCAAACCTGGCAAGATCGTCCTCGGCGGCATAGGCGAGCGGCCGAAGCACCATCAGGTCGCCCTCGTCGTTCAGAAGTTTTGCCGGCATCGACGCAAGCCGCCCGCCGTGGAAGAAATTCATGAAGAAGGTTTCGAGAATGTCCTCACGGTGATGGCCGAGCACCAAGGCGTCGCAGCCCTCCTCCCGCGCGATGCGGTAGAGATTGCCGCGCCGCAGCCGCGAACAGAGCGAGCAATAGGTGGCGCCTTCGGGCACCTTCTCCTTCACGATAGAATAGGTGTCGCGATATTCGATGCGATGCCGGACGCCGATCTTGGTCAGATAGTCCGGCAGCACATGCTTTGGAAAGTTTGGCTGTCCCTGGTCGAGATTGCAGGCGACGAGCTCGACGGGCAGCAGCCCGCGCCATTTGAGATCAAGCAGCAGCGCCAAGAGACCGTAGGAATCCTTGCCGCCGGAAAGGCCGACAAGCCAGCGCTTCTGCCCCTTCAGCATGTCGAAGTCATCGAAAGCCTGACGTACTTGCCTGAGCAGGCGCTTGCGCAGCTTGTTGAAGGAGACCGAACGTGGCGCATCGGCAAAGAGTGCAGGGCCGGCGCCGTCGTCGATTTCGCCAGTCTCCGGATCATCAGCGATGTTGGCTGCGATATTCATTGCTCCGTCCTATCGAAGATCTGCCTGCCTTAGCAGAAAGTCATCCGGCAACACAGCCTCAATCGCCGAAAACCGACCAGCCGGTGCGGGCCGCAAGCATCTCAAGCGCCACGGCGCCAAGCTGTGAATTGCCGACCTTGTTCAGCCCCGGCGACCATACCGCGATCGAGGCAATGCCGGGCGCCACCGCAAAAATGCCGCCACCGACGCCGCTCTTGCCGGGCAGGCCGACATGATAGGCAAAGTCGCCCGAGCCGTCATAATGGCCGCAGGTCAGCATCAGCGCATTGATGCGCCGCGCCCGCTTCGGCGAGACCACGGAGTGACCGGTCATCGGATTGCTGCCGCGCGCCGCCAGGAAAAGCCCCGCCCGCGCCAGTTGCTCGCAGTTCATCGACAGAGCGCATTGGTGGAAATAGACGCCGAGCACGTGGTCGACGGGATGGTCGAGATTGCGATAGGCGCGCATGAAATTGGCAAGCGCAACGTTTCGGTATCCGGTCTGCGTCTCCGACCGCGCCACCTTGTCATCGATGGTGATCGACTCGTCATCGGCAAGATAACGCACGAAACGCAGCAGCTCGCCGATCGCCTCGCGCGGCGCATGGCCGGCCATGACAACGTCGGTGACGGCGATCGCGCCAGCATTGATGAAGGGATTGCGGGGAATGCCGCTCTCGTGTTCGAGCTGCACGATCGAATTGAAGGCCGACCCCGATGGCTCGCGCCCGACGCGCTTCCATAGTCCCTCGCCGACCTTGCCAAGCGCCAAGGTCAGCATGAAGACCTTCGATATGCTCTGGATCGAGAAGGAGATGTCTGCATCGCCGACGCGGTAGACCTTGCCGTCGACTGTAACGATCGCCATGCCGAACTGCCGTGGATCGACTTTGGCTAGCTCAGGAATATAGTCAGCGACCTTACCCTCGCCGACCCGTGGTAGGATATCGCTGTAGATGCTGTCGAGGGTCGCCTGCAAATCCGCCATCGCTTCTCTCCGGATAACAAAAAAGCCGCCCGAAAGAGCGGCTTTTCCATATGCGAAACGCCTGGTTTCTTAACGCGAATAGAATTCGACGACCAGATGCGGTTCCATGACGACCGGGAACGGAACGTCGCTGAGGGTCGGAACGCGGCCGTAAGTGGCGACCATCTTGTTGTGATCGACTTCGATATAGTCGGGAACGTCGCGCTCGGCGAGGCTGACGGCTTCCAGAACGGTCACCAGCTGCTTCGACTTTTCGCGAACTTCGATGACGTCGCCGGCCTTGCAACGGTATGAGCCGATGTTGACGCGGACGCCGTTGACGGTCACGTGGCCATGGTTGACGAACTGACGGGCAGCAAAGACCGTCGGAACGAACTTGGCGCGATAGACGATCGCGTCGAGGCGGGATTCCAGCAGACCGATCAGGTTTTCCGAGGTGTCGCCCTTGCGGCGGGCGGCTTCGGCGAAGATCGCGCGGAACTGCTTCTCGCGCAGGTCACCGTAGTAACCCTTGAGCTTCTGCTTGGCGCGCAGCTGCACACCGAAGTCCGACAGCTTGCCCTTGCGGCGCTGGCCGTGCTGGCCCGGGCCGTATTCGCGGCGGTTCACCGGTGACTTCGGACGACCCCAGATGTTTTCGCCCATACGGCGGTCAATTTTATACTTGGACGATTCGCGCTTGCTCATCGTATTTCCTTTCAAAGGTTTATGCCGGCTTGTTGCCAAACCGCGCGAAGGAAACACGCCCTCCTCTGACCTCTTCCGAGGCCTGACAGGATGTTTCGGTTACGCGAACAGAAACGATCCACGGGACATGTCAAATGAAACACCGGACATTGCTGCCCGGTGCTTGGGGCGGTCTTTAGAGGCCCGTCATGAAAATGTCAACAGCGCCGAAGCGCGGTTAGGCTACTATTCCGCAGCCAGAGGCTGATCGCCCGTATCCGGCGCGTTTGCGTCGCCAGGTGCCGTCTGGCAGTTCATGTCGGGGAAAGCGACGATGCGCTTGCCGGAAAAATCCGTATGCACGACGACGATGCCCTGCTCCTCGAAATAGCCGAGCAAACGGCGGGCGCGGCGTGCGGAATGGGTGCCATAGGCGCGGGCGATGCGTGCGTCCGACGGGCACGGCTCATCGCAGACCGCGGCCTTGGCGAGCATCAGGAAGACGCCCTGCAGGTCGTCGGTGACTCGCGCCGATAGCGACAGTGCCGTTGCCCAGGCCTCCGTTCCGGCCGTCGCCGCATCGACTCCGGAGCGCGAGATCGCCACGCGCCGGCGGAAATCCGGCAGCGCGATCGGCGGCCCCGGCACGCGGCGCATGCGCAGCCGGACGAGAAAATCCTGGTAGAGTACGGAGGCGGTGCGAAAGCCGGATGCGGGATCGTCAAGAATTTCGGCAAGCACGCCGGCCAGGCGCTCCTCCCGTTCCTCGGGGGAGATCTCCACCTGGCTCGCCCTCGCCTCCACCGGCACTGGGGATGCGGCCGGCGTCGAGCGCGAGAGTTCGGCCAGGATATCGGTCGTCGGTCGCGGCGCCGGCGGCGCGCGGCGCATGAGAGGACGCTGGAACTCTTCCGGGTCGGGCGTGAAGATCAGGTCTTCGACATCCTGCGGCGCATCGGGCAACGGCATCAGCTTGGGGCTCGATGAGCGCGCCGAGGTCTCCACCGCGCCGATCTGGATCGGCAGCGGCCGGCGCGACAGGGCCGGCCCGAGGGCGACGAAATTGCCGCGCTTCAGATCCCGGAACATTTCCGCCTGGCGCCGGTCCATGCCGAGCAGGTCGGCTGCGCGCGCCATGTCGATATCGAGGAAGGTGCGGCCCATCAGGAAGTTCGAGGCTTCGGCTGCGACGTTCTTTGCGAGCTTCGCAAGCCGCTGCGTGGCGATGACGCCGGCAAGTCCGCGCTTGCGGCCGCGGCACATCAGATTGGTCATCGCGCCCAAGGACATCTTGCGCGCATCTTCCGAAACATCGCCGCCGACGGACGGCGCAAACATCTGCGCCTCGTCCACGACGACGAGGACGGGATACCAATATTCGCGATCGGCATCGAACATGCCGTTGAGGAAGGCGGCGGCAGCGCGCATCTGCTGCTCGATATCGAGACCTTCGAGCGTCAGAACGCAGGACACGCGATGCTGGCGGATGCGGTTGGCGATGCCTGCCAGTTCCGCCTCGGTGCGTTCGCCGTCGACGACGATATGACCGAACTTGTCTGAAAGCGTGACGAAATCACCCTCGGGATCGATGATGACCTGCTGCACCCATTGGGCGGATTGCTCGAGCAGGCGGCGCAGGAGATGCGATTTGCCGGAGCCTGAATTGCCTTGCACGAGCAGACGGGTCGCCAGCAGCTCCTCGATATCGAGCGTCGCCGGAGCGCCGGACGCCAATCCCATATCGATGCCAACCTGCAATGCTGATCCTCGCGGCGAAGAGACTCACATGAATGAAGCGCCATTCTTCCGAAACGGCAGCGCCCCGTCTATCAAAGAATCTGCTGATTTTCAGGGCCGAATTTTGCCAACCCACAGGACAATTCCGCTCATGCCCTCAGGCCGAATCCCTGCATCAGCCGCCGCGTGGCAAAATCGGGATTGCCTGATGTGAAGAGTGCAAAGTCGAAATTATCCGGATGCACGGCATCGGCAAGCAGCGGCACCAGCGTGCGGGCGCGCCGCGCGATTGCCTCGGCCGGATCGAGCCAGTCGACCGGCCAAGGCGCAAGACGGCGGAAGAGGTTGGCCATGAACGGATAGTGCGTGCACGCAAGCACCACGATGTCGGTCTTTTGTCCCTCTTTCTCGACGAAGCACTGGTCGATCTCGGCAAGCACGGCCTCGTCGGAGACCGCGTCGCCGCGAATATAGGCTTCGGCCATGCGCGCAAGGTTTTCCGAGCCGACAAGACGCACATGGCATTGCTGCGCGAAGGATTGAATGAGGTCGCGCGTATAGGCTCGCTTCACGGTACCCGGGGTTGCCAGCACCGAGACCAGGCCCGAACGCGTCCGCTCCGCCGCCGGTTTGATCGCCGGCACGGTGCCGACGAAGGTCATCTGAGGAAAGGCGGCGCGCAGGTCGGCGCCGACGAGCGTGAAGGCGGTGTTGCAGGCTATGATGCAGACTTCGGGATCGTGCTCCTGAAGCAGCTTGCCGAAGAGCCCGATGATGCGCTCCTTCAGCGCCTGTTCTTCCCAACCACCATAGGGAAAGCCGGCATCGTCGGCGACATAGATGAAGCCCCGCTCCGGCATCAGCACGCGCGCCTCGCGCAGCACGGTCAGCCCGCCTATGCCCGAATCGAAGACCAGGACGGGTTTCAGCTCATTGGTCGGCGCTGTCATCGGTTGGCGCTTCCTTGCCGGATCTGGTGGAACCGCCTTTGCGCGGACTGTTTCGCGAAAAGCGATCGAGGGAGGAGATGACGCCGCGCAGCACGCTGATTTCCTGTTCGGTGAAGGCCCGGCGGGAGAGAACAGCGCGGAGGTTGTCGACCATTTTCGGCTTTTTCGAGGGCGGATGGAAATAGTTGCGTGAATCGAGCGCTTCTTCCAGCTGGTCGAACAGGCCGAAGAGCTGCTCCTTGGTGGAAGGCCGCTGCTCGAGCGCCTGGAACGGCACCGCCTCCAGATCTTCCATGCCGGACTTCATCCATTCATAGGACATCAGAAGCACGGCCTGAGCAATATTCAGCGAGGCAAAGGCGGGATTGACCGGAAAGGTCACGATCTCGTCCGCCAGTGCTACTTCTTCATTGGTCAGCCCCCAACGCTCGCGGCCGAAGAGAATACCTGTTGCCTCGCCCGCCCGGAACCTTGTGCGCAGCGTCTGCGCGGCAAAAACCGGTGAGCGCACAGGCTTGTAGTTGTCGCGGCTGCGCGCCGTCGTCGCATACACGAAATTGAGGTCGGCGATCGCTTGCTCCAGCGTGTCATAGACCTTCGTCGCTTCTATCACGTGATCGGCCTTGGAGGCAGTCGCCTGCGCCTTCTCGTTTGGCCAGCCGTCGCGCGGATTGACGAGGCGCAGTTCCGCAAGGCCGAAGTTCGCCATGGCGCGCGCAACCATGCCGATATTTTCGCCCATCTGCGGCTCGACCAGAATGATGGCCGGTCCCTCGGCCAAAAGTTGACGCTCGCTGTTCGTGCCTGCCATGCTCTTATCCCTGTTTCGAGCGCGCAATAGCCTCGCCCGGCGCAAACGGCAAGACGTCAGGCTGCGGATAGAGCCTCTCCAGCGCCGAACCGATCATTTCGAGCCCCACCCTGGCGCCCTCGCGCGACACCGGCAAATGCCTTCCCGTCGTTCGCGACGCCTTGCGCTTGATGAAGAAACAAGCAGAGCCGCGTGGCGCCGCATCAGCGATCAGCGCCAGATCCGCAGCGATCAGCTTCTCCTGATCAGTGACAGCCGTCGCTTCGTAATTCTTCGCCAGGATGCGTGCCCAATAGGTGCAGGAGAGGAAGATCGCCAGCGTTTGGCGGATTTGGCCCGGCCGCGTCACCACCGACCAGGAGGAGCCGAGCGGGCGGGCTGCCACCGTCACATCGCGGTAGCAGGCATCGATCCTCTGCGACAGAGCGATCAGCTCGAAGCCGCTCTTGCCCTCGCCGATCGCATCGAGCAGGGCGCGCAGCGCCAGGAACCAGCGGTCGAGCGCCGTATCGAGCGCGCCGCGCGTGCGGGTGGGGAAAACGAGGAAAGCGACCGCCGTTCCGGCCGCCGCCCCGATCATGGTCTCGCCGATACGCAACTTCAGGAGATCGAGCGTCAGCACGCCGGTCATGCCGTAGACCAGACATAGCACGATCGAGATGAAGAAGGTCATCGTCGCGTAGGAAACCTGCAGGAAATAAAAGGCGAGGAAGATGCAGATGACCGCGACTGGAATGGCGATCGCCGACTGGCCTGAAATGAGCGTTGCAAGCACGAGGCCCATGGCAATTCCGAGCACGGTGCCGAGTGAACGCGACAGCGCCTTCATCGCCGTATCACCACGCGAATTGGTATTGGTGAAGACCAGAAAGGAGGCAAGCACTGCCCAGAACCAACGCTCGCGCGACAAAAGCAGGCCGAAACTCATGGCGATCGCCGCGGCGATCGTGATCTGCAACGCTGCTCTCAGCAGCGGGTTGGCCAACGAAAAATCGACCACCGGGGATTGTCCGGTGTCCTCGGCCGCATCGATACTGGAAAAAAACTGGGCCTGACCCTGGTTGATCACTTCGCTCAGTTGCTGCCGCGCCTCACCGAGCCAGAGAAGCGCCCGCATGGTTTCACCCTGCGGCTGATCCTTGATGGCTTCGGCCATACCCTCATATCTTGCCAGCTCCGCCGTATCCGCTTCGATCACTGCGTGGACGAGTGCAAAGGGCGGCGGGCTCTGAACGCTCAGCACGATTGCGCTTTCAGCGGCAAGATGGGCATCGAAGAGCCGGATCGCCAGCTCCGCAGCCGGATCTGCGGCGCCGTCGAACACGCCCCCGGGCGGACGCGGGATGAAGGTCTCGGCCATCAGCACCGCCTCCTTCAGCCGATCTTCCAGTTGGCGCAGCTCCTGCCGGTCGTCGTCGCCGACATCGCCGCCGGCAAGGGCAGCAAGCTTGAAGAGGATGTGGTTGATCCGGCCTCGGACGCTTTCGAGCGAGCGCAGCAGATCGCGCCGCCAATCGTCCGGCAGCAGCACCGCCCTCACCACATGGCCGACAAGCACCGCGACAATAGGACCGAACGCCACTTCAGGCAGCTCGGCAAACGATGGCTGGAAATAGGCGCCCATGAAATAGGAGGTGAAAGCGAACATGCCGATCGCAAAGCCGCGGGGCCCGAACACCCGTGCGGCTGACGCCAGCGCGATCACTGCCAGAAAGACGAGATCGGAGAAAAATCGGTGATCCTCCAGCCCGGCCGCGATGCCCACAACTGCAATGCTTGCGCCACAACCGAGAAGCCGCGTCACCAGTTGGCGCGAATTGCCCTTGTCGCGCACAGCCACCCCGCCCTCGATCGACAGAACGATACCGAGGCCGAAGGCGGCCCTCGGCAGTGGTGCGATCAGCGCCTGGATGGCAAGCAGGATCAAGACCGAGAGGACGATCGTCAATGTCACCCGCGTCGCCATGCGAAGGCGTGACAGCGCCGGATCGTTGGCAAGCAGCCAGTCGCGGAACTGAAACTTGGAAGACAAATGCATGAGCCCCTCATGCCATGACGATCGAAAGATACCGCCGCGGGAGCGGAAATCAAACCGCCGCTCGAATGTCTCGCTTACTGGCCGTTGGCAATCTGCGCCATGGTAGCCTTGAGCGAGATCGGCCCCTGCCCCTCCTCACCCTGAACCATGATGTCGTCGACGACGGATTTGCCATTCTCCTCGATTACCTCGAAACGCACCGTCGTAAAGTCATCTCTGTTGGGGGCGCCTTCCAGGCAAGTCGCTGCCTTGAATTTCACGGTCACCTCTGTCGTGCCGTTTGCCGGCTGGCCGTTTTCGATAGAGAGATCCTGCAGCGGGCAGGCATCCTGCCCGTTGACGATCACGTCATAGTCGAAGGGAGAAATGCCATCCTCGTCCGCAGCGGGGTTCTGAGCGGCTGCTTTGTACTTTTCGCTGAAATCCTTGCTGTAGAGCCGGCCGAGCATGCTTTCCTCGAAGACATCGATCCAGTCGCTGGCGTCGCTCGCCCAGTTCGTCTGCGTGTCCTTCATGATTTCCTTCACCGGCGCAGCCGCGTCAGCTGCAAGCGAGAGGCCAGGTGCGGCAGACCCGGCGGCAAGCAAGCCGGCGAACAGAACGGCGATCTTCTTCATGGTAAATGTCCGGGACTCGGGGCTCAGGCGGCGGAGGGTAGCCATTTTCCAACACTTGGCAATGGAGGCAAAAACGTCATGTCCCTGCCCGTTGCAGCTTTGCGTTCCCGGCTCACAATGCTATAGCGCTCCGGATTACATCACCCAGCCGGGACAATATCCCCTTCCAAGCTTAACGAGGCAGATACATGAAGAAGATCAAGGTCGCTAATCCCGTCGCCGATCTCGACGGCGATGAAATGACGCGCATCATCTGGCAGCTCATCAAGGATAAGCTGATCCATCCGTATCTCGACCTCGACATCGACTATTACGACCTCTCGGTCGAAAATCGCGACGCCACCAACGACCAGGTCACGGTCGACGCCGCCAACGCCATCAAGAAGTACGGTGTCGGCATCAAGTGCGCGACCATTACGCCTGATGAAGCCCGCGTGAAGGAATTCAACCTCAAGGAAATGTGGAAGAGCCCGAACGGCACGATCCGCAACATCCTCGGCGGCGTCATCTTCCGCGAGCCGATCATTTGCCGCAACGTACCGCGCCTCGTTCCCGGCTGGACGCAGCCGATCGTCGTCGGCCGCCATGCATTCGGCGACCAGTATCGCGCCACCGACTTCAAATTCCCCGGCAAGGGTAAGCTGACGATTAAGTTCGTCGGCGAAGACGGCACCGTCATCGAAAAGGAAGTCTTCAACGCGCCGGGCGCCGGGGTTGCCATGGCCATGTACAACCTTGATGAATCGATCCGCGAATTCGCCCGCGCCTCGATGATGTACGGCCTGATGCGCAAGTGGCCGGTCTATCTTTCGACCAAGAACACCATCCTCAAGGCCTATGACGGCCGCTTCAAGGACATCTTCGAGGAAGTCTACGAGACCGAATTCAAGGATCAGTTCAAGGAAGCCCGCATCACCTACGAACACCGCCTGATCGACGACATGGTCGCTTCGGCCCTGAAGTGGTCCGGCGGTTATGTCTGGGCCTGCAAGAATTATGACGGCGATGTTCAGTCCGATACCGTCGCCCAGGGCTTCGGCTCGCTCGGCCTGATGACCTCGGTTCTGCTGACGCCGGACGGCAAGACGGTCGAAGCCGAAGCGGCTCATGGCACGGTCACCCGCCACTACCGCCAGCACCAGAAGGGCCAGGAAACCTCGACGAATTCGATCGCGTCGATCTTCGCCTGGACCCGAGGCCTCGCCCACCGCGCCAAGCTCGACGACAATGCCGAACTCGCCAAGTTCGCCTCTACGCTGGAAAAGGTCTGCGTCGACACCGTCGAATCCGGCTTCATGACCAAGGACCTGGCGCTGCTGATCGGCCCCGATCAGCCGTGGCTCTCGACCACCGCTTTCCTCGACAAGATCGACCAGAACCTGCAGAAGGCAATGGCGTAAGCCCGTCTTTTCGCAATAGCATTGAACGGCGGGGATTTCCCCGCCGTTTTCATTTGGGAGAGAAAATGACGGTGACCGTGCACCCGCTCAAACCTTCAGATCGTGCCGCCTGGGAGCCCTTATGGGCAGCTTACCAGCGGTTCTACGAAGTGGTTATCCCGGCCGAGACGACCGATCTTACCTGGGCTCGCTTCCACGATCCCGACGAACCCATGCATGCGCTTGGCGCCTTCGACGAAGACGGCCGCCTCGTCGGCATCGTGCATGCCATCTTCCATCGCTCCTGCTGGCTGCCGCAATGGACCTGCTATCTGCAGGATCTCTATGTCGAAAACAGTCAACGCGGGCTCGGCACCGGAGCCGCACTGATCGAAGGCGTCGCCGAGCTTGCCCGCTCAACGGGTGCCGGCAGGCTTTACTGGATGACTCATGAAAGCAATGCGACCGCGCGGCGCCTCTACGACAGGATCGCCGAGCGCTCGGGTTTCATCCAGTACCGCAAAGCGCTCTAGCTCCGGGCTTGCACAAAGACTTCGCCGCGCTATTGATTCCGCACAACAGCGTCACGAGGAGGACGTCATGAGCGAAGAGCTGGTATTCTATACGAACCCGATGTCGCGCGGCCGCATCGCGCGTTGGATGCTGGAGGAGATCGGCCAGCCCTATCGTGCCGAGCTGCTGACTTTCGGCGAAACCATGAAGGCGCCGGAATATCTTCGGGTCAATCCAATGGGCAAAGTGCCGGCAATCCGCCACGGCGACACCGTCGTCACCGAATGTGCAGCGATCTGCGCCTATCTGGCAGAAACTTTCCCGGAAAAGAGCCTGGGGCCGAGGCCGGAGGAACGCGCCCGCTATTACCGCTGGATGTTCTTTGCTGCCGGCCCCCTGGAATCGGCGGTGACGATGAAGGCGCTCGGCTTCGAAATCCCTGCGGAACGCCTACGCATGGCCGGTTGCGGCGGTTTCGGTGACGTCATGAATACACTTGAGATGGCGGTCTCCCAATCGACCTACGTCACCGGCGAGCGCTTTACCGCCGCCGACGTCTATGTCGGTGCGCATATCGGCTGGGGTCTGGGTTTCGGCAGCATCGAGAAGCGCCAGGCCTTCATCGACTATTTCGGCCGCATCAGCGAGCGCGAGGCCTACAAACGCGCGAACGCATTGGACGACGAGGCCGGCAAGACGATGCAGGCTGCCTGACTGTCGATCCGGCGCGACGTCCGGAACGCCGCGCCGGGATCCAGCCGTCAGGCAAGCGGCATGTGAATATCCGTCATCAGTTCTGTCGGCGGCACATCGCGCGGATTGTTGAGATATTCCTCGAACATGACACTGTCCTTCAACTGTCGTCCCGAGTTCGGCAGCCATTCGGAATAAAGCCACTGATAGGCCTTATACATGTCCGCATAAGGACCCTTATGGCGCAGGACGGCATAGTTGCCACCCTCGATCTTATGTCGCTCGAACGGCGCTTCGGTGGGAACTCCTGGGGTGCTGGTGACGCAGGCGATGGAGCGCAGTTTTTCGGCCGGCACGATGTCGGGATCGTCGAGATAGACGCCGATCATCCGCATATCCGGCTTGGCAAGGCCGCGGGCATAAAGCGTGCCGAACAATGTTTCGAAGCCTTTGCCGATCTGCATGTAGGAACCGGTGTGGGCGACGCCGATCAGCTCGATCGGCTCGATCTGCCGCAAGGTAACATCAAACATGGCTTTGGACTTTCCGTCAGGTGAGGGTTGGAACGCTGCATGGCTTCCCTCTTTCCGGTAGCGCGCCGGCGGCATGCCATAGACCGATTTGAAGATGCGGTTGAAAGATTGGAGATTGGGATAGCCTGATCGCTTCGCAATATCACTGACGGCAAGCTCCGTGCGGACGATCTCGCCCGCGGCGCGATGCAGCCTGAGCCGCTTGACGGTGGCCGCCAGCGTCTCGCCATAGATCGCCCGGTAAATCCTGTGCCAGTGATAGCTCGACAAACAGGCGATCTCGGCCAGACGTTCCATATCCAGCTCTTCATCGAGATGGTCGTGAATGTAGGCCGAAACCCGTCTTAGACGGGTCTCGTAAAGCGCCCATGCCGTGCCGCCGTTCATGTCAAAGCCTTATGCAAACCGAACGACCACAGACAACCATATATCGAATTGACAAATCCTGCGGACCTGCTGCGGAAGCTGAAGCGAAAAAAGGCGGAAGCCGAGCCTCCGCCGTTTGAAAATCCGCAGATCTGATGATCAGCCGGCGAGCGCCAAAGCCACGGCCTCTATGGCGTCATCAGCCTTCGATCCGTCGGGGCCGCCGGCCTGGGCCATGTCGGGGCGGCCGCCGCCCCCCTTGCCGCCGAGAGCAGCCGAGGCGATGCGGACGAGGTCGACAGCGCTGTAGCGCTGAACGAGATCCGACGTCACCGCAACCACTGCGCTCGCCTTGCCGTCGTCGGACACGCCGACGAGGGCGACGACGCCGGAGCCGATGCTGGTCTTGCCGTCGTCGGCGAGGCCCTTCAGATCCTTGGGGTCGACGCCCGATATAGCCTTGCCGAGGAACTTGACGCCGGCAACTTCGCGCACGGCATCGGCCGAGTTGCCCTGCCCGCCGCCCATGGCGAGTTTACGCTTGGCGTCGGCCAATTCCTTCTCGAGCTTGCGGCGCTCGTCGATAAGCGCCTCGACGCGCGACAGGACTTCCGACGGCTGCACCTTGAGCGACGCCGCGAGCGTCTTTACGCGCTCGTCCTGCTCGGCAAGATATTCACGCGCCGTTTCACCGGTCACGGCTTCGATACGACGGACGCCGGCGCCGACTGCACTTTCGCCGAGGATACGGACGAGCCCGATCTGGCCGGTGGCCAACACATGCGTACCACCGCAGAGTTCGACCGAGTAAGGCTTGTCGGTCTTCGCGCCGTGCAGACCCGTGCCCATCGAAACGACGCGCACCTCATCGCCGTATTTCTCGCCGAAGAGCGCCATTGCGCCTTCGGCGATCGCGTCATCAACGCTCATCAGGCGGGTCGTGACGGGGGCATTCTGCAGAACGATCTCGTTTGCCATGTCCTCGACGACCTTCAACTCCTCGGCCGACATCGGCTTGGGGTGCGAAACGTCGAAGCGCAGACGCTCGGGCGCAACCAGCGAGCCCTTCTGCGCGACATGGGTGCCGAGCACTTCGCGCAGCGCCTCGTGCAGCAGGTGGGTCGCCGAATGGTTGGCGCGCAGGCGCGAACGGCGGGCATGGTCGACAGTCAGAACGACAGCATCGCCGGTCTTGAATGCACCTTCGACGACCGTGCCGGAATGCACGAAGAGGCCCTCCCCCTTCTTCTGTGTGTCCGATATCTCGATCTTGCCGTGGTCAGAGGAGATGACGCCCGTATCGCCCATCTGACCACCGGATTCTCCATAGAAAGGCGTCTGGTTGACGACGATCTGCACCTTGTCGCCGGCCTTGGCTTCGTCGGCCACGGCACTGGCTTTGACGATCGCCTGCACCACGCCTTCAGCGCTCTCTGTGTCATAACCGAGGAACTCGGTTGCACCATACTTTTCCTTGAGCTCGAACCAGACGGTTTCGGTCGCCTTCTCGCCGGAGCCGGCCCAGTGCGACCGGGCTTCGGCCTTCTGGCGCTCCATGGCATCGGTGAAACCAGCTATGTCGACGCCGATCTCGCGAGCGCGCAGGGCGTCTTGCGTCAGGTCGAGCGGGAAGCCGTAGGTGTCGTAAAGCTTGAAGGCGGTCTCGCCATCCAGCATGTCGCCCTTGCCGAGATCAGCGGTCGCATCCGACAGCAGCGACAGGCCGCGCTCCAGCGTCTTGCGGAAGCGACCTTCTTCGAGCTTCAGCGTCTCCGAGATCAGCGCCTCGGCCCGCACGAGCTCCGGATAGGCGCGGCCCATCTCCTGCACCAGCGTCGGCAGCAGCTTATACATCAGCGGCTCCTTGGCGCCGAGAAGCTGGGCGTGCCGCATGGCGCGACGCATGATACGGCGCAGCACATAGCCGCGGCCCTCATTCGACGGCAGCACGCCATCGGCAATCAGGAAGGCCGAGGAACGCAGATGGTCGGCGATGACGCGGTGGCTGGCGCTGCCTTCCGCCTTGACTCCTATCGTATCCTCGATTGTGCCGGTCAGCGTGCGGAAAAGATCTGTATCGAAGACGCTCTGAACGCCCTGAAGGATGCAGGCCATGCGTTCCAGACCCATGCCGGTGTCGATCGACGGACGCGGCAGCGGATTGCGAACCCCCGGCTCGGTCTGCTCGAACTGCATGAAAACCAGGTTCCAGAATTCCAGGAACCGGTCGCCGTCTTCCTCAGGCGAACCGGGAGGGCCGCCCCAGACATTCTCGCCCTGGTCGATGAAGATTTCCGAGCAGGGTCCGCAGGGTCCGGTATCGCCCATCTGCCAGAAATTGTCGGAGGTCGGGATGCGGATGATCTTGTCGTCGGAGAAACCGGCGATCTTCTTCCACAAAGCCGCTGCTTCCTCGTCTTCGGAATAGACGGTCACCAGCAGGCGATGTTTCGGCAGGTCAAAGCCTTCGGTCACGAGCTTCCAGGCCAGCTCGATCGCATTCTCCTTGAAATAGTCGCCGAAGGAGAAATTGCCGAGCATCTCGAAGAAGGTCAGGTGACGCGCGGTATAGCCGACATTGTCGAGGTCGTTATGCTTGCCGCCGGCGCGCACGCATTTCTGCGAGGTTGTCGCGGTTGCATAAGGACGTTTTTCCAAGCCGGTGAAGACGTTCTTGAACTGCACCATGCCGGCATTGGTGAACATCAGCGTCGGGTCGTTGCGCGGCACGAGCGGACTGGACGGAACGATCTCGTGGCCGTTCTTCTTGAAATAGTCGAGGAAGGTCGACCGGATGTCGTTTACGCCGCTCATTCTATGCCCTTCAATGCTGCCGTAGGCAGATAAATTCAAATCCATCGGCTTTTAACGTTCGCCTCCGCCACTGTCCAGCCGACAAACAAAACCGGCCGCATTCTGATGAGGGAATGCGGCCGGCTGAGATTTCAAATCAAGTTCAAGCGCGAAAATTACATCTCAGCGGCAGCATCGCCGTCATCGGCATCCGGACCACCATTCTGCAGGAAACGATCGGCGATTAGGCCGGCATTCTGGCGCAGCGCCAGCTCGATCTCGCGGGCGAGATCCGGATTGTCACGCAGGAAGGTCTTGGCGTTTTCGCGACCCTGGCCGAGACGCTGGCTGTTATAGGAGAACCAGGCGCCCGACTTCTCGACGATGCCGGCCTTGACGCCGAGGTCGACGAGCTCGCCCGTCTTCGACACGCCTTCGCCGTACATGATGTCGAACTCGACCTGCTTGAAGGGGGGCGCCATCTTGTTCTTGACTACCTTGACGCGGGTCTGGTTGCCGACCACCTCTTCGCGCTCCTTGACCGAGCCGATGCGGCGAATGTCGAGGCGCACGGAGGCATAGAATTTCAGCGCATTGCCGCCGGTCGTCGTTTCCGGAGAACCGAACATGACGCCGATCTTCATGCGAATCTGGTTGATGAAGATCACCATGCAGTTCGACTTGGAGATCGACGCGGTCAGCTTGCGCAGCGCCTGGCTCATCAGGCGAGCCTGCATGCCCGGCAGGCTGTCGCCCATCTCGCCTTCGATTTCGGCGCGTGGCGTCAGCGCGGCGACCGAGTCGACGACGAGAACGTCGACGGCGCCGGAGCGCACCAGCGTGTCGGTGATTTCGAGCGCCTGCTCTCCGGTATCTGGCTGCGAGATCAGCAGATTCTGCAGATCGACGCCAAGCTTACGGGCATAGACTGGATCGAGCGCGTGTTCGGCATCGACGAAGGCGCAGATGCCGCCCTTCTTCTGCGATTCCGCAATGGTCTGCAGCGCAAGCGTTGTTTTGCCCGAGCTTTCCGGCCCATAGATTTCAATGATGCGGCCCTTCGGCAAGCCGCCAATTCCGAGCGCGATATCGAGACCAAGCGAGCCCGTCGAAACCGTCTCGATCTCGACGACGTTCTCGTTGGAGCCGAGTTTCATGATCGAGCCCTTGCCGAACGACCGCTCTATCTGTGAGAGTGCCGCTTCAAGCGCCTTGCTTTTGTCCACCGATTTGTCCTCTACCAGCCGCAATGTATTCTGAGACATCCGATCCACCTTTAGGTTATTGAAGCCGCTCAAGCAATGTCGAGTTTGTACCCTATTTGTTCCATTCCCGCAATAGGCGCACAAACATTTGAAAGAAAAAGGTAAAACGGTCCGTGTTCTACATTTGTTTTATCGATGCAAAGCAACGGCTTAGACCCTCTGCGCAAGCTTTGCTGCGGCCGGGCAATGAGCATCGATTCGCCCTTCGCACTTTATGATCCCGGGTAAGTTGATGAAAAAGATTCTCGTTCTCGGCGGTGCCCATATCGACAGGCGTGGCCGCATCTCCGGCGAAACGGCGCCAGGCGCCAGCAATCCCGGCACCTGGTTCGAGGAGCCGGGCGGCGGCGGTTTCAACGCAGCGCGTAACCTTGCAAGACTGGGTTTTCACGTGACGATGATCTCGCCGCGCGGCGGCGATCCCATCGGCGAAATGGTCGGCGAAGCTGCCGATTTCGCCGGAATCGACGACCGGCCCTTCGTCTTCCTCGACCGCAAGACACCGAGCTATACGGCGATCATCGAGAAGAACGGCGACCTCGTGATCGCCCTTGCCGACATGGATCTCTACCGTTTCTTCGTGCCGCGGCGCCTGTCCATCCGCTGGGTGCGCGAGGCCTTCGCCGCCCATGATTTCATTCTCGTCGACGCCAATCTGCCGGAAGAGACAATCGCGGCGATCGTCGCCAAGGCGAACTCCCTGGCCAAACCCGTTGCGGCCATCGCCATCTCGCCGGCCAAGGTGGTCCGGCTGAAACCCTGCATTAGGGATATCGATTATCTGTTCCTGAACGAGGCCGAAGCCGCCGCCGTTACCGGCTTGCAGCCGGAGGATTCGGGCGGTTGGCCGCCGCTCCTGAATGAGATCGGCATCAGAAACGCCGTCGTCACCCGCGGACGGCGCGAGCTCGTTGCGATTTGCAAAGACCGCGCCGTGGCGCTGCAGCCGCCAATCGCCGAAACCGTCGCCGATGTTACCGGCGCCGGCGATTCCCTTGCCGCCGGCACGCTCGCCGCCTTGATATCAGGCCTGCCGCTTGAGGAGGCCGTTCGCTACGGCGCGGCGGCGGCAGCGCTCACGGTGCAGTCACGGCACGCCGTCAACGAAAATCTGACTCCGAATCTCTTGAATGAGGCGCTTGCCCTTGTTCCCAAGGTCAGAATTCTGCATTGAAGCGGCTGAATTAAAGAGTTGAGCAAGATGCCGTTTCGAAAGCCGCCCACGCTTTTGGTATCATGCTCTGCCGATCACAGGATAAGACCATGACCAAGCCCATCTCCCCTCTTCTGCCGATCGCCTATTCGAAGGACGTCGCCAGCGCCAAGCAGCGCGGCGCACCACTGGTGGCGCTGGAATCGACCATCATCACCCATGGCATGCCCTATCCCGGCAATATCGAAATGGCGCGCAGCGTCGAGACGATCATTCGCGAACAGGGCGCGGTGCCGGCGACGATCGCGGTCATCCACGGCACCCTTCATATCGGCCTTGAAGCTGCGCAACTGGAGCAGCTTGCCAAGGCAAAGGAGGTCATGAAGGTGTCACGCGCCGATCTCGCCTTCGCAATCGCCGAACGGCGCACGGGCGCAACGACGGTTGCTGCGACGATGATCGCGGCGGCCCGCGCCGGCATTCGTGTCTTTGCCACAGGCGGCATCGGCGGCGTGCATCGCGGCGCTGAGGAAAGCTTCGATATATCAGCCGATCTTGAGGAATTGGCGCGCACCGGCGTTATCGTCGTCTGCGCCGGCGCCAAGGCGATCCTTGACATTCCAAAGACGCTTGAAGTGCTGGAGACCCGCGGCGTACCTGTCGTCACCTATGAGAGCGAAGAATTCCCCGCCTTCTGGTCGCGTTCATCAGGTATCCGCAGCCCGCTCTCGCTGAACAGCCCGGCGGCCATCGCCAATTTCCAGACGGTGCGCGAACAGCTCGGCATCGACGGCGGCATGCTCGTCGCCAATCCGGTGCCGGAAGCCGACGAAATCGCGCGTGAGGAGATGGAGATCTATATCGAGCGGGCGCTTGATAGTGCCGAACGCGACGAAATCAACGGCAAGGCGGTGACGCCCTATCTACTCTCGACCATTTTCGACCTGACGGACGGCCAGAGCCTGAAGACGAATATCGCGCTGGTGGAAAACAATGCGCGGCTTGCGGCAGAGATTGCCGTGGCGTTGGGTGAGTAATTGGTGGGTTCGTTTTATCGGCTTGAGGATTTTCAGAGAGGGTTGGCCGTGTGGCACCCCCCTCTGTCCTGCCGGACATCTCCCCCACTAGGGTGGAGATCGGCAAGAGGCCGGACCATCGTTCCCTCGCTACAGTAGCGGAACAATCATACGGCAGTTGTTTGAGGAATCCATCGCGCCCAGCCGATCTCCCCACCTGTGGGGGAGATGCCCGACAGGGCAGAGCGGGGTGCCACATAGTGTGCCTCTCCGCAAACCATTAAGCCGTAATCAGCTATCCAACGTTTCCTTCACCACCACGGCAAGCTGCTTCAGCGAGAACGGCTTCGGCAAAAATCCGAATTTCGCATCCGGCGGCAGATTGCGGGCGAAGGCGTCCTCGGCATAGCCGGAAACGAAGATGAATTTCAGGTCGGGATAGTTCTTACGCAACTCGCGCAGCAGCGTCGGGCCGTCCATTTCAGGCATCACCACGTCGGAAACGACGATGTCGACCTTGCCCTCGAGGTCCTCCATGATGCTCAGCGCCTCGACGCCCGAGCCAGCCTCATGCACGGTGTAGCCGCGCGTTTCCAGCATGCGCTTGCCGCCGCGGCGCACCGCTTCCTCGTCTTCTACGAGAAGGACGACGGCCGAGCCGGTCAGGTCCTCCGGCTGCTGCGCGGCCACCGCCGGCGCGGCTGGGACTTCATTGATGGCGTTGTCGATCGAACCCGCCTCCGCGGCAATCGCCGGTTCTGGGATGTGGCGCGGCAGGAAGACCCGGAAGGTCGTGCCTTTGCCGACTTCGGATTCCGGCTGGATGTAGCCGCCCGATTGCTTGACGATGCCGTAGACCATGGCGAGACCAAGCCCGGTGCCCTTGCCGACATCCTTGGTGGTGAAGAAGGGCTCGAAAATCTTGTCCATGATCTCCGGCGCGATGCCTGTACCAGTATCGGCGACTTCGACCAGCACCATGTCCTCGGCCGGCATGTAGGAGTAATTGAAGGCCGCAACCTCGGCTGCGGTCAAATTGCGGGTGCGCAGCGTCAGCGTGCCGCCGTCAGGCATGGCGTCGCGCGCATTGACGCAGAGATTGATCAGCACCTGCTCGAATTGCGAAAGGTCTGTTTTGACGGGCCAGAGATCGCGGCCATATTGCACATCGAGCTTGACATTGGTGCCGGAGAGCAGTCGGTCGACCAGCATGCGCAGGTCGCCGACGACATCGGTGAGGTTCAGCACCGAAGGCCGCATTGTCTGCTTGCGTGAGAAGGCGAGCAACTGGCGCACCAGCACCGCGGCGCGGTTGGCGTTACGCTTGATCTCCATCAGATCGGCGAAGCTTGCATCGGAAGGACGCGCCTGCAGCAGCAGGTGATCGGAAGAAAGCAGGATCGCCGTCAGGACGTTATTGAAATCATGCGCGATACCGCCGGCCAGCGTTCCGACAGCGTTCATCTTCTGCGTCTGCGCCATCTGCGCTTCCAGCGCCTTCTGCTCGGTCACCTCGACGGCATAGACGATCGCCGCCTCTTCCGGCGCCTCGTCGCTCTGGTCGATAACGGCGTTGACATAAAAGCGGAAATAGCGCGCCTCGTCTGTCGGCGTGCGGGTGTCGAGCGGCGGGATGTCGCTCTGCCGGTCCTTGGCGGCCGTCAGCGCCGCGGCTAGTTGCGGCCGATCGCTCTCCTGCACGATCGTTTCCAGATATGGCGCCTTTTCCAGGTCGTCGCGCGAGACGATGCCGGAGAACAGCTTGAGGAACGGCGCGTTGGTGCGCAGGATGCGTCCGTCGCCGTCGACCGAGGCGATTGCCATCGGTGTATTGTTGAAAAAGCGGGTAAAGCGCATGGCGGCCGCCGAAGCCGACTGGCCGCTCTCGCTGCTCTTTTCGCGCGCCAGCACGATCGTCCGGCTTTCACCGGGCGCCCCGTCGCGCATTGAGGTGACGCTATGGATGATCTGCACCGGCAGGCTCTGGCCGTTGGTCTTGCGCAGATCGAGATCCAGCGTCACGGTTTTTTTCAGGCCGGGCTCGGCCTGCACCGATTGGATCAGCGCCAGCCCCTCGCCCGCCACCAGGTCGCCGATCGACATCGAACCCGGCAGGAACTTGGTTAGGTCGAGGCCCAGCCACTCTGCAAGCGTCGCGTTCAGGTAGAAGATCTCGCCCTTCCTGCCGGCGGAGAAGAAGCCGGCCGGCGCGTGGTCGAGATAATCGATCGCATTCTGCAGCTCCTTGAAGAAGCGCTCCTGATCGTCGCGTTCGGCGGTGATGTCAGTGATCTGCCAGATCTGCAGCGGCTTGCCGCCACCATCCTCCGGCTGCAGCAGCCGTACCTTCAGCCGGTACCAATGCGCGCCCGAGCTGTTGCTGCCGGGCCCGACGGCGCGCAGCAGGCGGAATTCCTCCCGGCCCTCCTTGCCCTCGCGCAGACCATTGATCAGCCGGTAGAGCGCCTCGTTGGATTCGCGGTGCCGCGACAGCAGCGTTTCCAGCGTCTGCACTTCTGTTGCCTTGCGCGCGCCGGTGAGCGCGCCATAGGCGGCGTTGGCATAGATGATCCGGCCCTTTTCGTCGGTGATCAGCGTGCCGTCCGGGTGGCTGTTGAGGAAGGCGCGCGCCAAGCTGTCGGACTGGCGCTGCGGCATCACCTCGATGAAGCCGATAACGGAAGATACCAGGAAGAAGATGCCGACCATGGCGAGAACGCCGAGACCGCCGAGCACCATCTCGTTGTCGAGCGATCGCTTGAAGACGACAAAAGCCCCTGCGGCCGCGATCAGCACGAGCGCCAGGAGAAGAATGCGCAAAACCGTGCCAGAACGCCCCCCACGATCCACAAGCGGTGCGTTATAGTCGTCGACCTGACGCGGTTTCGTCATATATTCCTCGCATAAGCCTTTCCCACCTCGTAGCACGAACAAGAAGCGGGAATCAGGCGCTCTTTCCTTCTTAGCAATTTGCCACGCCGGCAAAAACACCGGTCGCCGGCAAGACCGCTTGAATTCACAGGCAAGAGCGCCATCTGCGCCGGATACCTGCGGCAGCGTCCCGCCCGAAGCCGGCAGCTGCAATTCGGCATAACACGAAATCGCGTTCGTGCATGGCTGGACAGGACCGGCTGCCCTTGCCTAAGGAACGGAAAAGTCGTCAATATGTGCCGAATGTGAAATGGAGTGAGTGACCATGTTCGATGATCTTGTCGCAGCCTATGGCAGCCGTTTCCTGCTTGCGGCCGGTGGCGTCGGCCTGGCGCTCCTCTTGCTCATTCTTGCACTCTGGCTGATGCGAGGTCGCGCCCCTTCGCCCTTCGTACGCGGCGGCCGCAACCGTCAGCCCCGCCTGCAGGTGCTGGATGCGGCAGCCGTCGACGCCCGCCGCCGGCTGGTGCTGGTGCGCCGAGATGATGTCGAGCATCTTATCATGATCGGTGGCCCGACCGATATCGTCATTGAAAGCCGCATCCTGCCGGAGAAGTCCGAACAGCCGGAAAGCCTCTCACGCCCGGAGCCTGCCGCCGAGCGGCCGATCGCAGTCCCCCGGTCGGAAACACCGCCTGTTTCCACCGCCCGTGCGCCGGTCACCCCCGGCGCCGAGCCGGCCGCCGAGCCCGCCTTCGCTGCGCCCGCGTCGGAGCCGCGGCCCCGCCCCGAACCATCGGCCCTGCCCACCATACCGCCGCCGGTTGCCACCAGCCCTCTTCCGCCAGAACCGGCGACGGCACCTCTATCGGCCGAACGCGACCAACCCCTGCGCGCTGCCTCGCCCCAGCCGCGCACCCCGGAGCGCCCCTCTGCTCCCGCCAGCACGCAACCGGCATCGTTCCGGGATACCGCAAGCGCCGCCGAAATCCTGGATGCCGCCCGACAGCGCGTGCTGCCGCAACAGCGCATCGAGCCCGAGGTCTCCGCCCCGGATATGCCGGCGCCGCGCACCGCTGCCGCCGAGGATGATGCGGCTGCGCAATCGGCAGCGGCGATCCGCCGTGATTTCCAACGGGTGTTGGAAGAGGAAATGTCGAACAATCTGACGGCCGAGCGGATCGTGCCGGCCCCGGCAAATCAGGCCCCTCGCCAGGCCGCACCGCAGCCGGCCAACCAGCCGCGCCGTGATCCCGAGCTTGCCCCCATCACCGGTGCCGACACCGACCTGCAGAAAGAAGTCGCCCGCATCTTCGGCGAAATGAGCGTCAATCGCGACAAGTAAGACAAACGCTTACATCTCGGTTGTCATCCGTTAGCTTCGTCATTAAGTTGCATAAACCTCGCCGACGCCTTGGGGACTCCCTATCACGCCGATCATTTGCTATCGGTCAGGTTGAAGAGCATTGGCGCATCCGAGGTAGACTTTGCCAAAGTAAATACCGGTCTCACCCCAGTTTCACCCGTGTAGCCGCAAGTGATGCGCTGGCGGCTTGCGAACATGTTCATCGGGTGGTGGCGAGAGACCGGTTTGGCATTGTTACAATGTGCCATGTGCAGCTCCGCTGTCTCAGCTCTTCAGCCGCCCACAACATCGCCATACCGCGCCCGCAAGGGTTTTCTCATGCACCATCTTGGTGGACTTCCGAACGGAAGACCAAGACGATATGTGCAAGACACTTCGGGTCCGATGGACCATCACTCCCAAAACGGCGCCCCAGCCATGGATTGCCTGCGGTGGATGCGGGGGCCTCAGAGCTTTCCGATCCAGCGGCAAGGTCCGGCTCAATGCCAACGGTCGCAAGCTCGACGCCTGGCTGATTTACAAATGCCTGATCTACGAAAGGACATGGAACCGCCCGATCTTCGAACGCCGGAATATTCGAGACGTCGATCCGATGATTCTCGACGCGCTGCAGTCCAACGACCCGGACTGGATTCGGGCGGAAACCTTCAATCTTGATGCGCTGCGGCGCAAGTCACAGCGTGTGGACGAGTTCGCCGATTTCGACATCGCCAAGGAGATCCGGCACAAGACCGGAGGCTGGACGAGCCTGGAAATCGAACTGGCGGCTCCGTTTCCAACGAGCATACGCCTGGATCGGCTGCTGGCCGGCGAGTTGAAAATGTCACGCTCCCGCCTCCAGGCTCTTCACGATCGGGGCCTCTGTCGAACAGAGCCCGACCGGGCCGACATCATGCGACGGCGGATCATGAATGGCACCCTCGTCACAATCGATCTCCCCACGCAGGCGGAGCGGGAACCAATCTGGAAAGCTCTGGCGACCGACGCTTGCCCGTAACCTCTTCTTCGACACGCCGGGAGATGACTCAACAAAAAGCGCCGCGATCGGATCGCGGCGCTGAATTTGTCTCATCTCTGCATGGGGATGGTCATTCGTCGCGGTAGACCTTTTCGCGACGTTCGTGGCGCTCCTGCGCCTCGATCGACAGCGTCGCGATCGGGCGGGCGTCGAGACGCTTGAGACCGATCGGTTCGCCGGTTTCCTCGCAATAGCCGTAGGTGCCGTCTTCGATGCGCTGCAGCGCCGCGTCGATCTTGGAGATCAATTTTCTCTGCCGGTCGCGGGCGCGAAGTTCGATCGCCCGGTCGGTTTCCGACGACGCCCTGTCGGCGAGATCGGGATGGTTTGCGCTTTCCTCGGCCAGATGGTCGAGTGTTTCGCGCGCTTCTCTAAGGATATCGTTTTTCCAGGCGACCAGCTTTGCCCTGAAGTAGGCACGCTGGTTTACGTTCATGAATTCTTCCTCTTCCGAGGGAACGTAATTGCTAAGATCGATCTTCTCACTCAACGCGATTCTCCTGAAGAACATCTCATCTGGCGGGGTGTATATCCCAAGCGCTAGCCGCGATTCAAGCCAAATACGACAGCTAAACAGATTTTTAAATCTGTTACAATTTTCAGCTAACGGACTATTTTCTCATGATTATTCGCGGCCGCAATTTTCGTCTCGTCTTCAAAACGCCGTGTTTTCGGCCACGTTTTGGGGCGTTGCGGCATGGCTGGCGGTTGACGGCGGAGGATCGCAACCGCTACTGAAAAGACCCGCCGATCCTGGATTTGCCCATGACCGTACCGCTGCCTCCGCCCAATCGCATCTATCTCCTGCGTCATGCCGAGGCCGCCTGGGCCGAACCCGGACAGCGCGATTTCGACCGGCCGCTCAACGAAAAAGGTTACGGCGATGCCGAGGTTATCGCCGACAAAGCCGCCGACAAGGGCTACCGTCCCGATCTTCTGATCAGTTCGACGGCGCTGCGCTGCCGCGACACCGCCGATGCCGTCCATCGGGCGATGGGTGTGGCACTGGACGTGAATTACATCGACTCGCTCTACAACGCCACGGTCGATACCTATGTCGAGATCGTCGATGCGCAGGATAAGGCCGCCGTCATGCTGATCGGCCACAACCCGACGATCGAGCAGGCGCTTGAGGCGCTGATCGGCCACGAGGCTATGGTGAACGCACTTCCCGCCGGCTTTCCGACGGCGGGCCTCGCCGTTGTCGATTTTGACGCTTCCGAAAGCGGCTGGCGTCTTATCGATTTCCTCGTCGTCTGAAGTCTTTCGCTGCGCTTCTTTTTCGGGCGACGCAGTCTTCCTATATTGCCGGCAGTCATCAACCGGAATTGCGCCTTGCCGCCACGCCTGACATCCCTCGCCGACGACGCCCGCATCGCGTTTGATAATCTCGCCGACAGGGCAAGCGGCCTCGTCAATCCGACCGTGCGGCTCGGCGTCACCGGCCTCTCCCGTTCCGGCAAGACGGTCTTCATCTCCTCGCTTGTTCACAATCTCCTGCATGGCGGCCGGCTGCCGCTGTTCGAGCCGGTGCAGTCGGGGCGCGTTTCAGCCGTGCGGCTGGAGCCGCAGCCGGATGACGCTGTGCCCCGTTTCCAATATGAGGATCATATCCGGGCGCTGGTGAAGGATCGCGTCTGGCCGGATTCGACACGCGCCATTTCCGAACTGCGCATCACGCTCGATTATCAGAGCGCCAGCGGCTGGAACCGCCTGTTCTCGCCCGGCCGGCTGTCGATAGATATCGTCGATTATCCAGGCGAATGGCTGCTCGACCTGCCGCTGCTCGGCAAGGATTACCGCACCTTCAGCGAGGAAACGATCGCGCTCGCGCAAATCGGCGTGCGCTCCGAACTGTCGCGGCAATGGTTGGCGCTGACCCGTGCCGCCGATATAAATGCCGGCGCCGACGAGATGGCTGCCCGCGCGCTTGCCACCGCCTTTGCGGATTACCTCAAGGCCTGCAAGGCCGACGAGCGCTCGCTCTCCACCTTGCCGCCCGGGCGGCTGCTTCTACCCGGCGATCTCGACGGCTCGCCGGCGCTGACTTTCGCCCCGCTCGTCCTGCCACCGAACACACGTCCCGATCGCGGCTCGCTCTGGACGATGATGGAGCGACGTTACGAGGCCTATAAATCCGTCGTCGTCAAACCATTTTTCCGCGAGCATTTCGCCCGGCTCGACCGCCAGATCGTGCTGGTCGACGCGCTGCAGGCCATGAACCGCGGCCCCGAAGCCGTCCAGGATCTGGAGCGCGCGCTGACCGACGTGCTCGCCTGTTTCCGCCCGGGCACCAATTCGCTGCTCTCGTCGCTGCTGGGGCGCCGCATCGACCGTGTGCTGGTCGCCGCAACCAAGGCCGACCATCTCCATCATGAGAGCCATGATCGGCTCGATGCGCTGACCCGCCGCCTCGTCGATCGCGCCATCGCCCGCATCGGCATGGCCGGAGCCGGCATCGACGTGATGGCGCTCGCCTCCGTGCGCGCCACGCGCGAGGCATCGGTCAAACGCGACGGCCACGAGCTGCCTGTCATCGTCGGCACGCCGATGGAGGGCGAAACCATTGCCGGCGAACGATTCGACGGCCAGAGAAAGACCGCGATCTTCCCCGGAGACCTGCCGCGGGATCCGGAAAGCCTGTTCGACCGCATCGCTTCCGGCGAGACCGCCGATATCCTGCCCGACGTTAACGTCGTCAGATTCCGCCCACCCCATCTCGAGGAGACCGGCGGCGGCATCAAGCTGTCTGTGCCGCATATCCGCCTTGACCGCGCCATGCAGTTCCTGTTCGGAGACCGTCTCGCATGAGTAAGCCCCCCTCCGATTTGCCGCGCCGCCCACCCGCCGCCTTCACCTATGAGGATGGGGCTGCCGTGCCGCGCGACAACGGCCGGCAACAGCAAGGCCGACGCAGACCGGAAAGCTTCTCGGACGACATCGTCTTGACGCCCGACGAGGACGATCCCTTCATCAATCCGGACAGGGATGCGAGCGCAGTGCCGGTGGCAACACCGCGCAAGCGGCGCTCCTCCTTCGGTAAGATCGCACTAGGCGCCTTCGGGATCCTGCTGTCGCTCGGCATCGGCCTCTGGACCGACCGGCTGATCCGCGATCTCTTCACCCGCGCCGACTGGCTGGGTTATGCAGCTCTTGGCGTGCTGGCGATCGGCGTCCTCGCCGTGCTTGCCCTTGTCATCCGCGAGACCGCGGGCATGATGCGCCTTGCCGCTGTTCAGGCGATCAAGGCGGAAGCAGAGGCGGCGATCCTCGAAACACGGCCGGCGAAAGCGCGCGCCGTCGTTGCGCGCCTCACTACGCTTCTTGCGGCCAATCCCGAGACATCGAAGGGCCGCGCGACGCTGAAGGCGACCGAGGGTGAGGTCATCGACCCCCCGCATCTGATCGCCCTGGCCGAACGCGAGCTGCTGGCCCCACTCGACCGCAAAGCGCGGGCCCTCATCGTCAACGCCTCCAAGCGTGTCTCGATCGTCACCGCCGTCAGCCCGCGCGCGATCGTCGATCTGCTTTATGTGCTCTACGAGTCCGTGCGCCTCATCCGCGCCATGGCCGAGCTCTACGGAGGCCGCCCCGGCACGCTCGGCATGTTCCGCCTCCTGCGTGACGTGCTGGCCCACCTCGCCGTCACCGGCTCGATCGCTGTCGGCGACAGTCTCGTCCAGCAGGTGCTCGGCCACGGGCTGGCCTCAAAGCTATCGGCCCGACTCGGCGAGGGCGTGATCAACGGTCTGATGACTGCTCGCATCGGAATCGCGGCGATGGATCTTTGTCGTCCACTTGCCTTTCGCGCGGTAAAGCGACCGGGAATCGGCGATTTTATCGGCGATCTCACACCTTCAATGTCGCCGCGCGGCAACAATCCTTAACCGACGAGGCGATTCCGCAGCTCTCTCCTTCCCTTGGGTGAAGTTGGCGAAGTTAAGTAGATTCAACACTGTAGCCGCCGGATCCTAAAATCCACGCGGCATGACAGAAATCCAATCCCTCGCATTTCGGCACAATCGAAAGGAAGGATTAACCATTCTTCGGCAAAACTTGGCACCAGTTCGTGAGTGGTGTTTGCCAAGGAAAATCCATGTATTCGCGCCAGTTTCTCTTCTTATGCGGCCTCGCCGCCGCGGCATTGTCTCCTGTCGCAGACGTCGCTCCGGCAGCCACGGCCGCAACACGCGACAAGGCCTTCTTCGAATCCGTCACCGGCTCGTGGAAGGGCCCCGGCGAGATCGTCGCCGGCAAGTACAAGGGCACGAAATTCACCTGCAACCTGACCGGTGAACCCACCGGCGACGGCACTGCCGGCATCAAGCTCGACGGCACCTGCCGCGTCGGCGTCTTCAAGCAGCCGATGTCCGCCGTCATCTCGCAGTCGGGCTCCACCTACAAGGGCAAATTCCTCGACGGCGCCGCCGGAAAGGGTCTTGACGTTGTCTCCGGCGCCGTCACCGAGGATACCGTCGTGGTCGGAATCAACCGCGCCAAACTGAACGGCGCAATGATCGCCCGCGTGCGTGACGACAAGACGATGAACGTCACCGTGTCGGTCAAGGTCGAAAGCCAGATGATCCCGGTTATCGGCCTGACATTGACTCGTCAGGTCGACGAAATGGCCGTCGGCTCCATCCAGTAGACGGTGCATGACGGATTTTCCTGAAGCGGTGGGTTTCCCGCCGTGTCGCGTATTAGGATCCGTGCTTCAGGCGCTCCGCCACCAGTCGCCGCTGTCATCGGCGACCTCGATGCCGGTCACGTCCGCCTCGAGCAGCCAATCGCTGACCGGCCTTCCCCTGACGAGAAGGTCTGGGGCGATATCAGCAAGCGGCATCAGGACGAAACCGCGGTCGGTCATACGGTGATGCGGCAACTCCAGCCGCGGCGCCTGCTGGACGACATTGCCATAGGTCAGCACGTCGATGTCGAGCGTACGCGGTCCCCAGCGCTCGATACGCTCGCGTTTCATCTCGCGCTCGATCGACAGGCAAACGTCGAGCAACGCCTCTGGAGGGAGCCGGGTTTCGACCGCAGCGCAGGCATTGAAGAAGAACGATTGGTCCGTTTTACCCCACGGCGGCGTGCGATAGAGCCGCGACACGGCGGTGACACGACAGTCGTCGCGCCCGTCCAGTCTCTGCAGCGCCGTGGCCATCGCCTTTACCGGATCGCCGATATTGCCGCCGAGGCCGAGTGTGGCCGATTGCGATGCAGCCTCAGGCAAAATGCTCAACACTCACCTGCACGAAATCGAGCACGCCGGGCACCGGCGCATTGGGCTTGCGCACTGTGATCTTCGCCCGCCGCACCTGCGGGAACGTCTGACAGAGGCCCTTGGCGATATCGAGCGCCAGGGCTTCGATGAGATAGCGTCGCTTGCCGGTGACGATCTCCTCGATCACCGTAAAGGCAATGCCGTAATTGACGGTGTCGTTGATCGAATCGCTTTCCAGCGCCTCGCCCGCGACGACATCGAGCTCGGCATCGACGAAGAAGCGCTGACCGAGGAATTCCTCCTCGTCATGCACACCGTGGCGCGCGAAGAAGGCGCAGTTCTGCAGCGTGATCGTGTAGGTGGTCATGTCGGCCGCTTCCTCTCGAATTCCTGGCGCGCATTCAGCATAGCATCGGCGATAGCAAGCGCATCCCTGTTGATTGCGACATTGTGCACCCGGAAAACCGCAGCCCCTTGAAGCCTGAGCAGCGCGCTTGATGCGGCCGTCGCTGCGTCCCTCTCCGGCGCCTCGCGCCCCGTCACCGCACCGAGGAAGCGCTTGCGTGACGTGCCGGCAAGCAGCGGCAGACCGAAGCGCGACAGTTCGGAAAACCGCGCCATTAGCTCCAGGTTTTCCTCCACCGTCTCCTTGGCGAAGCCGAATCCCGGATCGAGCACGATCCGGTCGCTGGTAACTCCGGCCGCGGCGGCGATCGCCAGCGACCGTTCGAGGAAATACGTCTGGTCGGCAATCACATCGGCAAGTTTGACCCTGTCGCGGCCGGTATGCATGATGCAGAGCCCCGCCCCGGTGGCCGCGGCCACATCCGCGATACCTGCATCTTTCTGTAGTCCGAAGACGTCGTTGACAATATGGGCGCCGGCGCCGACCGCCAGCCGCGCCGTCTCGGCACGGTACGTATCGATCGAGATCAGCGCCTCGGTACGACCGCGCAGCGTCTCGATCACGGGCAACACCCGCGCCTGCTCTTCCGAAGGGCTGACCGACGCCGCACCCGGCCGAGTCGATTCGCCACCGATATCGACGATCGCAGCACCGTCGCTGACCGCCTGCAATGCGTGTTCGACGGCGGCATCGACGGTTTCAAAACGTCCGCCGTCGGAGAAGGAGTCCGGCGTCACATTGATGATCGCCATGATCGCCGAACGACGGCCGAGTTCGATTTCCCGGCCATGGCCGACACGCCAGAAACTGCCTTCGAGCCCTGTCACCAGACTTGTCCTATTGATGACGAAAAAAGCCGCCATCCGATATTGCGCTTACGGTGGCTATGCCCCAAGCTCCTGCCGATTTCAACATGGGTTGCGTTCAGAATGCCGCTTGCAATGCGCTATATGTGCCTTCCTGTCGCCTTTTCCATTGCTCTTTCCCTCAGCAGTCCAGCGGCAGCTGAAGTGATCGCATCGAAAAGTTATTCCTATTTCGACATCCGCGGCAAAACCGCCGATGAGCTAGACCGGGAACTCAGCCGCCGCGGCCCGACGGCGAGCGGTTCGTCGGCACGCCATCCCGGCGCCACCAAGATTCGCTTCGGCGGCGAGGCCACCTACATCCAGGATGACGGCCGATGCCGCGTCGGCAATGTCAAGGTCACGGTTCACACCCAGATCATCCTGCCGCGCTGGAACAGCCGCAGAGGCGCCACCAAGGAGCTGTCGATGATATGGGACGCATTGTCGAGTGACATCAAGCGCCACGAGGAGCGTCATGCCGAGATCGCCAGAGATCAGGCCCGCGCCATGGAGCGCGCCATCCGCGCATTGCCGCAGCAGCGCAGCTGCGAGGCCATGCAGGAGCTCGTCTCCAACGAATCAACTCGCGGCATAGAGGAGCACGATCGGCTGCAGGCGCGATTCGACCGGGTTGAGGCGGTCAACTTCCAGAAGCGCATGCTGAGATTGCTGAAAAATCGAATCAACGGTCGAGCCGGCGGAAAATAAGGCTTTTTCGAGCTGGTGACGAGCAGAAAAACTTAGCTGCGCAACGAAACTTGTGCGAAACTTACGCCTTTCCCAGCGTTTTAATGGTCATTTTTCATCCTGGCAGACTCAACCGGAACGCGTTAATATGAACACATTCGAAAGTTCAGGTACGGCATCTGGACTTTCCTCGCTGGGTTCTCCTGGCGCGTTCCGAAGCCGCGGATGTTCCTCCCTCATCCGTTGGTAATGCGCCCGCCTCGCCTCGCTCGCACCAGCGCGCGAGGCGTCTTTTTTGTGGTTATGATTGGCGGATATTTGCCTCCGAAGATCGGACTCCGATTTTCGGGACAATGTGCTGGCAGCGATATCTCAGGCCTGGCGTTCGGGCACGTGCACGACAAGCCCGTCATAGGCCGCCTTCATCCGGATCTGGCAGGAGAGCCGCGAGGTCGGGCGTACGTCGAAGGCGAAGTCGAGCATATCCTCTTCCATCGCTTCCGGCTGGCCGACCTTCTCCGTCCATTCCTCGTCAACATAGACGTGACAGGTGGCGCAGGCGCAAGCACCGCCGCACTCTGCCTCGATGCCGGGCACCGAGTTGCGCACGGCATTCTCCATCACGGTGGAGCCTTGGTCGACGTCGAGGTCGAAGCGCGTACCGTCGAAGGCGACGATGGTAAGTTTGGGCATCAGGACTATTTCCGGTCTTCAAATGGGTGGGCGGAGTTTCTTCCGACAAATCGACGCGTCAGTCAACATTCGGAAATCCGCCCTAACCTCGCAGATCGGGCCTTCGACCGCCGTCTTCAAAGCGTCATCTGGGACGTCGCAAAAAGACCCGTGGTTCCGCAATGAAACAACGGGCCCCGTTCGATCAACGAAAGAAGAGTTGGAGGTCAGCCGCGGCAGAGCTTGAGAATGAAATTCTCGGCGTCGAGGACGGCAGCGCCGAGCGCCGCCATTGCGCCGGCATCGCCGCCGGTTTCCTCGACGACCTCAGCCGTCTGCGAAACGCGGAATGCGCCGACCGAACTCGCCGCACCTTTCAGCCGGTGCGCAGCCGCGCCGACACGCACGGTTTCGCCGCTTGCCATATCCTGGAGGCACGCCCGCGCTTGGCGCGCAAACATCTGAAGGACTTCGATTTCCAGAGACTTGTCGCCCATTGTCTGTTTCGCGAGATGGACGAGATCGATCGGCCGTACCTTCGAGGGGCACGGCCCTTGTCCATTCTCAGACGCCTCGAATACGATTTTCAATGCTGCCAGCTGGCCTGCCATTTGCCACATCTCCCGTCTCACATCGTCCGCACTTGCTACAGTTCTGCGTCAGGAGGGTGGCCATCGCGTTAAATTCCGGCACATCGGGCACCGAAATCTCACCGTATGGTTAACATCCGTTAAACATCCCTAAATTATTGGTTTTTAAGCAGGGCTTCGGATTCAAAGGTGTTAACAACAAGTTAACAAGTCGTGAATCGCAAGCCTTCATTAATTGTGTGCTGAGCCCAGATGTGTCACTACGATACTGGTGGAGCGGGTTTATGGTACGCGCCTTTGCCGAGTGAGTGGATAATGGTAGTGTTTTGATACCTTCCGTTTGAAAAAGCGGCTATCTACTCTGAAATGACATGCTTATCCGTCCGCGATTGGGATGGAGAGCCGTAACGGCAAAGTTGTTCCCGGGCAGGCGGAAACCGGGGATGCACTACCCGGGCCGGCCGACAGTAACGAGGCGTAATCGAATGGCGAATAACAAATACAATGAGTCGATCGAGGACAAGGCGTTCAAGGCGTTGGACGAGGCGCTCCAGATCGACTTCGGCAAGGATAACGTGCCGTCTCGCCGCGGCGACGCGCCTCAGGCGCCGGAGGGAAATGTGTCTGATCCATCGAATGCGCGCAATCAGCAGGCCCCGGAAGAAGCGCAGCGCCGCAACCGCCGCGGCGCCGGGGCCGAGCAGGCCTCCCGGGCGCCGGCCTTCGCGCCCGCCAATGATGCCAGCCGCAATACGCCCGCCTCGATCCTAAAATCCTTCGACGGCGCCTCCAGCCGCTCAGCAGTGCGCACCGCTACCTTGTTTTCCGTGCTTTGGGTCATGGCGGGCCTCGGCCTGATGTCGCTGATTTATGCGCCGCAGATCTGGCAGATCCGCTCGATCGCCGATCTGGTTGCCCTGCCCGGCGTTATTGCCGGCCTCGTCGGCATCATCATTCCGGTGATGATGTTCTATGCTTTCGCCATCATGATCTCCCGCGCTCAGGACATGCGGAACGCCGCCCGCTCCATGGCAGAGGTGGCTTTGCGCCTGGCGGAGCCGGAAACCATTGCCTCCGAACGCATCATGACCGTTGGCCAGGCGGTGCGTCGCGAGGTCTCGGCCATGAACGAAGGCATCGAGCGCACCATCGCGCGCGCTTCCGAGCTGGAAACGCTGGTCCATTCCGAGGTCAACGCGCTGGAACGCTCCTATGCGGACAACGAGTTGCGCGTGCGCGGCCTCGTCCATGAACTCGGTTCGGAGCGGGAGGCGATCGTCAACCATGCCGACCGCATCCGCACCTCGATCGGCAGCGTCCACGACCAGCTGAAGGAAGAACTGTCGCTGGCGACCGAAGAAATCGCCGTGCGGCTCGCCACGTCGGGCGAAGCCTTCGCCTCGCTGATCGACACGCGCGCGGCGACGATCCTGGAAAAATCGGACAGCGCTCTGCAGTCGATGGGCAGCCTGCTCGCCGCCAAGACCGACAGCCTGCTCCAGACCCTCAACGCCTCCGGTTTTGCGCTCGCCACCGAATTCGACAACCGCCTCGAGGCTCTCTCCGTCAACCTCAATGAACACGGCGAAAAACTGCTCAGCCAGTTCGAGACGCGCGCCTCGACCATGGACAGCAGCACCGAGAAGCTGAACGCGGCGCTAAACGAGCGCACGCATCAGCTCAATGAAATCCTGATCGCCCGCACCCGCGAGATCAACGAGAGCCTGACATCGGGCGAACGCACCATCAGCGGCACGCTCGACGACGTGCTCTCGAAGCTGAACAGCGCGCTCGATGAGAAGGGCGCAAGCTTCCGCCAGAGCCTGCAGAGCACCGCCGACGACGCCGTCATGGATCTTGATCTGCGCTCCGGCTTCTTCGAAGAGCGCCTGCAGACGACCGTTGCCCAGCTGTCGACCGCCTTCGACGAGCGTGTTGCCGAATTCACCAGCGCTTTCGACAAGCGCACCGGGTCACTCGACACCAAGCTGATGGAGAGCCTTGCCCGCATCAACGAAACGCTGACCGGCGGTTCGGATTCGATCGAGGGCATTTTGAGCTCCAATATCGACCGGCTCGGCTCGTCGATGACCGACCAGTCGCTGGCGCTTGCGACGGCGCTCGCAACCGGCCATGAAGTGCTGGAGAGCACGCTCAATAGCCGCACCGAAGAAATCACCACCGCACTCACCAGCCGCACCGGCGAGCTGACCTCGGCGCTGCAGAGCGCCACCTCGGACATCGCGCTGGCGCTGGCATCCGGTACCTCCGACCTGCACAACAATCTTCAGGCCCGCTCAGCCGAATTCCGCGATACGCTGCGCACGACCACTGCCGACTTGACCGCCGCCGTTGCCGCCGGCACCGAGCAGGTCACGACGGCCTTCGGCGGCCGCGCCGAGGAACTCACCAGCGTATTGACAGCGCGCGCAGCAGAAATCCGGGACGCGGTTGGCACAGCCCATGAGCGTATCGACAGCGTCATGGCGGAGCGCGGCGGAGCGCTGATCGATGCGCTGACCACCCATCACGGCCGCTTCGAGGAAGCGCTGACGACCCGCTCCGACGCCATTATCAACGCGGTTTCCGGCACCCATGACCGTCTTGCGGAAACGCTCGACGAAAAGGCGATGGCGCTCGCCATCTCTTTGAACGAGAGCCAGGCCCGCATTGAGGATACGCTCGAAACCCGCTCCGAGGCGCTGCTTAACGCCGTTTCCGGCACGCATGACCGCCTCTCCGAAACGCTCGACGAAAAGGCAATGGCGCTCGCCATCTCTTTGAACGAGAGCCAGAGCCGCATCGAAGACACGTTGGAGACCCGTTCCGCAGCCTTCCTCAACGCCGTCTCAGGCACGCATGATCGGCTGTCGGAAACACTGGATACCAAGGCTGCGGCCCTGGCGACCTCGCTCGACGAGCGCCATGCCCGCATCGAGGACGCGCTCGGAACCCGCGCCGAAGCCTTGTTGAACAGCGTGTCCGGCACGAGCGACCGACTTGCCGAGACCCTTGATGAAAAGGCGATGGCGCTTGCTATTTCCTTGAACGAGAGCCAGGCCCGCATCGAGGAAACGCTCGAAAATGGTTCCGCAGGCCTGCTGAACGCCGTCTCCGGCACGCATGACCGGTTTGCCGAGACGCTGCAAGGTAAGGCGGCAGCTTTTGCCAACTCGCTGAACGAAACTCAGGCACGTATCGAAGATACGCTCGAAACCCGCTCCGCTGCCCTGCTGAATGCCGTATCCGGCACTCATGAGCGTCTCTCGGAGACCCTCGATGAAAAGGCGATGGCGCTTGCCATCTCACTGACCGAAGGCCAGGCTCGCATCGAGGGCACGCTGCAGACCCGGTCGGCGGCGCTGCTGAATGCCGTTTCAGGCACGCATGACCGCCTGTCGGAAACGCTGGACGAGAAGGCGATGGCGCTCGCAATCTCTCTCAACGAGAACCAGACGCGGATCGAAGACACGCTGGAATCCCGTTCCGAGGCTTTCCTCAAGGCCGTCTCCGGTACGCATGAGCGTATCGCCGCGACCCTCGAGGAGAAGGCATCGGCACTTACCGCCTCCTTGAACGAAGGCCAGAGCCGTCTGCAGGACACGCTGGAGAGCCGCTCGGAATCCTTCCTCAATGCAGTTTCCGCCACCCATGACCGCCTGTCCGAGACGCTCGACGATCGGGCGATGGCCCTTGCCATTTCGCTGAACGAGAGCCAGAGCCGTCTCGAGGAGACGCTGACATCCGGCGCCGATGCGATCACCAATGCGGTCTCCGGCACACATGAACGCCTGAATGGCGTGCTCGACCAGAAGGCCAGCGCGCTGGCCGCCTCGCTAAGCGAAGGGCAGATCCGCCTCGAGGAAGCCCTGGGACACCGCGCAGCCGCGCTCGTCGGTGCCGTAACGGCAAGCCATGATCGGCTCACCGATGCGCTCGACGAAAAGACCATGGCGCTCGCTATTTCACTCGATGACAACCAGAGCCGATTCGACAGCGCCCTCGAAGCCCGCAGCAATGCAATCATGGAGGCTGTCACCAGCGCCGAGGCCCGCGTCGCCGGCGCCTTTGCCGACAAGACGGACGCCATCCATAACGCCTATGCCGATAATCAGCGGCGGCTTGAATCCGCGCTCTCCGAGCACAGTGCGGTGATTTCGGGGGTTCTCGATGCGGGCGGTGCTCGCTTTGAAGGTCTCGTCGGCGGCTTGACCGGCCGCATCGAAGGCCGCCTCAGCGATGCCCATGCGCGGCTCGGGAGCCTGGCCGAGGAGGCCGCGGCGCGCATCGAAGGCGGGCTCGCTTCCGCCCATGAGCGCATCCGCACGACGCTTGAGGATCGCGGCAATGCCATCGAGCTGTCGCTGAGCCAGGCGCATGCGCAGATCAGCGATACGCTCACTGAACAGGCGACCAGCATCGGCACTTCGGTGGCGACGAGCGTCAGCATGCTCGAAATGTCGCTGGAAGACCGTGAAGCCTCGATCCGCCAGGCGATCGATGCCGGCGCCCAGACATTGGAAGATCGCATGCGCGCCGGCGCCGGCCAGATCGCCGGCCGCTTCCAGGAGGCGGCGAACACGATTTCGAGCTCCGCCCAAGGCCTTTCCGCCCATCTCGACCAGTCGGTTGAGAACCTTGCGGGACGTCTTGAAGAAACCGGTTCTCGTATGGAGGCCGGCCTTACGGCGATCGAGACCCGCATCCGCGACGGCGTCGGCGGCGTTGCCGAAAAGGTCGAAGCCGCCAGCAGCCAGCTCTCCGGCGTGCTTGCCGAAGGCATTTCCCGCCTCGGCGCGCTCGGTGACGACGCCACCCGACGCATCTCGGCGACGCTCGAAGGCAGCGCTTCCAATCTTACACAGGCAATCGACAGCCGCACCGCCAATCTCGCCGAGACGTTGGACAGCCGCACGACCACGCTTGCAGGCGCCATCGAGGGCCGCACGGCAAGTCTCGGCGAAACCCTGGACCGCGGCAACGCACGCATCGAGGAACGCCTCTCCACTATGGATCGCGCGTTAACCGTCGGCCTCGACGCCGTCAACCGCACCATCGAGGGCAAGGCCGCCGGCCTCGCCTCGACGCTGCGCAGCGCGGTGGCCGAAGCAGCCCAGGGAATGGAAGGCGAAGCGACGAGAACGACGGAACTGCTCGGCAAGACCGGCCAGCAGTTCGCCGAGGATCTCAATGCGAAAAGCGACGAATTCACCCGCACCATGGATGAGCGCTCTTCGCAGATCGTCACGCGGGTTGCCGAAGCTCAGAACCGCCTGGCAACCCAGGCCGCTGCCGTCGCCCAGACCTTCTCGGAAGCCGGCAATGCCATCGTCAACAAGGTCGCCGAGGCGGAGACCGTTGTCGGCACGCAGGTCAATGCCATTTCCAGGGCCCTGTCGGACGCCGGCCAGTCTCTCGAGGCGCGCGGCAATGCCATCCGCACGACCCTGTCGGGGGCCGGCAGCGAGATTTCCGCCACCATGGCGGATGTCGAGCGGGCGCTCGAAGCGCGCAGCAGCGCCATCCGCTCCAATCTCGAGGAGCGCGCCCGCGAGATCGATACCTCTCTCTCCGACGTCGACCGGGCGCTTGAAGCGCGCGGCAACTCGATCCGCTCGACGCTTGAGGAACGCACCCGCGACCTCAATTCGATGCTGTCAGGCCGCTCTGTCGAATTGACCCGCATCCTTGACGAAACCGCCCGCCCGATCATCGATCGCTACACCGATGCCGGCGAACAGGCGGCTGCCCGCATTACCGCCGCAGCCAATCTCAGCGCCGACCGTCTGCGCGCCGAGAACGAAGCGCTCGCCAGCGCCGTTGCCGCCCGCACCGAGAATGTCGCCAACGCCGTCAGCGCCATCGAGAATAGCTTGGTCGGCAACGTCAACGGCCTGGTTCAGCGCATGTCGGAAAGCAGCGCGGCGATGGCGATGATGATGAACCGCGCCGCCGAACAGTTGACGAGCGTCGACGGGCGTCTCGGCGAAACCACGACCCGCTTTGCCGACTCCGCCACGAAGGCGGCCGAAATGGTCAACGCATCGACCAGGCTTCTCGAAGGCAAGGTCGACCGCCTCTCCGACATCTCTGGCCAGACGCTGGCCCAGGTCGGCAGCATCATCGGCCGCTTCGACGAACATTCCAAGGTTCTGACCCAGGCCTCGCAGCTTCTGGGTGCCGCCCAGTCCAACCTCGCCTCGACGCTCGAGGAGCGTGAAGGCGCGCTGCAGGCCCTCTCCGTCAGCCTGGTCCAGCGCTCCGATGAGATCGAAAAGACCATGCGTGGCCTCGGCGACATGATCGAAACAGTGTTCGAGCGGGCCGAGCAACGCTCCAACCAGGTCACCGGCAACCTGCGCCAGGGCGTACAATCTTCCTTCGCCGATATTGGCCGCGTTCTGACGGACACCGAGAAGCGCGCTCAGGAGGCCGCCGAGACGATGCGCGAGGCGATCACCCGCGCCGGCGACGAGGCCAATACGACGATCGACAGCACCTTCGCCAATGTCGAACGCCGTTCCGGCGATCTCTCCAATCGCATTCGCGGCGGCCTCACCGCCTCCTTGTCGGAAGTCGAGCGCATGCTCGGCGAAGCCGGCCGCGCCTCCGACGGTGCTGCCCAGCACATGCGGGAATCGCTGCGCGAGGCGATCGAAGATGCCGTCGGCCGCTTCTCCGGCGCTACCGAGGACATCCGCCGCTCCGCTGCCGACATCCGCAACGAGCTCGACGCCACCCGCGCCGAACTGAAGCGCGGCGCCTTCGACCTGCCCGAGGAAGCCAAGGAAAGCGCCTCGGCCATGCGCCGCGCCGTCGCCGAACAGATCAAGGCCCTGCAGGATATCTCGCAGCTTGTCGGCCGCTCCAGCCAGCAGCTCGAAATCTCCGAACCCGCCGCCCGCTCGCTTGCCCAGGCGCAGCCGGCTCCGCGCCCGGCTCAGCCGATCGCAGCCCAGCCGCCGCAGCCGGCAGCGCCTGCGCCGATCGAAGCGGCAGGTCTGCGCGGAACGATTACGCCGTCCGCTTCGGCCGCCGCTCCTCAGCGGGCCGCTCAGCAGCCAGCCCCCACTCGCCAGGAATTGGGCCGCCAGGAACCGGCCCGGGAAAGCGGCGGCTGGATTAGCGATCTTCTGCGGGGCGCATCCCGTGAAGAGGCCGCGGACCAAGCGCCGGCCCGTGCTTCCGCCCGCTCTGCGGAAACCGCCGCACCGGCCGCACGCAGCAACGACAGCCGCAATCCGCGCCATGTCGTGGAATCGCTGAATTCGCTCTCCGTCGATATCGCCCGCGCCATCGATCACGATGCCTCGGTCGATCTCTGGCGCCGCTACCAGCGCGGCGAGCGCGACGTCTTCACCCGACGCCTCTATACGCTGAAAGGCCAGCAGACCTTCGACGAGATCAAGCGCAAATACGACCGCGAACCGGAATTCCGAACCGCCGTCGATCGCTATATTGGTGATTTCGAAAAGCTGCTCGCCGACGTCGCCCGCACCGACCCGAACCAGACAGTCACGCAGTCCTATCTGACGTCGGATACGGGCAAGGTTTACACCATGCTCGCCCACGCAGCGGGCAGGCTGAAATAGAGTCTGGCCGATGTCGTGGAGCTGAAGCCGTCTGAACATGTGTCAGGCGGCTTTCACTGATGACGGGGTATGATCTGCTCCCCAGCCGAAACCGCGAACGAAATGACCAAGGCCCTTCTGATTATCGACGTACAGAACGCAATTCTCTTCGGAAAGGCAACGCCGGAGCGCCAGGCCGAGGTTGATTCCGCACTTGATGAGACCGTTGCTCGGCTGGCGTTGCTCAAGGAAAAAGCGCGACAGGCCGGCGTGCCGGTCGTGCTGGTGCAGTATGATGGCGACAGCGGTCATCGATTGGCCGTGGGCACGCCGGGATGGGCGCTGCGTCGGGAGATTGCGCCGCAAAAAGGTGAGATCGTCGTGCGCAAGAAAAGCGCCGACTCCTTCTTCGGGACCAATCTTGCCGACCGCTTGCAAGAACGTTCGATTACACATCTCATAGTCGGCGGCTGCATGTCGCAATTCTGCGTCGACACGACCGTCAGGCGGGCCGTTTCGCTCGGCTATGACGTAACCTTGGTTGCCGACGGCCACACAACCGGCGACACGGCGACCCTCACCTTCTCCGAGATTGTCGCCCACCACAACGAAACGCTTGACGGTTTCGATGCGGGCGACGCGACGGTGAAGGTCCGCCCCGCCGTCGATATTTGCTTTTCATAAAGGTCTGGCCACAACACCTGACATCAAATCGGAAGCAAGCGCTCGGTCCTAAACGTGACGACCAAAGCCTAGTAGATCTCAGGCACATCCCTCGCAGCCGTATCGACCATGATCGGCCTCTGCCCCAGTCGCCATATATCCAGGGGCCGAGACAAAAGGTATCATCTGTGGATAGGCCTTTTTTATTGCCCGCCTTCCTTCATTCCGTCACAAACTTTTTCGATCCGCTTGCGTTTAAAGCCAACGGCTCCTCGGCCGCGCAACGAAAGAGACAGCAATACCGATGACCACGACGACATCCCGGCTTCTTGCCATCGCGCTTTCGTCCACCCTTCTGATGGGCGCTTTCATCTCGGCTGAGGCCGGTCAGGCAAGCTTTGTGATTGATGCGCAATCCGGTCAGGTCCTTGAAGCCTCCAACCAGGACGATCTCAACTATCCCGCGTCGCTGACCAAGATGATGACGCTTTATCTCGCCTTTGAGGCGCTGCACGAGGGACGTCTCAGCTGGGACCAGAAGCTCACCATGTCGGAAAATGCCGAGAGCAAGGAGCCCTTCAAACTCGCTATTGGCGCCGGCCGCCAGGTGACGCTGCGTGAAGCTGTCGAAAGCATCGTGGTATTGTCCGCCAACGATTCTGCCGTGGCGATCGCCGAACATCTCAGCGGCTCCGAACAGACCTTCGCCAGAACGATGACCGACAAGGCGCACCAACTCGGCATGAATGATACGGTTTTCAAGAACCCTTCGGGCCTGCCTGATCCGGAGCAGGTCACCACGGCGCGTGATATGGCGACCCTGGGCGTCTCGCTGATGCGGGACTTCCCCGAGGAGTTCAAGCTCTTCTCCATGCGCGGCTTTAAGTTCCGGGGCATGAAACTGCGCGGCCACAACAATCTGATGTACCGCTATGACGGCGTCGATGGCATCAAGACGGGCTATACCGATGCCTCAGGCTACAATGTCGTAACCTCGGCGCTGAAAGATGGCCGCCGCGTCGTCGGCGTCGTAATGGGTGAAAAGACTGCAAGCCTGCGCGACGACAAGATGGCGAGCCTCCTCGACAGCACGCTGCCGTCATCGCCCACCGCCACCGCCTCCGCCACGCCAGGCAGCCAGCCTGCAGCGACGATGACGGATGCGCAGCCGACGAAGTAACCGGCATGCGACATTGAAGGATGGCGACACGTTTTGCTACCGAAAAGCCACTTCCAGGTTTTGCCGATCTTGCGCGATCACTCGGCAATTGGTTTCGAAACCTTCGCCCTTGATGGCAAGAATGAATTCCGAGGGGATGCCCGCCGTATTCGAAACCGAAATACCGGCGCTCTCCGCGCCGATCGATTTGACGGTGCAGTCGATAGTCGAGCGCCGGTCGTTAAATAGGATCGAACCTGCCTTCAGCACGCGCCGCCGCGCGCCAATGGCGTGATCGGCGTGAATGGAACTCCATGAGACGCAGCGATTGCGCCCGCCCTGTTTTGCCTGATACATCGCCGCATCAGCTTGAGCGAGCAGTGTTTCGATGTCTCTGCTGACGATAGATAGCGCCGAAGTTCCGAGGCTTGCCGTGACGGTCAGCGAGCCGTGATCGCCGAAAATGACCTGCGAGGCGATGGCGGTTCTGAGTTTTTCGGCGACGGCGGCCGCTCTCTCCCGATCGACATGCGGCAGAACGACGGCAAATTCCTCACCCCCGATACGGCCGAACAAATCACCGGCGCGAAGGGTCGCCCTGCAGATCGATGCGACCGACTTGAGAACCGCGTCACCTGCGGCATGCCCGTACCCATCGTTCACCTTCTTGAAATGATCGATGTCGAAAACGATGCAGGACAGGTCATGCTGATGCCGCAGCGCGAGGGAAATCAGCTGATCGGCTTCCTGCTTGAAAGCTCGCCGCGTCATGGCCTCGGTCAGGCTGTCGGTAGCGGCAGACTGCATGAGTTCGAGGCGGTCCATCGCTGCTCCCGCCAATTCCTCGAGAATACAAAGATCTTTGCTGCCGAACGATCTGGGCCGGCGATCGATGGCGCACACGGTTCCAATCATGTGGCCGGCCTTCGTTCTGAGTGGAACGCCGGCATAAAAGCGGATATGGTCCGCGCCCGTGACAGCAGGATGCGTTGCAAAGCGCAAATCCTTGCTGGCATCAGGAACGATGACAGGCTCGTCACAGTCCACCACGTAGCGGCAGAATGTGTCTTCGAGCGAGACCTCGTCGCCCGACATGCCGGAACAGGCCTTGTACCATTGCCGGTGCGCATCGATCAGCGACACGATGCCGATGTCGGCGGAAAATACCTGCTTTATAAGGCGGACGATTCGCTCGAAGCCTTCGTCCTTGGGCGTGTCGAGCAGATCGAGTTGCTGCAACGCTGCCAGCCGTTCCTTTTCTCGCTGAACCGCTTCAGATGACGACTTTCCGAATACTCGTGCGACCACCATGCAGCATGCCTCCTGACAGCGCTAACACGACGCTTTCCACAAATTCATGAATAAATTTAATACGTTGAACGCCTCAACCTCGTGGCACCAATATTTTTTCCGTATCGGCAACCCTTGATTTCCAAGCTGCACCCGCGAAAACGCAATCTCAGATTGCGCGCAGCGTCCAGCCGACGATCTCCGACACCACCGTCGAAAAGGCGCGGTCGAGACCCTTGACGAAGCCCACGTTGTCGCCGCCGGCCGGCGTCATGGCGCGGAACACCTTCTGGTCGCGTACCGAGCCGTTTCGGTCGTTGAGAATCTTGGCGGAGATTTCGACCACCGCCTGGTTGCCGCTCGAGGCGTCGATTTCGAATGCGCGGATATCGGTGACGATCTGGTAATCGATCGCCAACCCCTGCCCCGGCATGCCGACGCCGCCGAGCTTTCCGGAATTCTCGAAGGCCTCGACCAGTTTCGATTGCACGATGCGCGGCAGCTTGTCGCCCCACTGCGCCCGCGACAGATACTGGATTTCCGACGGCGAGACGCGGATAACGATCTGATCGCTGTCGAGCGATCTGAGTGCCGTCGGGCCGGCAATCAGGATCTGGCGGGATTTGGCAGCAGGTCCATCGCCATCGACGGCCGCAGAGAGATCATAGGTATCGTTCTTGGCTGAAGTGCCACAGCCCGACAGGATCAACGCAGTCAGCGGCAGCGCGATCGCCGTTCCCCTGATCCACGAACGGCGCGACAACAGATGCGATGCGACCATACTGGGCTACCCCTGACTTTCCCTGTTAACGCCGCGTCCGGCCGTCATACTGTTTGACCGTGTCCCCGCCGAAGATCAGGCGTTGCGGATTGCGGTCGAAGTTGCTGATCGTATCGTTGAGATTGCTCACGGTTCCGCGCATGTCGTTGATGAGGGTCTGCACGTCGCGCAAGCCGCCGCTCGAGAATTTCTGAAGATTATCGGCGATCGGACCGATTCGCGAGTTCAGATTATCGGCCACCTTCTTGAAGGATTCCAGCGTATCGCGCGCCTCGGCGAACAGCGATTGCGTGTTGTCGGTTCCAAGCAGCGCATCGACCTTGATGAGAATGCCGTCGATGCGTGTCGAAGCCGAATTCAGCTTGTTGGCAAGCTGCGACACGTCCTGGATCGTCTGGTCGATATCTTTCTGGCGCAACGAAACCGTATTGGCGACGTCGCGGATCGAGGCGACTGCCGCACGCGCATCCTTTGTGGCTTGCGAAATATCGTCGACCGAACCCTTGATCTTCGCCGGGTCGATCTGCGCGACGAGCGTATCGACCTGGTCGAGCGTTGCCTGCGCCTGCTTGCCGAAATCGTTGAAGGTGGTGGCCGTCTCGTCGAACTTCTTGATCGCGCCCTTGAGATCGCCTGAGGCATCGGCGACATTGGCGGTGATCTTCTCGGCATTGGAGACGATATTGTCGACCTTCTGCGCGTCGACGGCCCTGACCAGCGATTCCACGGCCTGAAGCGTCGAATCGACACGCCCGGAAACCGCCTTCACCGTGTTGGAGAGCTCACCGACGCTCTGCAGGAAGGCGTCGATATTGCCGGAATTCTTGGCCAGCGCATCCGAAAAGGTTTCGGCATTCTTGAACGTCTGGGTCAGCGGAGCACGCGAATCTTCGATGAAACCCTGAAGTTCGCCAACCGCGTCATTGGCGCGATCAAGGATCTTATCAGCGGTCGCCAGGAGATTGGTGACGCTCGACTGGTCGGCGACGATAACGGCGCGTTTGCCGTTTTCGATCGCATGTTTAAGGATACTCTCCTCACCCTTGCGGCCGCCCGACAGTTCGATATAGGCGGCCCCCGTCAGGCCCTGAATTTCGAGCGCGGCCTTGGTGGAAGGGTAGATCGGTGCGTCCGTGCGCACCTGGGTGAAGGCCAGCGAATATTGCGGATCGTCGGCATCGATCGACAGCGTCTGCACCGAGCCCACCTGGATACCGTTGAAGCGCACCGGCGAGCCGACGCTGAGCCCGTTCGCCGAGCCGGGAATACGCACGATCAGCTCCGTCATCGGGCCGCCACGGCCATATTCGGCCATCCAGTAGACGAAGCCGAAGGCGGCCGCGATCACCAGCACCGTGAAAAAACCGACAATCGTGTAATTGGCTTTGGTTTCCATCTATCCGGTCACTTCCCGCCGCTGCCGTTGCCGTGCCGCGCGCCATTGTCCTGCGGCACGATCGACCGTGCTCGCTTACCTCTAAAATAGGCCTGCACCCACGGATCGTCATAGGCCAGCATGTCGTCGATCGTGCCTTCCACCATTACTCGCTTCTTTCCGAGCACGGCAATACGGTCACAAACCGAAAACAGGCTGTCGAGATCGTGCGTCACCATATAGACGGTCAGTCCGAGACTATCGCGCAGGTTGGCGATCAGTTCGTCGAATTCGGCTGCGCCGATTGGGTCGAGACCGGAGGTCGGCTCGTCCAGGAAGACGAGCTCCGGATCGAGCGCCAGCGCGCGGGCAAGAGCTGCGCGCTTGATCATGCCCCCTGAGAGTTCGGACGGGTATTTGTCGGCGGCATCGGCCGCGAGGCCCACCATGCGAATCTTCAGATGCGCCAGCTCATCCATTAGCGAGTGCGGCAGATCGAGATATTCGCGCATCGGCACCTGGATGTTTTCCTTGACAGTCAGCGACGAAAACAATGCGCCCTGCTGGAAGAGCACGCCGAGCCGCATGTCGAGCGCGTTGCGCTGCGGCTCGTTGAGCTCGTCGAAGTCCTGGCCCAGGATCTTGATCGTGCCGGAGCGGCGCGGCAGCAGCCGCAGCACCGTTCGCATCAGCACCGATTTGCCGGTGCCCGAAGCACCGACGAAGCCGAGGATCTCACCGCGATAAATATCGAGATTCAGTTTGTCGAGCACCACCTTGGAGCCAAAGGCGACGGTGACGTCGCGCGCCGAAAGCACGACATCCCTGCCCCGTCCTTCGCTTTCGATCGGCTGCTCGTCCACCCTGCCCGCCATACTAGAAGTTGATTGCTGCATAGAACATCGCAAAAAGCCCGTCCATCAGGATGACGACGAAAATCGCCTTCACCACCGAGGCCGTCACGTGCTGGCCGAGCGACTCCGCACTGCCACCGACCTTCAGCCCTTCGACGGCGGCGACGATGCCGATGACGAGCGCCATGAATGGCGCCTTGATCATACCCGACAGCACGGTCGACAGCGTAATCGCCTCGTGCAGTCGCGCCAGGAAATTGGCGAAGGTGATACCGGAATAGCCCCAGGCGACGACCGCAGCCCCCGCCAGCGAAGCGAAATTCGCCAATACCGTCAAAAGCGGCAGCGCGATGGTCAGCGCCACCAGCCGCGGGAAGATCAATACGCCGATCGGGTTAAGCCCCATCACCTTCAGCGCGTCGATTTCCTCGCGCATCTTCATCGAGCCGATTTCAGCCGTGATCGCGCTGCCGGAGCGCCCGGCGATCATGATCGAAGTCAGCAGCACGCCGATTTCGCGCAGCTGCAGAATGCCGACCAGATCGACGACGAAAACCTCCGCCCCGAAATAACGCAGCTGGAAAGCGCCCTGCTGGGCGATGATCGCGCCGATCAGAAACGACATCAGCAGGATGATCGGAACGGCGCGAACCCCCATATGATCGATCTGGTTGACGATGGAGGCCGGCGAGACGCCACTGCCGCGGCCGAGCTTCATCTGAGCGCCGCGCACCGCCGAACCCAGGATATACATCGAGGCAGCGAGATTATCCCAGATATCGTAAGTCATCTTGCCGATCGGCGCCAAGATGCGCGCGGCAAGCGAGACCTTCTCCTTCTGTTCCGGCTCCGGTTTGGCCGGTTCCTCGGAAAACATCTCCAGCATTTCATCGATATGCGGATTGGTGCCGACGAAGCGCACCGTGCGCCCGGCTGCTTCCTCCTCCTTCTTTAGCCGGCAAAGAAGCCAGATGCCGGCGGTATCGATCTCCGATATATCAGAGAGGTCGAGCGTCAGATTGCCGGTCTTCTCTCGCCGAAGCTTTTCGAAGTCGCGCAGCACAAGATGCACATAGGCGCTGCGCCAATTGCCGCTGAGACGAACATGCTGCCCCGAACCATCTGGCCGGTCGTCCACTTGCAGTGAGGCGGCGTTGCGATTCTCGGCGTTCAAGATACTTGTGTCTTTCAAGGCTTACGGCGACATTGCCGACTCGCGAAGCGGATCGCCGCCGGCGCGTCAATATACAGAAGCAACGTCCAATTTCCATGCTCGCAGGATAGCAATAATGCCGCGCACCCTCGATATCCAGATGAATTCCTTTCCGATTGCCGGGACCTTCACCATCTCGCGCGGCGCAAAGACTAAGGCCGAGGTCATTAGCTGCGAAGTCACGGAAGAATGCGCGCAAGGGCACGGCGAATGCGTGCCCTACCGCCGCTACGGCGAGACCATGGAGAGCGTCTTGGCCCAGATCGAGGCAGCGCGCCCGCTGATCGAATCCGGCATTTCGCGCGACGACCTCTTGTCGGCGATGCCGCCGGGTGCCGCACGCAACGCCGTGGATTGCGCTCTCTGGGATCTCGAAGCAAAACGGACGGGCCAAACGGTCGCCGCCCGCCTCGGCCTCACGGCGCTCAAACCGCTCACGACAGCCTACACCATCTCGCTCGGCGAGCCGGAAGTGATGGCCGCGCAGGCGCGCGAACATGCCGGTCGCGCTCTGCTCAAGGTCAAGGTGGGAACCAGCGACGATGAAAGCCGCATCCGCGCAGTCCGCGCGGCCGCACCCGATGCTGCGATCATTCTCGACGCCAATGAGGGCTGGCCGGAGGCGGTGCTGGAACGTCATCTGCAGATCGCCGCGGAGGCGGGCGTTGCCCTCGTCGAGCAACCGTTGCCGGCAGGCCGCGATGCGCTGCTTGCCGAAATCCGCCGCCCGCTGCTCGTCTGCGCCGACGAGAGTGTGCATCACACCGGAGACCTCGCAAGCCTTGCCGACCGTTATGATGCGATCAATATCAAGCTCGACAAGACAGGCGGCCTCACCGAGGCCTTGGCGATGAAGGCCGAAGCGGAGAGGCTCGGCTTTTCGATCATGATCGGTTGCATGGTCGGCACTTCGCTTGCGATGGCGCCAGCCATGCTGCTCGCGCAGGATGCCGATTTCGTCGATCTCGACGGCCCGCTGCTGCTTGCCCGCGACCGCCAACCCGGCCTGCGCTACGCCGCTTCCCTGGTCTTTCCGCCGGAAAGCACCCTCTGGGGCTGAAGATAGTAGGCTGAGATGACCAGCCCGAGGCCGGAAAGCGCGACGAGCGCCATGACGTAATAGCTGACAAGGCCGAGCCAGGCGTAGAGGTAGCCCGAAGCGATGGTCATCAACCCCATCGCCATGCCCACATAGAAGAAATAGGCGCCCTGCGCCGAGGCCTCCTGCGTTTCCTGCACCGTCGCCACGATTCTCCGCTGCACGCCGGTATGCACGAAGGCATAGGTGAAGCCATGGAAACATTGCAGCAGGAAGAAGCCGGCAAAGCCGGCATTCATGGGAAACAGGATCCAGCGGCAGACGCTGATGGCGCAGCCGAAGCGGATCAATGTCCAGGCATTGAAGCGCCGATTGAGACGCTTCGACAGAAAGAACACCGTCACCTCCGAAGCAACGCCGGCGCTCCAGAGCAAGCCGACCTCGGTGCCGGAAAAGCCGAGCTGATGCCAATAAATCGAGGAAAAAGCATTGAGCACCGCGTGGCTCGACTGCTGGATGGCAACTCCGATCAGGAGCAGCAGCAAATGTGGCTCGCGCAACCCGCTGCCGGTGGCGGCCGGCAGGTCGATCGGCTGGCCGCGCCGCCGTGTGGGCCCGATCCGCGGACAGAAGATCGCCATCGCCACCGTCATCGTGAAGCCGAACACCATGACGACGAGCACCATGCCGCCGCCCCCCCGGCCGATCAGCTGACCGCCGAGGAGCGTCGAGACGATGAAGGCAATCGAGCCCCATACGCGCATCGACCCATAATCGAGCCCCCAGCGGCGCACGCCTGAAATGACGATCGATTCGACCACGGGCACATAGGGCGCAAAGGTGGCGCCCTGCAGCGCGAAGACGATTGTCACCGGCCAAAAGCTGGTCGTCCAGTAAAGCGCGATCGCCGTCAGCAGCGACAGGCCACCCGACCAGAGCAGCACGGTGGCGCGCTCCTTCATGCGGTCGGCCACCATGGCGACGACAGGTGCCACCAAGACTCGAACCACCATCGGTATGGCGAGAATAATGCCGATTTCACGGTCACTGAAACTATGGGTTTGCAGCCAGACCGGGAAAAATGGCAGCACGACGCCATTGACGAGCAGCGGCGCGCAATAGGACAGCGCGCTGAGCAGCCGGAAGCGCGGCGGCGCTCCCTCACCCGGAGAATGTTGAGCGGGAATCATCGGTGGACCTGAAGGAAACTAGATGTTTTCCTAACACACCACCGCGGGGGGCGACCATTGCGAGAAATAGCCGTCCGGAAACGTTTTAGAAAATAAATTGGGCCTGTTACCTCGCGGTAACGGCTAAATTGCTGGCGAGCCGCCGCGACTGCGCCGGCTGTAAAATCACGCTGCCTGCGCGGCGAGTTCCGCCTCTTCGAGACGCTCGACTGCGGTAAGCGCCGGCACTGCGCTAGCAAGCGCTCGCCAGGTGATCAGTTCGAACGTGCCGTCCTCATGCTCTGCAACCGCTGTGCAGCTTTCCACCCAGTCGCCAGTGTTGATGTAACGGATGCCGTCCATCTCCTGGATGACGGCGTGGTGGATGTGGCCGCAGATCACCCCGTCGGCTCCGCTCTTGCGCGCCTCTTCAGCCACGACGCGTTCGAACTCGCCGATGAAATTGACCGCATGCTTGACCTGCAGCTTCGCCCAGGCGGAAAACGACCAATATGGCATGCCAAGGCGACGGCGTACGGCGGCGAGCAAGATGTTGATGCGGATTGCCGTATCATAGGCCCAGTCACCGAGATAGGCGAGCAGGCGGGCGTTGCGGACAACGACGTCGAACTCGTCGCCGTGCAGGATCAGGTATTTCTTGCCGTCCGCGCCGTCATGCATCATGTGCTCGACGACCTCGATGCCGCCGAAATGCATGCCCGGGAAGTCGCGCAAGAATTCGTCGTGATTGCCGGGGATGTAGACGACGCGCGTGCCCTTGCGCGCCTTACGCAGCAGTTTCTGGACGACGTCGTTGCAGACCTGCGGCCAGTACCAGCTGCGCTTCAGGCGCCAGCCGTCGACGATGTCGCCGACGAGCACGATCGTATCGGCTTCGTGGTAGCGCAGGAAATCCAGCAGGAAATCAGCCTTCGCGGCCTTCGAGCCGAGATGCACATCGGAAATGAAGAGCGTGCGGAAATGTCTGGGTTCCATCATGTCTGTCACGAACAGTGCTCGTGCCCCATCTTTCATCTAGCCTTCCAAAACCAGACTCGTGTTTCAGGAAGATGACAAGATGGGGAAAAGCCCTGCAAACCCGCCGTTCCGTCTGGATGGTAAACGCAGATCCCATCGAAGCTCGCAAGCGATATCGGAAATCCGATTATCCTAATTTCTCGCCGCGAGGTCCTGGATCTTTCCCGCATGCCGAGAATCAAATTTACAGCAGCTGCCGATCAAGGCGTAACCTGGGGGATATTGATGATGCGCGCCCGAACCGCGACAATAATGATTTCTATGGCACTGCTTGCCGGCTGTGCACCGACGCAGCAGGACTATGATGCGACAGTCACGCTACTTCAAGGCAGCGCGAGAGCGAGAAACGAGTTCGTCAAAGTGTGCACAAAGGATTTCGATGCAAATGCGCGGCGCGCCGCGGGGATCGTGACAAACGTCTCCGACAATGACGCTCCGAGGATCGCCTGCCAGCGATATCTGACGGCCGCGATCTCCGGTCGCGCTACGTATCAGGATCTGCTCGACATCAAGGCTCACCGGTTTACGCCAAAACTCATCAAGATCTTCCAGGGCCGCTGATAGCCCGGAAGACGCTCTCTCGCTTCTCGATTTGGAACCGAGTGAACAAGATCGACGGGCCAAGCGGATTGGGGGCAAGCGGCGACCAGACGCTACGCCCCTTTTCGGCCGGCAATATTGCCCTGCCGATCGAGCGCGTTCATGATGACAACGATTCCATGTCCGACAAAGCGGGATGGCCGATGCGTCTCTTTCTCGTTCGCCACGGCGAATCCCTCGGCAACATCAACGAACAGGCCTACCGCCAATTCGGCGATCATAATGTGCCGCTGACTGAATGGGGCTATCGCCAGGCGGCTGAGGCAGGCGCTGTCATCGCTTCGTACCTCAAAGGGCTGCCGAGCCAGGGATTCCAGAAGCTGCATATCTGGTATTCGCCCTTTCTGCGCACGCGCCAGAGCAAGGATGCGCTGCTCGAAGCGCTGCCGGAAAACTTCGTCGGCGATGTCAGGGAAGATTATCTTCTGCGCGAGCAGGATTTCGGCCTCTTCACCGAAATCTACGACCGTGCCGAGCAGAAGCAGAAATTCCCCGAAGAGTTCGAAAAATGGGCGAGGCTGCGCAACAATAGCGGCAAGTTCTATGCGCGGCCGCCGGACGGCGAAAGCCGGGCGGACGTGGCGCAGCGGGTGCGTCTCTTCCTTCAGACCGTCATGCGCGAGGCCGAAAACGGCGACCACAACGTCGCGATCGTCGGCCACGGCGTCACCAACCGGGCGGTCGAAATGAATCTCCTGCACCACTCCGTCGACTGGTTCGAGCGCTCCGACAATCCTGGGAATTCCGACGTTACGCTGATCGAGGGAACGCGTTTGCAGGGCTACGACACGATACCGCTGCACCAGGCCGCCGACCGGCAGCCGGGACAGGAGAACAAGCTGCGCGATGCCTATGGCGCTGACGTGACGATGACGCCGAAGCGCGGTGGGTAAACCGCTCCCCACGAGGGACCCTTGTGGGGAGCGGTTTTGGGCGGGGTCTTCTACGCTTCATCTATTCAAGCAGCTCGCACCGCCGCCATCGGCTTCACATTCTGATTCATCCGGAACAAATTGTTCGGATCATAGCGCAGCTTGATTTCCGAAAGGCGCGCATAATTAGCACCGTAGGCCATTTCGACCCGGTCGGTCTCGTCCTCAGGCATGAAGTTGATGTAGGCAGTGCCCACAGCATGCGGCTTGGTTGCCTCGAAAAGTTCGCGCGCCCAGCCGATGCAGTTTCCGTCCATCTCGGTTTCCCGCCAGCGTGCATGGACATTCATGACGAAATGCGAACTGCGCTGTGGAAATGCCGTGGCTTCGGTCGGCACGCGGCCGGCGGCGCCGCCGACATGGCCGATGAATATTTCGCATTCCGGCCCTGGCAGCTTCCGCACGGCATTGATGAGAATCTCGATCGCCGCATCGGAAAGGGAGGCGAAATCCTGGCTCTTCCAATAGTTACGGGCGCCGGGCGTTAGAAGCGGGTCGAATGCCTGCTGCCAGCCGATGAACGGCATCGGGCCGACAATGTCGGCGATCGGCTTTCCGATCCCGCGCAACCTCGCCGCCGCCTTTTCGCCCGCCGCCATGTCCCCGCAATAGCACATAGCAAGCACGACGATTTCCTTGCCGTGCCAATCGGCCGGCAGGAACGGCAGCGGCGGCGCCTGGCGCATTACCACCCAGCAGGTCAGCTCGTCGGGTGCTGTTTCCAGCGCCTCGCGATATTCCCTGAGAACGTTTTCCGCATCGGCGAAGGGATGCACGACCAGTCCGGCGAAAACTTCGGGCTGGAGCGGGTTGAGCTGGAATTCGAAGGAGGTCACGACGCCGAAATTGCCGCCGCCGCCGCGCAGCGCCCAGAACAGGTCCGGCCGCTCCGTCTCGCTCGCCTTCACCAGTTCGCCGTTGGCCGTCACCACATCGACCGAAATCAGATTGTCGAGGGTCAGCCCGAATTTCCGCGTGAGCCAGCCGAAACCACCGCCGAGCGTCAGGCCGGCTATGCCGGTCGTGGAATTAATGCCGGTTGGCAGTACCAGTCCGAATGCCAGCGTTTCCTTGTCGACGTCGCCGAGCGTCGCGCCCGGCTCGATCCTGGCCCGGCGCGTCTCGGGATCGACCCGCACGGACTTCATCGGCGACAGATCAATGACGACACCACCTTCGCAGACCGCGTTGCCGGCAATGCCGTGCCCGCCGCCGCGCACTGAAACCAGCAGATTGTTATCGCGTGCAAGGCGCACTGCGCGCACAACATCAGCCGCCCCTGCGCAGCGCGCAATCAGACCCGGCCGGCGATCGATCATCGCATTCCAGATCGCCCGCGCCTCGCCGTAATTCATGTCTTTGCTGGTCAGGAGACTGCCGCGAAAACCGGCGGCAAACGCATCCATGGCCACGTCGTTGACCGTCGTCTGACCCCGTTGCAGGGTCGTGAGGTTCAAATTGTCCATGATTTCCTCCATGCGACCGGCGCCCCGCACCGTCGCGGGCCGCATCTTGCGCTCGCACGAGGCGTCAAACAAGTTTTCCAAAAGGATTAGTACCGGCGATTGCCCATGACATAGTAGGAAACGCCGTCTCGCGAAAACTTCTCCCATCCCTCATTTCCATACTGTCGCCTGTATCCGATTGATGTATGGAGGGAACTCCAGAAAAAGACGTGCACGGAGGCGGCAATGGATCACCAGGATAAATCCAAGACGGACAAGAACGCACCGGGCGGCGATCTCGACGAACAGGCGCTATTTTTCCACCGCTACCCCCGCCCCGGCAAGCTGGAGATCCAGGCGACCAAGCCGCTCGGCAACCAGCGCGACCTGGCGCTTGCCTATTCGCCGGGCGTTGCCGCTCCCTGCCTCGCCATCCGTGACAACCCTGAAATGGCGGCCGAATATACCTCGCGCGCCAATCTCGTCGCCGTCATTTCCAACGGCACCGCCGTGCTCGGACTCGGGAATATCGGCCCGCTCGCTTCCAAGCCTGTCATGGAGGGCAAGGCCGTGCTCTTCAAGAAATTCGCCGGCATCGACGTTTTCGACATCGAGATCGATGCGGCGAGCGTCGAGCAGATGGTTTCGACCGTCTCATCGCTGGAGCCGACCTTCGGCGGCATCAACCTGGAAGACATCAAGGCGCCGGAATGTTTCGAGGTCGAGCGGCGCCTGCGCGAGAAGATGAAGATCCCGGTCTTCCACGACGACCAGCACGGCACGGCGATCATTGTCGCCGCCGCTATCCTGAACGGGCTGGAACTCGCCGGCAAAGCCATCGAGAACGTCAAGATCGTTGCCTCGGGCGCGGGTGCTGCCGCCCTTGCCTGCCTCAATTTGCTGGTGACCCTCGGCGCCAAGCGCGAAAACATCTGGGTCCACGATATCGAAGGCCTCGTCTATGAGGGCCGCACCGAACTGATGGACGAATGGAAGTCCGTCTATGCCCAGAAGAGCGACACCCGCACGCTCGCCGAAAATATCGGCGGCGCTGATGTCTTCTTGGGTCTCTCGGCCGCCGGCGTCCTGAAACCGGAGCTGCTGGCGCAAATGGCCGACAAGCCGCTGATCATGGCGCTCGCCAATCCGACTCCGGAGATCATGCCGGATCTCGCCCGCGCCGCCCGTCCCGATGCGATGATCTGCACCGGCCGCTCGGACTTTGCCAACCAGGTCAACAACGTCCTCTGCTTCCCCTACATCTTCCGCGGCGCGCTCGATTGCGGCGCCGAGACGATCAATGAGGAAATGAAGATGGCGGCCGTGCGCGCCATCGCAGCGCTTGCCCGCGAAGAACCCTCCGACGTCGCTGCGCGCGCCTATTCCGGCGAGACCCCGGTCTTCGGGGCCGACTATCTGATCCCTTCCCCTTTCGATCCGCGCCTCATCCTGCGCATCGCCCCTGCCGTCGCCAAGGCCGCCGAACAGAGCGGCGTCGCACGCCGCCCGATCCAGGATTTCGACGCCTATCTCGATCAGCTGAACCGTTTCGTCTTCCGTTCCGGCTTCGTCATGAAGCCGATCTTCACGGCGGCAAAGGCCGCCGAACACAAGCGCGTCATATTCTCAGAAGGCGAGGACGAGCGCGTGCTGCGCGCCGCCCAGGTGCTGCTTGAGGAAGGCTTGGCCAAACCGATCCTGATCGGCCGCCCGCAGGTCATCGAGACACGCCTCAAGCGCTACGGTCTGCGCATCCGGCCGTTGCAGGATTTCGAAGTCATCAATCCGGAAGACGATCCGCGCTTCCGCGAATATGTCGATCTCTATTTCTCGCTCGTCGGCCGGCGTGGTGTCATCCCCGAGGCCGCCCGCACCATCGTGCGCACCAACACGACCGTCATCGGCGCGCTGGCGCTGAGGCGCGGCGAGGCCGATGCGCTGATCTGCGGCCTCGAAGGCCGTTACGAGAAACACCTGCGCGACGTGCGCCAGATCATCGGCAAGCGCAAGGATGTCCGCGATTTCTCAGCCCTCAGCCTGATGATCTCACAGCGCGGCGCCACCTTCTTCACGGACACCTACGTCACCTTCAATCCGAGCGCCGAAGAGATCGCAGAGGCGACTGTCATGGCTGCCGAGGAAATCCGCCGCTTCGGCATCACCCCGCGCGCCGCCCTCGTCTCGCATTCCAACTTCGGCTCACGCGAATCCGAAAGCGCCACGAAAATGCGCAATGCCCTGCAGCTCGTGCGCGATGCTGCCCCGGATCTCGAAGTCGACGGCGAAATGCACGGCGAGAGCGCGATCACCGAAGCGCTGCGCAAGCGCGTCATGCCGCACACCACGCTGCACGACGAGGCAAACCTGCTCGTCTTCCCCAACCTCGACGCCGCCAACATCACGCTCGGTGTGGTCAAGTCGATGACCGACGGCCTGCATGTTGGCCCGATTCTGCTCGGCGCCGCCATGCCCGCGCACATCCTCGCGCCCTCTGTCACCTCGCGCGGCGTCGTCAACATGGCAGCGCTCGCCGTCGTCGAGGCATCGCAGCCGGCATAAGCCGGCATTGCGACCAGGAGATTCACGGATAACCAACACTCGCCGAGATATTTCGCAAGTGCTGGCATCCAGCCGCGTTTTACCTCGGCGTTACGTCGAAGCCGAACCACTTCTGCGATAGCTTGACGATCGTGCCGTCTGCCTTGGCTGCTGCGATCGCATCGTTGAACATAGCTTTGAGTTTCGTATCCTCCTTACGCAGACCAACTGAGCTGCCTCGGCCGAGCATGCCGCCCTGGAAACGAGGGCCAGTGACGATCAAATCCTCGTTGCCCGGCTTTGCCGCCGCTGTCGAAAGATATGCCATGGAGGCCATGACGAGGTCGACGCGACCGGCCTTAAGATCGAGATCGTGCTGTTCGGTCGTCTTGTACTCACGGACATCAACGACGCCCTTCAAATATTTGTCGAGGAAGGTCGCGGCGATCGATGCAGTCTGCACGCCGATTGTCTTACCCTTGAGCAACGGCTCGATCTGCTTCAGCGCGGCCACAGCGCCGGCCTCATCGGTGGCGAGCGAAAATACCTCGCCCTTCAAAGGCAGATTGGCAAGCGGCGAGTCTTTCAATGTCGCAAAGGTCTGACCCGTCGTGCCGTAGGAATCGCTGAAGGCAATGACCTCCTCGCGCTTGGCGGTTGCAGACATCCCCGAAATGATTGCGTCGAACTTTCCAGCGTTGAGAGCCGGGATCATGCCGTCAAAAGGCTGGATCACGGTCGTGCATTCGACCTTCATATGAGCGCAAAAATACTTGATCAGCTCGATTTCGTACCCGTCAAGGCTACCGTCTGCCTTGGTGAAGTTCCACGGCCGAAACGCTCCCTCGGTCGCAATCGTCACATGCGTCCAGTTCTTCTCCTCGGCGCGTGCCGCCGTCGAAACGGCTAAGCTGGCGACCATAGTGATCGCGGCCATGATTGCGGTCAGGTATTTCATACTAAGTTCCCCTTCTTGATTGAGCTTGATGAACTATTGATTGATGAACTGGCGGAAGCGCTCCGACTTCGAATTCGAGAAGACATCCTGAGGTTTGCCCTCTTCCTCGACCACGCCCTTGTGTAAAAAGACGACGCGGCTGGAAACGTCGCGCGCAAATCCCATCTCATGTGTGACGACCAGCATGGTGCGTCCTTCTTCCGCCAAGGCGCGCATGACGCGTAGGACCTCTCCTACAAGCTCCGGATCGAGCGCCGATGTCGGTTCATCGAAGAGCATCACCTTTGGATGCATGGCGAGGGCGCGGGCAATGGCGGCGCGCTGCTGCTGACCGCCGGAAAGATGAGCGGGATAGAAATTGCGTTTATCGGCGATGCCGACTTTGGCCAGCAACGCTTCAGCTTCGTCGATGCATTCGGCGCGTGAACGCCGCTGAACATGGATCGGTGCCTCGATAAGGTTTTCGAGGACCGTCTTGTGAGACCAGAGATTGAAACTCTGGAACACCATTCCGAGCCGAGAGCGGATACGATCGACCTGCTTTCGATCCGCCGGGCGATGCACACCGCCGGCGTTGCGCTGCATCGAGATCGTTTCGCCGGCGACAGTCACTTCACCCGAATCCGGCGTTTCCAGCAGATTAATGCAACGCAGGAACGTCGATTTCCCGGAACCCGACGAGCCGATAATGGAAACGACATCGCCTTCCAGAGCATCAAGCGAGATGCCTCTGATGACCTGGAGAGGTCCGAAGCTCTTGTGCATGTCGCGCACGCTGAGTGCGATTTGTGTGGCCGTCATCGATGCTCTCCTGCAGGGGTCGCTATGGTGCTGCTCTCTCGGCTGACGGGACCGGGAGCGCGCAAATGCGAGCTAAGTCTGTACTCGGCGAATTGAATGAGACGCGTCAGCAAGAAATTGAGGGCGAGGTAGATGGCCCCGGAGACGACGAAGACCTCGATTGCCCGGTAGGTCTCGGAGATGATCTTGGCGGCGACTCCGGTTACCTCCATCAGCGTAATGATCGAGGCAAGTGACGTCGCCTTGACCATCGATATCATCTCGTTGCCGTATCCGGGCAATGCCTGCCGGATTGCCAGCGGCAGGACGATCCGGCGAAACAACAGGAAGCGATGCATGCCGCAAGCGCGGGCAGCCTCAATTTGACCGTGTGGTACCGAGAGCAGGCCGCCGCGAATGATCTCGCTGGCGTAGGCGGCTGTATTCAAGGTCAGCGCCAGCACCGCGCACCAGTAAGGATCGCGGAGAAACGGCCAGAAGACGCTGTGCCGCACGGCTGGAAACTGGCCGAGACCGTAATAGATAAGAAATATCTGCACCAACAGGGGCGTGCCGCGGAAGATGAAGACATAGAGCCGCGCGAACCAATCGAGCGCGGCAACGCCGGAGAGGCGGGCAAGCGCCAGCAACAGGGCCAGAATGGCACCAAGGCAGATCGAAGTCACGGCAAGCTCGATCGTCAGCGGAATTGCGGCGACCAGGCTCACAAATGTTTCGTTGAGAAACTGCCAATCCATCATCCGCTCCTCCCCACGCCGCGCGACAGGCGCCGCTCCGCCTGCTGGAGAAGGATGCTCGAAACAGTCGAGATCATCAGATAGATCGCGCCGGCCATCAGGTAGAAATCGAATGGCAGCCCGGTCGATCCAGCGCCGACCTGCGCCTGGCGCAGGAGTTCGGCAACACCGGTGATCGATACCAGTGCCGACTCCTTCAGGACGACCTGCCAGACATTACCGAGACCGGGAAGCGCGTGACGCAGGGTCAGCGGCGCAACGATCCGCCGCAGGCGAAGCCAGCGCCGCATGCCGCAGGCAATAGCCGCCTCGATCTCACCCGGATGGACCGCCCTGAATCCACCTCGCAGCACTTCCGTGAACTGAGCGCCGGAGGTGACGCCCACGGCGAGGGAGCCGGCAAGAAAGCCCGGAAAGCCGAGGAAACCTTCGGCGCCGAAAAGCCGGCCGACCGCCGTAACCACGGCGCTGCCGCCGAAATAGAAGAGGTAGATGACCAGCAGATCGGGAATGCCCCGCAGCACCGTCGTATAAGCATCGGCGGCCGCGCGAGCAAAACCGTTGCCGGCAATCTTGGCCCATGCCCCAAGGGTCCCGATGCAGGCGCCGACGGCATAGCCGGCGATTGCAACAAGGATGGTCATCCAGGCTCCGGCCAGAAGAGCATGGCCCCAGCCATCCGCACCGAAGCCGGCAAGCTCAAAAAAACCAGGCTGGCTCATGATGCTGCTCCGGAAGAGCATGTTTTTGCAGCAACTGACATTGTCATAGCCTCTGCTGAGCATGATGCACCGAAAAGGCGCTTAGGGAGCGTCAAAGGTCGGTGTCAGGTCGATCTTGCTCCATTTTTCCGAGAGCTGCCTGATCGTGCCATCCTTGGCGGCTTGCCTGATTGCGTCATCAAATTTGGCCTTCAGATCGGTCTCGCCCTTGCGCATGCCGAGTGCGACTTCGGTAGCCAACATCGCGCCTTTCACCAGCGGGCCGGACATCATCAGATCGTCATTGCCGGGCTTGCCGAGCACGGAGGTTTCATAAACGCCGCTATCGAAGCCTGCATCGATGCGCCCGGCCTTCAGATCGAGGTCGCGCTCGCCGGAATTCTTGTAGGCGCGCACTGTTACGTCGGAGCCGAAATAGGCGTTGATCAACTGCTCCTGGCTGGTCGACTGGACGACGCCGACGGTCTTGCCTTTGAGGGCTTGGCCGATTGCGGCCATCACCGGATCTGCCTTGGACTTGTCGTTCAAATTCAGCCGCTCGCCGGCCATCGGCAGAGGGGACACCGGCCCGTCCTTCAGAAGCAGGAAGCTCGCGACCCCGCTCGCGTAGGGCACGGTGAAATCGACCACCTGCTTCCGCTTCTCGTTGATGCCGAGAGTCATCACCAGATCGAATTTTCCAGCATTGAGGCTGGGGATCATCGCATTCCAATCGCCTGCGATGAGTTCGCAGTCGGCTTTGGCGCGTTTGCACAGGTCATTGATGAGGTCGACGTCGAAGCCGGCCAGCTTGCCGCTGGAATCCATGAGGTTCCAGGGCGGGAAAGCCCCTTCGATGCCGACCTTGACATGCGTCCAGTCCTTGGCGCCGGCAGCGAATGAAGTCAGGAAGGCAATGGCGCCGAACAAAACGGTAGGCAGAATTCCATTTTTCATTTTCTGTTCCCCTTTTGGCGGCCAAATGGCCGCTTGTTAGTTCTGCAGTATGGCTGCGTCAGTCCACCAGGGCCGCGCACAAAGCCGCGTTGGCTTCCCTCAGTGCATGGACCAGGCGATTTCTCGTCTGGCGGGCATGAACAGCATAGAAAGGCATGTCTGGCGATCCGACGGGCTGCGCGGCCAAGGCTCGCAGCCCCTCAAGTGACGGCCAGGCCGGGTGCGGGAGGGCGGAATCATGATGAAAGCGCTCGCCGCTCGTATAGTTCAGCGGCACGAGATGGCGGCCGGCGCGCATCAGCGATGCGTCGACGCGCGCCGCCTTTGCCGGAGACAGGTCCTTCGTCTCCAATACGGCTTTCGCGTAGCTCCCCAACTCGTCGACTGCGTTTGCGAGAGCCGAAATGTCGATACGCCCAGAAAGCTCAGCCTGCAGTTGCGCGAGTTGTTCGCCGAGGGCGGTGGCGTAAACGGTATAGTCAAGTGGCAGGACCGGCGAAGTCAGCAGGCTCCAAAGTGTCTTCGTCACGATCAGCGTGTCCCGGCTCAGATTCTCAAGATCAATGTGCTCTGCCGTGTCGTGCGGCGTGTGCCACCACCAACCGAGCGCTGTCAGCGTTTTGACAGGCCCCGGCGGCTGATGGCTGAGGCTGCCGAACATCGAGGGGATGCCGACACCCCAGAATGAATGATCCGCGGCTCTGCCATGCCGCCTGCCGGCATGCCTTTGTCCGGTGACGTTCTCGATCACCTCAAGCGCCAGCGGCTTCAACTCATCGATGACACCGGAATTGGTGAGGACGGTTGCGCCCTCGCCGCCCGTGGAATCGACATTGACATGCACGGCGCAGCGGCGATCGAGCTCGTCGAAAAATTCGTCCGCATACCAGGCCGAGCCGGAATAGCGACCTTGCGAATGGCCTGACCAGAAGCAGATGCGCAGGCCGCGTCGCCAATCACTCGCATGAAGGGCAAGCAAGCGTGCCGCCTCCAGCATAGTCGCGTTCGCGCCGCCATTGTCCATGACGCCAAAATGCCAGGTGTCATGATGGCCCGAAAACAGTACGAACGGTTTGTCCTCGCCTGCCGGCTGAAGCTCTGCAACAAGCAGCGGCGTCCTGCGCCAGCCGGTGTCGACCTCTGCCGTGAGCGTCGCACGGACCTTCTGGCCGCGCGCGAGCCAGTCGCGCAGGCGCACTCCATCTTCCCGCGCGATGGTGCAGATCACTGTTTTCGGCAGATGGGCGCGCGTGTGTTGCGACGGGCTGCCCCAGACCGGCGACACGCACATTTCGTAGAGATGCTCATTCGGGCTGACATGGATTTCGCCGAGGGCGCCGGCCGCGCTTGCCAACGCGGCGACTTCCTCCGTCGCAATCCCGTCGACCAGGACGATCTTGCCGGCCAAGTCCTTGCCGACGAAATCGGCTCCCTTGCCGTCGCCGACATATTCAAGGTCTCCGCTGATGCCCGCTGCAGCCGTCGAAACCGACATCGAATGGGTAATGCAACGGAGGTCTTCGCCTTCGACCCCGACCTTCGCCGGGCCGGGCAGGCTGATGAATGCATCATGTGACAGCAGCTGCGTTCCGTATCCGTAGCTCTCCATCTGCGCCTGAAGATAATGAAAGCTCTCGAGCTCCTCCGGCGTTCCGGACAATTTCACCCGACGGGCAAACTCGCGGATATGCGCCATCAGGCGTTCACGGTCGGGCAGCAGGTCGGGGTTAGGCATCAGCCTTCTCCGGCAATGGCGGCTTAACGTCATCCGGTATCGGATTGACGAAAGGCGTACGCTCCAGACGCGCCCTGTGATCGGCCTTGGCAGCTTCGATCAATGCGGGGTTACCGATGAGATCGGCGGCCGTGCTCGCCATCACCTTGGCGGCGTGTTCGGTTCCCTTGTGGGCAGCCGGCAGTTTCCCTTGCGCAACCAGCTGCCAGGAGTGTCCGGGCGTACCGACAGCGTAGGTAGCCCCTCGCATCTGCACGGTCGGCACCACCCAGCTGACCGTCCCGACATCGGTGGAGCCGACCAGAGTGCCGTCACCGGCATTCAACGGAAAAATCTCCTCACAGAGCGGCTGGTCGTCTTTCGGTTTCAGTCCGAAACGACCATAAGACGCGGCGATATCCTCTGCGTTGAAGGTCTGCTGGAACTTGCGGGCCGTTTCTCGGTCGGCATCGTCAAACACTGGTGGGCCAAGCCGCTGCAGATGGGCAAACATGCACTCTTCGAGTGGTGTATTGCCAACGAGATTGGCATCCCCGCTGACAATTTCACTCCGGACCGTCGTCTCGGTCATCAGGGCAGCACCTTCGGCAACTTTCTTGACGCGGGCAACCAGAGACAGGAGTTCCGGCAGGGTCCTTGCACGGACGAGATAGCGTACCGTCGCGCGTGCCTGCACGACGTTAGGCGCCCCACCGCCCGCGTCAGTGATGGCATAGTGGATACGCGCGGTGGAAGGCATGTGCTCGCGCATATAATTGACGCCTACATTCATCAGTTCCACTGCATCGAGAGCGCTGCGGCCGAGATGCGGCGTCGCGGAAGCATGCGACGCCCGCCCCGAAAAATGGAAGTTGATCTCATTGCAGGCGAGCGAGATGGGATTGTTGACGCCGGCAAAGGCTGCCGGATGCCAGGAGATCGCGATATCCACGTCGTCGAAAACGCCGGCGCGCACCATGAAACCCTTCGAAGAGCCGCCTTCCTCCGCGGGGCAGCCATAATAGCGCACCCTTCCCATCAAGCCGCTTTCGGCAAGGAAATCCTTCATCGCAGCGGCAGCGAGCATGGATCCGGCGCCCAGCATATTATGGCCGCAGCCGTGACCATTGCCGCCGTCGACCAAGGGCCGCTGCTCGGCAATACCGGCTTCCTGGCTCAATCCCGGCAGCGCATCGAACTCGCCAAGGATTGCGATGACCGGGCCACCCTCGCCCGCCTCTCCCATGACCGCCGTCGGCAACCCGGCAATGCCGCGCTCGACACGAAAGCCCTCTCTTTCCAGCATGCGGGCGTGCTCTTCGGCAGATTGATGTTCGAGGTAATTGGTCTCGGGAATATCCCAGATGCGGTCACTCAACTCAAAGAACGCCGCGCGCTTTCTCTCGACGATTTCCCAGACCGCATCGGAGTTCTGCATGGATTTACAACCCGCCTCGCATAATGGTAATCAAATTGGCGCCAATTTTATGCTCCAATTAAATCGGGCACGCAAGCCATGAGCTGGAATATTTTTCGACGCTGTCAATCGGCCTCGTTGTTGGCCGAGGGAGAGCTATGATAGTCATCGCCGAAATCGGGCTGGGGAGAATTGCATGAATTCGCTGGAAAGCGGAGCGACGGCGCAAGCACAAGAGCCGCAAACCTCCGATGTGACCGAACTGATCCTCCAGGACATACTTGCCGGCCGTCTCCCGCCCGGAACCTGGCTGAAGCAGATCGATCTCGAAAGGCGGTATAACTGTACGCGACCCGAGGTACGCAGAGCTCTCGACAGATTGGTGCAGAAGCGACTGGTGGAGCATGTCCCCAATCGTGGTTACCACGTCCATAAGCAAGACGGGCGCCGCGCCCGGGAGGTCAGCGACATTCGCGTCATCCTCGAAGTCGCCGTCAGCGACCGTATCGTCGCGAATGCGAGCGAGGCAGATATTGCGAAGTTGCGGGTTCTGGCTTCACGATTCGACGATCTGGTGTTGAACGGCACCACGCTCGAACTTTACGAAGCCAATCTCGCCTTCCACCGCCATCTGCTTGCTCTCGCAGGCAACCAGGAACTCGTGGAACTGATCACGGAAATTCGGCAGCGGACATCCTCCGCGCCGGTGTCGCAGTGGCGAACGCGCGCCCGCATCGAGCAATCCGGCCGCGAACATCAGCAGATGGTCGATGCGATAGAGCGACGCGATACCGATGGTCTGATGGAGCTGACGCGCAGGCACATTCTTCAAGCCTGATCGGCCTCGATGACGCCGTTAGCTGATGCTGAAACTTGGACATAACCGGAAATCGCTGAAGGGCGCATTTATGCCATCTCTGGCGGCGGCCTTGTGCCCTGATGCAATGGCGCCGCGTGGAGTTTTGACGCCGTGCCATCCCAGGCATCCGCAGCCAGTGGATATCCCCATATCACGCGCCCCGTATCGACAGCCGTCCTCCATCCGCAAGCTCATCCGCGCGTTCGTTGCCTGATATGGCGGAATGGCCCTTGCACCAGGCAATGGTTACGAGGGCGTTCCGGGATAGCTGAAGATCGACCGCTTTCCAGAGTTCCGCATTAGCGATCGCCCGGCTGCGGGCGTTCCCATTCGGATTGTTTTTCTTCCAGCCGTTATTCTTCCAAATGTGCCGCCTGTCGTTGCAGCCTTTGACGGCATAGATCGAATCCGACCAGATGGTCGCGGCTTCGCCCGTTGCTTCGCTATTGATCCACATGACTGCCTGCAAGACGGCGGTCAATTCCATCGAATTATTGGCGGAATCACGCACACCGCCGAAGCTGGACGCGATTTCCACAGAATCGCGATAGGCGACAAAGGCCCAGCCTCCGTGCCCGGAACCGGGGTCATAACAACCATCCACGAAGACGTGGAGACCGTGTTGGGCTGTCGGGGCCGTCGTTATGGGGGAGCTTAGCTCCTTGCAAATGCCTGCCATTTTCGCCTTCGCTGCGCCCCCCGCACTGACCTGCGCGATTTGCGACGGCCACCCGAAGCCGACATTGGAATTGCACGTCCCCTCGTGTCAACTATTGACGACGGTGGCACAGAAAGCGCCTACTGCCGATGGGAAACTGTGAGGGGCAGCGCCATGGACAATCCGTTGAGCAGCGCCGGCAAGCGCGATCATGCCGTAACCGTTCGCCGCATTCTCAAGGTCAATCACGCCGGCGAATTCGGCGCAATTCGCATCTACGGAGCGCAGATCTGGATGGCCGATCGGCTGTTTCCTGATATCGTGCCAGCACTTCGCAAAATGCGGAACGACGAGATCGAGCATTGCCGCCTGTTTCACGACGCGATGCCATCCAGGAATGCCAGACCATGCCGCGTCATGGCATTCTGGAGCCTCGGCGGTTATCTGCTCGGTTTGCTGACGGCCCTCGGTGGACGCAACATGGTCTGGATCTGCACCGAGGCGGTCGAAAGCACGGTTCACCGCCATCTCGAAGATCAACTGGCATTCCTCACGACCCGTGATCGGGAGCTTCACGGCCTCATCGCCTCGATCCAGGAAGAGGAGTTGGCGCATCTCAGGGAGGCTGAGAGCAACCAGACGAAACGCGGCATCGGCCACGCCCTGCTTCTGCCAGTCGTCGCCGCGCTCACCGACATGATGATCTGGCTCTCGACATGGGGAGACTCAAGCTGGATGCGCGCCGAAATGGCGCGCTCCAAGGGTGTTTGATGGTCTGGCAGCCGCTTCCGTGCCATTCAGTTATCACCGGTCTTGGCCCAAATTGCTCTGGGCCCAAGGCTTAATGGTCTGGAGACGGCGAAGTCAGTTGTTCGCAGATCGTTTGGGAGGCTCGGCCAGGTTGATCCGGTTGCCCTCACCGTCGAATATCTGAGCCACGCGCCCAAAGTCGCCTTCGATTTTGTTGGCGGGTTGCAAGCCCTGGTGCGAAAGCCTTTCGAGCTCAACCTCGAGCTCGGGTACGACGATCGTTATGATCCCGTTGCCGGCGCGTTCGTCATCCTTCCAGACCTGCAGGCCGGCTTCGCCCATATTACGCCACTGAGCCATGCCCGGTATCGGTTTGCTGTCTGCGGGACGTCCCATGAACTTCTCATACCAGACGAGCGCCTCGTCAAAGTTGGAAACGGTGGCGGAGGCGAAGATGCTCTGGACGATTATTGAAGTGGTGGTCATGTCGTACTCCTTGGTTGGACAAGTGGATGTCGTGCAGGAGTTCTCGATTTCGACAGGCCGCGCAAAAAAAGCTCGCGTCAATACAAAACTTTCGAGCGCTGTTCTTCGAGGTGGCGTCGTTCTGCCTCCGACCAACACAATCCGATAGCGACCGTGAAAGCTTCCGCCGCCTCGACAAGCCTGCCTAGATCGGCGCAAATCTGCGCGCGGGCCGTCCAGTACGGCAGGTAGTCGGCCATTCGCAGATCCCCGGCAAGAGCATGTATGTCAGCAAGAGCCGCCTCTGCCTGCCCTATCCGCATGAGAGCCACGGACCGATTGAGCGTCACGACGGGCGACGGAGCAATCCTGCCCAGCACGTCATAGAGGGAAATCACGGCCTGCCAGTTTAAGATGCCGCTCAAACGGCGCGCGACATGAGCAGATTGGATGGCCGCCTCGATTTGGTAGCGGCCGGTCGGACCGTTTGCATTTGCTTCTCTGAGGAGACCTTCAGCGAGGCGCAATTGCTCATGATCCCAAAGCCCGACATCCTGGCTGTCCAGCGATACGAATGCGCGATCGGGGCCTCTGCGAGACGATCGCCGCGCCTCCGTATAAAGCATCAGCGCGAGAAGACCTTTCGGTTCCGGCTCTTGCGGAAGCAGGGATACGACCACGCTTGCAAGCCAGATTGCCTCATGTCCAAGCGCCTCCGCCCCGTCGATGTCGATCCACCCGTTGGTATAGGCGGCGTAGATGGAGGCGAGTACTGGCGGCAGGCGGTCCGACAGTTCCTCCTTTTCCGGCACGAGGAACGGAATTTTCTCATCCCTGATCCTCGCCTTGGCTCTTACAAGCCTCTGCCCCATGGCCTTCGGAGAGACGAGAAACCGCGCGGCGATGTCCGCAGCGGTCAGGCCTAGCACGGTCTGGAGGATCAGCGGCGTTCGCGCCGACGCATCGATGCCAGGATGTGCGCAGGCAAACATGAGCGCTAGTCGCCTGTCCGCAATCTCCTCGTCCATTTCCGCCGCGGCCGAGAGTTCCTCGGTAACGAGGGCAAGATGATCGGCGCTCTTCGCCTTCACTTTGTCTTTGCGCCAGTCATCGAGTTTGCGCCTGCGCGCGATGGTCAACAGCCAGGCATCGGGGTTGTCGGGCACGCCATCGACAGGCCATTTTGCGAGAGCCGTGAGGAAAGCCGTCGCGAGCGCATCCTCCGCGGACGCGATATCACCCAAACGCCCGCCAAGGTAAGCGACGAGTCGTCCATAGCTCTCGCGCGCCACCCGCTCTGCTACACCTCGGGCAACGCTGGAACCAGAAACCGTCATCCCGCATATTCCGACGCATCCCTGATGCGACGAACCTCAACCGTTCCCCAGGTCGCGGCAGGACAGCGTGCCGCCCATTTGTTGGCCTCGTCCATATCGGCGACGTCGATGATAAAGTACCCACCGAACTGTTCGCGAACATCGGCATAAGGGCCGTCCAAAACGCTGACCTCGTTTCCTTGAGCACGAACGAGACTGGCCTCAGAGGAACTGACGAGCGCATTGCTGGAGACAAATGCTGCCGCCTTCTCCAGCGCTTGTTGATAGGCATGCATCTGCTCCATGAAGCGCCCCATGTCCTCAGGCGCTATGGACTTCCCGGCAGTTTCGTCCGCATGCAGCATCAGCATGTAGCGCATCGCTTTATCCTCAGTGAAACCAACTCCCCGCGGGAACGAGCGCCAAGAATAACAATTCGTATGAAGAAGGGAACTGCTGTTGACGGCTGCTGTGTCCGCCTCCGGGTGCAATGCTGTTCTACTTACCTAACGGAAGATTACCCACATCTTCTGGCTAAAATCTCGAAAATGCGCTAGGAATTCATCCAAGCTTATTAAGAGAAACACGTTAAGAGACAAGGTACGGCGGATGGACGCCACCTTTGACCGATCGACATTTTCTCATTCCCGGACGACGCCGTGAAACGCCGAAATCTGTCTCTTGCTCTTATGCTTGCGCTGGCATCACCGGCCGCCGCACAGACCAGCGCTATTTGCAACGACTTGCGCGGTCGCCTTGCCGACCTGCCACGATCGATCGGTAGCAATAACGGGCCGGAAGCGCGCCAATATGCAAATGCCATGGCCGAGCAGAACCTCGAGCTGCGCAAGGTCCGCAACGATCTGCGCAATAACGGATGCACTTCCGGCAGCATGGTCGTGATTGGCAGTGACAACGCCGATTTTTGCGCCGAACTCTCTGACGCCGAAGCCCGGATGATCGACAATATCCGTTATCTCCAGGAGCGCCGCGACGAACTGCGCAACCAGGGCGACGGCACTGACGACGCGCGCCGAGAATTGACGGCGGCACTCGAACGCAACGGCTGCAACAGCGACAATTTCTATGCCCCGACCGAGCGTAGCGCAGACGACCCCGCCCCGAGTGTCGAGGAACAGGCGATGCGCACCGATACCTTCATTCCGCTCGGCGGCGGTGAAGAGACCGATCTGCGTTACGGCCTGCCGAGGGCCGAAATGTTTTCACCGATCAGCACCATCTGCGTGCGCAGCTGCGACGGTGGCTTCTTCCCGATCAGCTCAAATACCACTTCGGTGGATTTCGGCCGCGATGCCCAGACCTGCGCCAAGATGTGCCCCGGCATTGAAACCGAGCTCTTCTATCGCGACGTGACCAGCACCGACTCCTCGAACATGATCTCGGTCGCAACGGGCGCGCCCTATAGCGCCATGAAGAACGCTTTTGTCTACAAGAACCGCGCGCCTGGCGAGAAAAATTCCTGCGCCTGCAATCTCACCGCCTATTACGAGGAGATGCGCGGCAAGCAGGCCCTGAGCGAACCGCCGGAGCAGGGCTCGATAACGACGGTCCGCACTAAACCGCCGACGAAAGATACTGCGGCAGCATCAGCCCCGCCGCAGCCATCCGTTGCCGAACGTCCCTACGACCCCACGCAGAACAAGGTTCGTCAGGTCGGCCCGCAATTCCTTGCCGGCGACCAGGGCTCGATCGACCTTGCCAATCCGGCGACGCCGGGGCCGCAACCACAGCAGCAGTAATTGCTACGGGTCGTTGCGTCCCCATCCGTCGTGGAAAACGAGTTCCTCGAGCGGCAGCCGCTGCCGCCAACCTTTGACCGAAAGTTCCGGTTCGTCATAAAGACGGTCGACAAAGCCGGCGCAGAGCCAGGCGACCACCTCGATATGCTCCGGTATGCCAAGAATTGTTTTCAGGTCGCCTTCGCGAAAGATGCTGACCCAGCCGATGCCGACCCCTTCGGCGCGGGCGGCAAGCCAGAGATTCTGGATAGCGCAAACGGTCGAATAGGAATCCATCCGCGGATTGTGCGTCCGCCCCAGCACGACGCTGCCGCCGCGGGTGGGATCGCATGTCACGCATATGCCGAGCGGCGCCTCGACGATGCCTTCCAGCTTCAGGGAGCGATAGGTCTGCCGGCGTTCGCCCTCGAACATCAGTGCCGCCTCCTCATTCGCATTCGCAAAGGCATCCCTTACGCGTGCTCGCACGGCTTCGCTTTTCACCAGGACGAAATTCCACGGCTGCATGAAGCCGACCGAGGGCGCATGATGGGCGGCAGTCAAGAGCCGTGCCACGACATCGTCGGGCAAGGGATCGGGCAGGAACTGGCTGCGCACGTCACGCCGCGTCATGATCGCGTGATACACGGCTTCGCGCTCGGCCGGCGAAAAACCGGACACCGCCGAAAGGGCATCCGCATCAAAGGGTCGCATCGTCAAATCCCCAACAACGCAACCGCCCGCCGTCCGCGCGGGTTGGGTCTATCGCGCCAGGCCGGTCTTCTGACTTGGCTTCATCCATCTGCCGCAGCCTTCCCGGCAAAGCCAGTGGCGTGATGAAGCGGCAGACGTCGGCCTTACAGCGTTGGGCACGTTCCGGCCTTGCACCGGATTCCCGATTCTCCCGCCTCGAGGGCGGGCACCTGACGGCGCATCTATTTCAGGAAATCGGAACGGAGGCAAGCGTCGGCACGTCAGCCTCAAAGAGGCGAACCCGTGATTTCGCCTCGCAGATTTTGCGTGACAATGAGCGGCCGCGACGCTACATACGCGCAATGTCGACGACTTCAGCCTACGCCTCCTCGCGATTTTATTCGTACCGCTGCTTCCAGCGGATGCGGGTCTGTGCGTAACTGAATTCAACGCGACGACAACCCGAACAGCCGCTAGTCTACCTGGCGGCTTTTCTGTTCCGCACGGTATGACCAAACAGGAGCCATGCCTTGCCCGACACCATCAATGATCTGCGTATTCTCGAGATCACCCCGCTGACCAGACCCGCCGATATCATCGCGGAAATTCCCCGAACCGCTTCAGTCAGCGAGACGGTGACCAGCAACCGCAATGCCATCCACCAGATTCTCAAGGGTGAAGACGACCGCCTGATCGTCGTCATCGGCCCCTGCTCCATCCACGATCCGGTTGCTGCACGCGAATATGCCGCGCGGCTGGCCGAGCAGCGACAGCGCTTCTCCAGTGATCTGGAAATCGTCATGCGCGTCTATTTCGAAAAGCCCCGCACCACAGTCGGCTGGAAGGGCTTGATGAACGACCCGCATCTCGATGGCAGCTACCGTATCGAGGAAGGGCTGAGAATTGCCAGGCGCCTGCTGCTCGACGTCAACGCGATGGGCCTTCCGGCGGGTGTCGAATTCCTCGAGACGATCACACCGCAATACATTGCCGATCTCGTCAGCTGGGGTGCGATCGGCGCCCGCACGACCGAGAGCCAGATCCATCGCCAGCTCGCCTCCGGCCTCTCCTGCCCGATCGGCTTCAAGAACGGCACCGACGGAGGCGCTCGCGTCGCGATCGACGCGATCCTGGCCGCTTCGCAGCCGCACCACTTCCCGGCCGTCACCAAGGACGGACAGGCGGCAATCGCTTCGACGAAGGGGAATGAAGACTGCCACATCATTCTGCGCGGCGGCAAGCGGCCGAATTATGAGGCGGCCGATGTCGGAGCCGTCACAGCGGAATGCCTGAAACTCGGGGTCACCCCGCGCATGCTCATCGACGCCAGCCATGCCAACAGCAGCAAAGATCCGATGAACCAGCCACGGGTTGTCAAGGACGTCGCGGGACAGATCTCCGCGGGCAATCACCACATCAAGGGCATGATGATCGAAAGCAGCCTCGTTGCCGGCCGCCAGGATCTCGTTCCCGGCAAGCCGCTGGTCTACGGCCAGTCCATCACCGATGGCTGCATTGACTGGGAGATGTCGGTGAGTGTGCTGGAAGATCTGGCGGACGCCGCTCGCAGGCGGCGCCGAGCGGCAGCGGCTTAGGCCGCCGGAAAATACCTGACATAGGCAAACTCGTCACCATCAGGTGACCAGCAGGGCACGTTGATCGTGCCCTGCCCGCCGAAAAGCTCGAACAGCGTCTTCAGGTTGCCGCCGTCCATATCCATCAGCCGCAGCCGCACGTCGAGATCGCGCGGATGGTCGAAGACGGAAGGATCGTAGGACAGGATCAGCACCTTGTCGTTTTTGGGCGACGGATGGGCGAACCAGTTCCCCTGATTGTCCGACGTCACCTGTTCGAGGCCTGTGCCATCCGGATGGATGCGCCAGATCTGCATCAACCCGGTGCGACTGGAATTGAAATAGATCCATTGGCCGTCGGCGGAATAATCCGGCCCGTCGTTGCGGCCTTCGCCATGCGTCAGCCGCGTCTCGACGCCGCCATCGACGGAGATCGTATAAATGTCGAAATGATCGTCACGAATGCCGCAATAGGCGAGCTGGCGGCCATCCGGTGACCAGCCATGCCAATAGGACGGCCGGTTTTGCGTGATGAGCCGCGGCGTGCCCCCCTCGACCGGCAGGATATAGATCGTCGACTTGCCGAATTCCGTCTTGTCCGAGATGACGAACTCAGTGCCATCAGGCGAAATGCCGTGATCATTGTTGCAATTGACGGCAAAGCCGGTATCGACCTTCACCACCTCGCCGCCATCGAGCGGCAGCCGGAAGAGCAGCCCGTCGCCGTTCAGCAGGAGATAGGAGCCATCGGGCGAGAAATTCGGCGCTTCCACCAGCCTGTCCGTCTGCCAGACCTCGCGAGCCCTGCCCGTCCTGACATTGTAGATCTCGACCGAGCTGCGCATGTTGCCTCCCTGATATGTCGATTGCGTCAGCGATCTAGATGCGTCAGCGATCTCGATTGCGTCAGCGATCCCGATCGCGTCAGCAATCCCGATTGCGCTAGCGATCCCGATTGCGCTAGCGATCCCGGAACCGGTTGGTGATCGGATAGCGCCGGTCGCGCCCGAAATTCTTCTTGGTGATCTTCACGCCCGGCGCCGATTGCCGGCGCTTGTACTCGGCAAGATAAAGCAGGTGCTCGACGCGGTGGACGGTGGCGACGTCATGGCCGCGCGCGACGATCTCCTCGACCGCCATTTCCTTCTCCACCAGGCACTCGAGAATATCGTCGAGGACGGGATAGGGCGGCAGCGAATCCTGGTCCTTCTGGTCCGGGCGAAGCTCGGCCGAGGGTGCCTTGTCGATGATATTCTGCGGGATCACCTCGCCCGACGGCCCGAGCGCAGTCGGCGGCACATTCTGGTTGCGCCAGCGCGCCAGCGCATAGACCTGCATCTTGTAGAGGTCCTTGATCGGATTGAAGCCGCCGTTCATGTCGCCATACAGCGTGGCGTAGCCGACCGACATTTCCGACTTGTTGCCCGTCGTCACCACCATCGAGCCGAACTTGTTGGAGATCGCCATGAGGATGACGCCGCGCGCGCGGCTCTGCAAATTCTCCTCGGTGATTCCGCTCTCCGTTCCCTCGAAGAGGTTGGACAGCGCGCTGCTGAAGCCGGTTACTGGCTGCTCGATCGGTACGATGTCATAGCGGCAGCCGAGCGCCTTGGCACAGTCGGCTGCATCCTTCAGTGAATCTTCCGAGGTGTAACGATAGGGCAGCATCACCGTTCGCACCCGCTCCTCTCCGAGAGCATCGACCGCGATCGCTGTGCAGATCGCCGAGTCGATGCCGCCGGAAAGGCCGAGAACGACGGTTTTGAAACCGTTTTTGTTGACGTAGTCGCGGAAGCCGAGCAGGCAGGCGCGATAATCGGCCTCCTCGCCCTCGGGAATACGCGCCATCGGTCCTTCGGCGCAGCGCCAGCCGGCTTCCCCACGTTTCCACGTCGTCACAGCAAGTGCCGTCTCGAACTGGCTCATCTGGAAGGCGAGCGATTTGTCGGCATTGAAGGCGAAGCTCGCCCCGTCGAACACGAGCTCGTCCTGCCCTCCGAGCTGGGCGGCATAGATCAGCGGCAGGCCGGTCTCGATCACCTGCTTCAGTACCACCTGGTGACGGATATCGACCTTGCCGCGATAATAGGGAGACCCGTTCGGGGACAGCAGGATCTCCGCCCCGCTTTCGGCCAGCGTCTCGCAAACGCCGAGATCACCCCAGATATCTTCGCAGATCGGAATGCCGAGCCGCACGCCGCGGAAATTCACCGGCCCCGGCATGGCTCCCTGCACGAAGACCCGCTTCTCGTCGAACTCGCCGTAATTCGGCAGATCGACCTTGTCGCGCACCGCGACGACCTTGCCGCCGTCAAGCACGGCGACGGCATTATAGCGTCCGGTCTGGTCCTGCCGGGGAAAACCGATGATGACGCCCGGCCCGCCATCGGCGGTATCGGCCGCAAGGCTTTCCACCGCCTTCCAGCAGGCACGGATGAAGGCCGGCTTCAGCACCAGATCTTCCGGCGGGTAGCCGGAGATGAAAAGCTCGGTCAACACGAGCAGATGCGCGCCCTCTCGGCCCGCATCGGCACGGGCTTCGCGCGCCTTGGCGAGATTGCCGGCGACATCGCCGACTGTCGGATTGAGCTGGCCGATAGCGATGCGGAAGATATCGGAGAGAGCGTTTTCCTGTGTCATGTCATTTGTTTAGCCTGCGGCTCCCGTTACCGCAACACGTTCGCGGCCAAAGCGTTGCATCCGGCTCACGAATTTTTTGTGAACAGGCCTGCTGGAGGCTTACGGCACCGATGCATTGCAATTTACCGGCGGAGCGGAATACTGACGCACGAACGCGGCAGCATCGATAACGGTCATTGGAAACAGGCCATGAATAACTTTTCGAACTTCGTGCACCATCATTTCGACAAACCGGCCGACGAACTCGGCGACACGGAAAAGCGCGTGCTGGCGAAAGCGCACGAGCGCAAGATCATCTCGACCGACGTCAACGCCGCCTTTTCTGCCGAGGCCTCTTTTGGAGAACGTATCGCCGACAGCATCGCCCGTGTCGGCGGCTCATGGTCGTTCATCCTCGGCTTCTTGGCCTTCCTCGTCGTCTGGACGGCGATCAACACCATCGTTTTGGCGAGTGGCGCTTTCGATCCCTACCCCTTCGTCTTCCTGAACCTGATCCTTTCGATGCTCGCCGCCATCCAGGCGCCGATCATCATGATGTCGCAGAACCGTCAGGCCGAGCGCGACCGCTTCGAGGCGGCCAAGGATTACGAAGTCAATCTCAAGGCCGAACTCGAAGTGCTCTCCTTGCACCAGAAGATCGATATGCGCGTCCTGACGGAGCTGACGGCGCTGCGCGAAGACGTCGCTCGTCTCAGCGCCGCGCTCGCGACCAAGACCTGAGGCGGGGCACTCTCAAATCAACGGGGCGGATACCTGTCATATTGCGGCAGACCATCTGTTATCTCGTAGAAATCACCCTTGTCGGTGCAATAAATGTGATGGCTGAAGGAAAGGCCGCTCGGTTCGTCGAAGGCTCCGGCCAGGACCGAAACCTCCGGTGATTCATCCCCCTGCCAAAACAGCGCCGAGCCACAATTGCCGCAGAGGCCGCGTTGCGCCTCGCCGCTCGACCGATACCACCGGACTGCGCCGGGATCTTCCACCGAAAGCGCCGCGCGCGGCACGTTGACCGCAGCATAATAAAGTCCCGTCTGGCGGCGGCATTGCGAACAGTGGCAACCGACGACAGGTCCGGGTTTCCCCCGAATTGAAAATCGCACGGCGCCGCAAAGACAGCCGCCTGTATGTTCTTCGCTCATAGGTCGTCTCCCTTTGCTTGCGCCAGGGTGCCGCCGATCGCAGACGGCGTCAAATCCGTTTCCCTGAACGAACGATCAGGATTCTTGAAGGCCGCCAATCCCACTCTTGCGAAAGCTTTGGCCGGTAAGGCATGCTGGTCGTTCTTGCATTTCACCATGGCTTGGCTGTCGATGCTGACTTTACGACAAATTGAGGTAATAAGGGCCATCATGGTCACCGGCAGCATCGCTGGCGCCGCACGGCTGCTGAATGTCTCGGCGCCTGGCCTCAGCCGCCTCATGAAATACACCGAGGATTCCCTCGGCATCAGGCTGTTCGACAGGCGTGCCGGACGCTACGTACCGACCTCGCAGGCACGCAACATCTTCGATCTGCTCGACACCGTCCACCGAAAAATCGACGATCTGCAGTCCGCCGTGGCAGGCCTTGGCCGCGGCCAGAGCCAAGAGCTTTGCATCGCATCCGTCCCGAGCATCGCCAACGTCATGGTTCCGCGGGCCATCGCGAAGCTGCGGCAACGCTTTCCGGATCTCTCGCTCGACGTCAACATTCTCAAAATCGAAGAGGCGATCGACTACTTGCTGCTCGGACGCGGCGAATTGGTCGCCATCTCGTCCCGCTTCGACCATCCGCTGATAGAATTCGAGCCGCTGGCAAGTGGCAGGCTGTTATGCATCGTTCCGGAGACCAGCCCTTTAGCCGCAAAGGACAAGATTACACCGCAGGAAATGTCCGACCATCCGCTGATCGGCATCAATCCCAAGGATCCCTACGGGGCGATCATGGCGGCAATGTTTATCAACAACGGCATCGATTACCGGATGAACATCAAGGCCCGTTTCGGCACGACGGTTTGCAGCCTTGTCGCTGCCGGTCTCGGCATAGCCATCATTGATGAATTCACTGTGGCGCATGGCATGGTTCGGGGATTGAAGAGCATCGAAATCGACGCCGACAGTATTTTTCATACCTACATCGCCTATCGCAGGGACCTGCCCCTGTCCGCTTATGCCGAGCACTTTCGCCAGCTTTTGCGCCACGAGATGAAAAGCGCGAGTTCGATCAAGGCTGCCGGATCCTCGAAGCGAAGGAAAACCTCTTCAGCAACATCGCGATAGATGAAGCCGCTGACCATCCGTTCGTTATGGCTTACGCACGCCATTAACATCATGTTATGGAAGGCTGCAAAAATGATACTCGATCTACCGGCCAGCTATCGCTAGATTTTTCTCGGGAGTTACATCGGCCAACCGCTGGGTCGATGCTCGACTTCCAGCGATGAGATGGACGATCGATGACAGGTTTCATTCCTTCGGGAAGCACAAGGCTTTTTTCAGTGGTGGGTGATCCCATCGACCAGGTGCGATCGCCAAGCGTCCTCACCCGCCTTCTGGTTGACCAGGGTGAAGAAGCCGTCGTCGTTCCGATGCATGTGGCCGCCGCCGATCTACCTACCCTTTTCCAGGCGCTGCATACGGTTCGCAACATCGGCGGAATCCTCGTGACTGTTCCGCACAAGCAGGAGGCATTCGGTTTATGTGCAACGGCGACGGATCGCGCTGCTTTCGTGGAAGCCGCCAATGTCGTGCGGCGGCTGGATGACGGCTGGCACGGAGACAATACCGACGGGCTGGGATATCTGGACGGGATCGAAAGACAGGGGTTTGCCGTTGCCGGCCGCAAATGCCTGCTGATCGGATGCGGTGGGGCGGGATCGGCCATCGCGCTCGAAATCATGAGACGCGGGGCGTCATTGCTTGCGATCCACGACATCGATCGCGAGCGGCGAGATGCCGTCATCGCCAAGCTTGACAGGCATTATCGCGGTCGGGTTGTCGTCGGCAGCGCAGATCCGGCAGGCTACGATCTCGTTGCCAATGCCACGCCCCTCGGCATGCGGCCGGAGGATCCCCTGCCGATCGATGTATCCAAACTGGAATCGCGACAATTCGTGGCCTGCGTGGTCACAAAACCGGAAGTTCCGCCGCTGATCGAGGAGGCGCGGCGGCGCGGATGCCGAACCATGACGGGTGCCGGAATGTTCGACGCGCAGGCCGCGACGCTTGTGGACTTCCTGCTGACGCGACCGAGCGAACGGGAAGTAGGCTTGAAACGAGACTGACTTTCGTCTCCTGCTGACGTGAAGGCCGGTGGCGCGTGGAGACGGCGCCCTTAAGAACCGGTCTGTTTTTACTGGGAGGACTGCATGTACCGTAAATATCTGCTCGCAATCTCGTCCACGCTGCTCATCGGAGTGGGCGCGGCCCGAGCCGAAGATACCGTGAAGCTTGGCATGGTCGTCGAATTGTCCGGCGCCGGCGCTCCTGCTGGCACCAACTGGCGTGACGGCGTCAAGATCGCGGTCGAGGAAATCAATGCCGAAGGCGGAATCCTCGGCAAGAAGATCGAACTCGGCGAATACGATACTCAGACCGACCCTCAGGTTTCGCGCGCACTCGTTCAGAAGGCGATCGATGAGGGAGCATATGCGATCCTCGGCACGATCTATTCCGGTTCGACGATGGTCAACATGCTGGTGGCACAGCAGAACAGCACGCCGCAATTCGTCGGGTCGGAATCGCCGAGCATCGTCCAGAAGGGCAATCCCTTTGTTTTCCGCACGTCGTCTGGTTCCCAGAAAGGCATTCCCGCGCTGACGAATTATTTCACCGACACGCTCAAGGCCAAGAAGGTTGGCATCGCCTGGGTGAACAATGAATTCGGCAAGGGCGGCCACGATGTTTTCGCAAGCGAGATGAAGAAAGCCGGTATCGAGGTCGTCGCCGACGTCTCGTCCGAACAGGGCCAGGCCGACTACGCCGCCGATATCGCCAAACTTAAGCAAGCCCAGCCGGATGCCGTCTTCGTCTACATGAATCAGGAGGAATCGGCGCGTTTCCTGATCGAGGCCAGGAAGCAGTCCCTGGCCATGCCGCTCGTCGGAGAGGTTACGCTTACGGAAGCCAAGGTGGTGGAGCTGGCCGGCCCGGCCGCCGATGGCGCGATCGCCCATGTCGGCCTAACGGCCGCGGCAACGGATGTTCCGGGCATCGGCGCCTTCGACAAGAAATTCGAGGAGACTTTCAAGCGCAAGCCCACCCATGACGCGATCAAGGGTTATATCGGAACGTGGACGACCAAATACGTCACCGAGATGGTCGGCGAGCTGGACGGTGAATCCTTCGCCGAAAAGATGCATGGTCTGTGCCTGAAGGCGGCGGATTATCCGCAGATCCTTCTCGACACCTGCTGGGATGAGAACGGAGAAATGTCGCGTCCGAGCTTCATCGTGCAGGTGAAGGACGGCAAGGCCACTGTCATCGGCACGGTCCCCGCCAACTGATCAACCTCCGCTTCGCCGCGGCAGCCTCTCCTGCCGCGGCCATCGAAAGAGTGGCACGATGTCCCAATCCCTACAGGTTCTCTTGTCCGGTCTGGCGACCGGCTCCATCTACGCGCTCGTCGCCATCGGCTTTACGCTGGTATGGCAGGCCGCGCAAACCGTTAACTTCGCCCAGGGCGAATTCGTGATGCTGCCTGCCTTTTTCGTGCTGGCCTGCATGAGCATCCTCGGAATGCCGTTCTGGATGGCCCTGCTGGCCGGCCTCGTACTATCGATGGTCATTCTCGGCGTCCTCTTCAAAAAGCTCATGGTAGAGCCCATCCTTCCCCATGGCGGTATCACGCTGATCATCGCGACAATGGCACTGGGCATCCTGCTGAAGGAAAGCGTGAAGGAGTTCTACTCGGCGGAAGCCCAGCCGTTCCCCGCCATGTTCCCGAACGACCCGATCGACGTTTTCGGCGCGATCCTTTCGATGCAGGACATATTCAACCTCGTACTCTGCCTCGGTATCGTCGTCCTCCTCACGCTGTTCCTGAACCGCACGCGCACCGGGCGCTGCATGCAGGCTACCGCGCAAAATCCCGGCGTCGCGGAGATCCTCGGCGTCGATGTCAGGCGGATGATCCTCTATACCTTCCTGATCAATGCCGCGCTCGCCGCCCTCGCGTCCTATCTGATCACCCCCGTCTATCTCGCCAAGTTTTCGAATGGTGAAACGCTCGGCCTGATCGCTTTCATCGCCGCGATCGTGGGCGGCTTCAACCAGATTCGCGGCGCGCTGGTCGGAGGGCTGCTAATCGGTGTTCTCGACAACCTGACCGCCGCCTACGTCACCGCGGAGTACCGTGCCGCCCTGCCCCTGGTTCTCCTGATCGTCATCATCCTCGTCAGGCCGCAAGGTATCCTGGGAACGTCGGAAGGGAGGACGGTCTGATGCTGACTCCCAAATTGCGCTTGCTCATAATCATCGCGCTCTTGGCGCTCGCCATCGCCGCACCGATTGGCCACAAGAACTACATCATCTATGTGCTGACATCGTGGATGATCTTTACCATCGCCTCCATGGGACTGAATTTGACGCTCGGCTATGCCGGCCAGATTTCGCTGGCGCAAGCCTCGTTCATGGCGATCGGCGCCTATATCACCGCGTTGCTGACGCTGGCCGGCTGGCACTGGATCGTCGCGATGCCGCTGGCTCTCTTCGCATGCTTCGTCGTCGGTCTGCTGCTCGGCTATCCCGCGCTACGCGTCAAGGGTCACTTCCTGGCGTTCGTGACGCTCGCCTTCAACACGCTCGTCTTCCTCGTCCTCAGGAACGAGGATTGGCTGACCGGCGGCAGCATTGGTCTCGTCGGCATGCCGCGTCCGGACTTCGGGCTGTTCTCGACGATGAAGCAGCTGCCGTTCTACTATTTCACGCTTGCCGTCACGGTGCTCGCAGCACTCGCCATGTGGGGTATCGTTCGCTCGCCGTGGGGACGCGCCTTCAAGGCGTTGCGTGAAAATCCCGTACGCGCCGAGAGCCTCGGCGTCGACACTCGCCGCATCACCCTGCTCGCCTTCGCCATCGGCTCAGCCTATGGCGGGCTGGCTGGAACTTTGATCACACCCCTCGTGCAGTTCATCGAACCCGGCTCCTTTGCGCTCGCGCATTCCCTACGCATCCTGCTGATGGTGATCGTCGGCGGCGCGGGATATTTCTTCGGGCCGCTGGTGGGAGCGGGCGTCGTCATTCTGCTTCCGGAGGTCCTGCGCTTCACCGAGGGATATTATCTCATCATCTATTCGGCGCTGGTCATCGTCATGCTCATTTTCGTCCCCTCAGGGCTGATCGGCGTCGGCGCCAGGATCCGCGCAAAACTCTGGCCGAAAAAGCAGGTCCGTGCAGACATGGCCGAAGGAGCAAGCCTGAAATGAACGCGCCCATTCTCTCCGTTCGCAATATCGGCAAGAGCTTCGGCGGAATCCGCGCCGTCGACAATGTTTCCTTCGAAGTCGGCAAAGGCGAGATCCTGGGGCTGATCGGCCCCAACGGGTCGGGCAAGTCGACGCTCTTCAACTGCATCCTCGGCCAATTGACCCCGGATACTGGCGACGTGGCCGTCAACGGCAGGAACGTCTCCGGCATGCGCGCCTCCGACCTCAACAAGCTCGGGGTCGGGCGCACCTTCCAGCAGCTTTCGGTCTTTCCGAAAATGTCTGTGCTGGACAATATCATCCTTGCCGGACAGGAACATCACGGCACGATGCTGTCGCGCCTCTTCGGACCGGGTGATGCCGGCCTGACGGCGGAAGCCGAAAAGATGATCTCCTTCTTCCGCCTCAGTCACCTGAAAGACACGCTAGCCGGCTCTCTTTCATACGGCCAGCAGAAACTGGTCGACGCCGCCATGGCCTTCATGGCGGGGCCGAGCCTCGTCCTGCTCGACGAGCCGGCCGGCGGTGTCAACCTGACGATGCTCGCCAATCTCAAGGATCGGCTCATCGCCTACAATGCCGAACACGGAACGACATTCGTCGTCATCGAGCACAATATGGAATTCGTGATGAGCCTGTGCTCCCGCATCATCGTTCTCGCCGAAGGCAGCATCATCGCAGAAGGCACGCCGGGCGAAATCCGGTCGAACCAGACCGTCATCGATGCCTATCTCGGAGGCTGAAAATGCTTGAACTGAAAAACATCCAAGGCGGCTACGGCAAGATCACCATCCTGAACGGCGTGTCGTTCTCGATCCCGAAGGCGTCCATCACAACCGTCATCGGGCCGAACGGCGCCGGCAAGTCGACCGTCTTCAAGGCGATTTTCGGCCTCCTGAACATTCATTCGGGCCAGATCCTGCTCGACGGCAAGGATGTGACCCGGCAAACGCCGCGCCAGATGATCGCCCACGGCGTCACTTACGTTCCGCAGGGACGCAACGTCGTCCCGCAGCTCTCGGTCTACCATAATCTGGAGCTCGGCGGCATCACCGCAAGCGACCAGGCGAAAGTGCGCCAGCGCATCGACATGGTGATGGACCAGTTCCCCATGTTGCGCAAGTTCAGCAACCGCAAGGCCATCGAACTGTCCGGCGGGCAACAGAAGCAGTTGGAGGTGGCTCGTGCCCTCCTGCTCGACCCGAAGCTGATCCTGATCGACGAGCCTTCCATCGGCCTGTCGCCCAATCTCGTGCAAGAGGTCTTCCAGACCCTGATCCGGTTGCGCGACCAGGGCGTTACCATCCTGATGGTGGAGCAGAACGCCAAATCGGCGCTTGCCATGTCGGATTACGGCCTCGTCCTCGAGCTCGGTCAGACCCGCATGCACGACAAGGCGACCGCCCTGCTCGCCGACCCGCGCGTCGGCCAGCTCTTCCTCGGCGGCCACATCGAGACCGAACATGCACATTGAAGCGCTAGGCGTCGTCGCAAGCTTGGGAGACTGCCCGATCCGGTGCGGCGCGAGCCGGCGGCTTTGGTGGATGGATGTCCTGGCTCCAGCGCTGTGGAGCTAGGATCCGAAGGGCAAGGTGATTGGCTGCTAGTGGAGTTGCCCCATGAAAACTTCGATTGCGACGGTATCGACCAGCGGCGAACTCCCGGAAAAGCTGGAGGCGATCGCCAGAGCAGGTTTCGACGGCGTGGAAGTCTTCGAAAATGACTTCTTGGCCTTCGATGGGAGCCCAGCGGATGTCGGTAGGATGGTCCGCGACCACGGACTGGAGATCACGCTCTTTCAGCCCTTCCGTGATTTCGAGGGCATGCCGGAGCCCCTCCGCAGCCGCACCTTCGACCGCGCCGAGCGCAAATTCGACGTGATGCAGCAACTCGCAACCGAATTAATCCTCGTTTGTTCCAATGTTTCTTCCGCCGCACTCGGCGGCATTGATCGGGCAGCGGCAGATTTTCACGAGCTCGGCGAGCGGGCGGCCAAGCGTGGCTTGAAGGTCGGCTACGAAGCCCTCGCCTGGGGAAAGCACATCAACGATCATCGGGATGCTTGGGAAATCGTACGTAGGGCCGATCACCCGAATGTCGGCCTGATCCTCGACAGTTTCCACACGCTTTCGCGCAAGGTCGATATCAACTCGATCCGATCGATTCCCAAGGAAAAGCTCTTCATGGTGCAGCTTGCCGATGCGCCCTTGATCGATATGGATCTGCTTTATTGGAGTCGGCATTTCCGCAACATGCCCGGCGAAGGAGATCTCCCTGTTGCAGCCTTTGCCGCCGCCGTCGCCGATACTGGCTATGACGGCTACTTTTCTCTGGAAATATTCAACGACCAGTTCCGCGGAGGCTCCACACGTTCGATCGCCACCGACGGACATCGTTCGCTGATCTATCTTGGCGATCAGATCCGCCGCGCATCCGCCGTCCCAAATCTGTCGATACAGCCGATGCCCGCGCGCGCCACCGTCAAGGGCATTGCCTTCGTGGAATTTTCGGCGGACGAGGAAGGGGCGGCCGACCTTGTCCGTATGTTGGAAACGTTAGGCTTCCACAAGGAGGCAATCCATCGGAGCAAGGACGTAAACCTTTACCGGCAAGGCGACATACGTCTTATCATCAATACGGATCGACATGGTTTTGCCGGCTCCTCATTTGCCATCCATGGAACGTCGGCTTACGCGGTCGCCCTGGTGGTCGACGATGCCACGAATGCTCTCGAACGTGCCGTCGCCCTCGACGCGGAGCCCTTCCGCCAACCGGTCATGCCGGGCGAGGTGGAAATTCCGGCAATCCGCGGCGTAGGCGGAGGAGTGATCTACCTGATAGATGACAAAAGCAATCTCGGCCGGTTTTCGGAAATCGATTTTTTGCCCGTTGAAGACGAAACCGAGGTCGTTTCCGCCCATCTGCTCCATATCGACCACGTTGCGCAGACGGTCGCCTATGACGAGATGCCGACCTGGCTTTTATTCTACACCGCGATCTTCGAAGCGCAGAAAACGCCGATGGTCGACATCATAGATCCCGCTGGCGTGGTACACAGTCAGGTGATCGAAAACGCATCCGGCTCGCTGCGCATTACGCTGAACGGCGCGGAAAACAGGCGTACGCTGGCTGGCCATTTCATGGCCGAGACGTTCGGCTCCGGCGTGCAGCACCTTGCCTTCCATACCGACGACATTTTCGCGACAGCAGCCAGCCTGCGACAGAACGGTTTCAAACCACTCGCGATTTCGCCGAATTACTATGACGACCTCGAAGCGCGCTTCGGATTGGATACGCAAGTCAGCGATCGGCTGAAGGCGGAAAACATCCTGTACGACAGGGACGAGCACGGAGAGTATTTCCAGCTCTATGGCCCGACGTTCGGCGAGGGTTTCTTCTTCGAGATCATACAGCGTCGGGGCTATGCAGGCTACGGAGCGGGCAATTCGATTTTTCGCATCGCAGCCCAGAAGAAGCATCTGAGGCCCGACGGCATGCCGAAAGCTTGATGACCCCAAGCTGTTGCCCCTCGACAACACCTGCCGATCTCCTCGCGTCGCCGCGTTGAACCGGAAGCTGTTATCGGTGATACTACAGGCTCAATTTATTCAACCCTTGGGAGACTGACATGAGAGCGACCCTGTCCAGACAGAAAGGAAACATCGCCCACAAGGACATTCTGCCTCATGAATATTCGGTTCTCCCGCGCGAGGAAAAGCTCGCGACGCCATAACCTCTTCCTGAATTTCTTCCGCGACTACCCGAACGCCGCTGAACGCGAGCGGCGCTGGTCGCGCATGCGCAAGTTCATCTCCTATTACCGCCCGCATCTGCCTTTGCTGCTGGCGGATCTGCTTTGCGCCGTCCTCGTCGCCGCCACCGCCGTGGCGTTGCCCCTCTGTGCCAACATCGTCACCAGCCGGCTTCTCGCTCTGCCGGATGCCCCCGACGCCTTCGCTCAAATCCTTGCGATGGGCGGTGTGATGCTCGCCGTTCTGGCCGTCCAGGTAGCGGCGATTTTCTTCGTCGATTATCGCGGCCATGTCATGGGCGCCCGCATCGAGGCGACGGTGCGGCAGGAACTCTTCGAGCATTACCTGAAGCTGTCCTTCAGCTTCTACGATCGCCAACGCACCGGGCAGTTGATGAGCCGCATCACCAACGATTCCCTCTGGCTGGGCGAGCTCTTTCACCACGGCCCCGAGGATCTCTCCATTGCCGTCCTGAAATATGGCGGCGCCATGCTGGTCTTGTTCTTCATCGACCCGCTGCTGGCAACCCTCATCCTGTTGCTCACTCCGGTGGCGGTGGCCTATGCACTTTATTTCAACCGGCGCATGAACCATGCGCTCGAAGCCAGCAAGCGCCAGGTCGCCGCTGTCAACGAGCGTGTCGAGGATGCGCTTGCCGGTATCCGTGTCGTCCAGTCCTTCGCCAACGAAGCATTGGAACGGCAGCGCTTCGCCACACAAAACCAGCGTTTCCTGCAAAGCCGCGCCGACGGCTACCGCAGCGAGGCCTGGTTTTCGGTAGGCACCGAAACCTTCGCCCAGCTCGTCACCATATTGGTGATCATCGCAGGAGGCCTGCGCATCCTGACAGCGGACCTGACCGTCCCGGATATGCTGACCTTCCTGCTCTGCGTCGGCGTGCTGGTCGATCCCGTGCAGCGGCTCGCGAATTTCGTGCGCCTCTGGCAGGAGGGTTATACCGGCTTCACGAGGGCCATGGAGATCCTGGAAATCGATCCCGATATCACCGATCGACCGGACGCCCATCCGATGCCGGCGCCAAGGGGCGAGATCAGTTTTTCCGACGTCGCCTTCGGCTACGAAGCCGATGGTCCCAGGGTGCTGGAGCGGCTTTCCCTCACCATCGCCCCCGGAGAGTTTGTCGCGCTGGTCGGCCCTTCTGGAGTGGGCAAAAGCACGCTTTGCGCGCTGATACCGCGCTTCTACGATGTCGAAGCTGGGGCGATCCGCATCGACGGAACCGATATCCGCGACGTGACGCTGGCTTCGCTGCGACGCCATGTCGGGGTGGTGCAGCAGGACGTCTATCTCTTTGCCGGCACCGTTGCGGAAAACCTGCGTTACGGCAAGCTGGACGCGACCGATGGCGAGCTCGAAGCGGCCGCCCGCGCCGCCAATGCGCACGACTTCATCATGGCTCTGCCGAACGGCTATGACACCGATATCGGCCAGCGCGGCGTCAAGCTTTCGGGCGGCCAGCGCCAGCGCATCACCATCGCCCGCGCCTTCCTCAAAGATCCGGAAATCCTGATCTTCGACGAAGCGACCAGCGCCCTCGACAATGAGAGCGAGCGGGCGGTGCAGCAGGCGCTGCTCAGTCTGGCGAATGGCAGGACCACCCTGGTCATCGCCCACCGCCTGTCGACCGTCCGCCACGCCGACCGCATCCTGGTCCTGACGGGCGATGGCATTGTTGAACAGGGCACGCATGATGATCTGATGGCGCAAGGCGGCGTCTACGCCAACCTGCACAGCGTTCAGGCCAGCATCTGAAGCCAATAAAAAGCCCGGTCGAGCCGGGCTTTTCATCATCTGTTTCGGGCTATCCTCAGCCGTTGACGACCATGCGCTTCTCGTCGCGGCCGCCCTTCATCCGCTCGGCAAGCAGGAAGGCGAGTTCGAGCGCCTGGTCGGAATTGAGGCGCGGGTCGCAATGGGTGTGGTAGCGGTCCTGCAGATCGTCGGCTGTGACGGCGCGGGCGCCGCCGGTGCATTCCGTCACGTCCTTGCCGGTCATCTCGACATGGATACCGCCTGGATGTGTGCCTTCGGCGCGGTGAATCTGGAAGAAGCTTTCGACTTCCGACAGGATTCGCTCGAAGGGACGGGTCTTGTAGTTGTTGAGCGTGATCGTGTTGCCGTGCATCGGGTCGCAGGACCAGACGACCTTGCGGCCTTCGCGCTCGACGGCGCGAATGAGACGCGGCAGGTTTTCGGCGACCTTTTCATGGCCGAAGCGGCAGATCAGCGTCAGACGGCCCGCTTCGTTAGCGGGATTCAGAATGTCGATCAGCTGCAGCAGATCATCGGCCTGCAGCGACGGGCCGCATTTCAGGCCGATCGGGTTCTTGATGCCGCGGCAATATTCAATATGGGCGTGATCTGCCTGGCGCGTGCGGTCGCCGATCCAGATCATGTGACCTGACGTGGCATACCAGTCGCCGGAGGTGGAATCGACGCGGGTCAGCGCTTCCTCGTAGCCGAGCAGCAGCGCCTCGTGGCTGGTGAAGAAATCGGTCTCGCGCAGGCTCGGGTGATTTTCCGAAGTGATGCCGATCGCTTTCATGAAATCCATGGTTTCGCTGATGCGGTCGGCAAGCTTGCGGTAGCGCTCGCCCTGCGGGCTGTCCTTGACGAAGCCGAGCATCCACTGATGCACGTTTTCGAGGTTGGCGTAACCGCCCATCGCAAAGGCGCGCAGGAGGTTCAGCGTCGCGGCCGACTGGCGATAGGCCATGGCTTGGCGTTCCGGGTTCGGGATGCGCGACTCCTCGGTGAATTCGATGCCGTTGATGATGTCGCCGCGATAGGCGGGCAGCGTCACGTCGCCCTGCTTCTCGACATTCGACGAGCGCGGCTTGGCGAACTGACCGGCGATGCGGCCGACCTTGACGACCGGCAGCTGCGCGCCGAAGGTCAGCACGACGGCCATCTGCAGGAAAGCGCGGAAGAAGTCGCGGATGTTGTCGGCGCCGTGTTCGGCGAAGCTCTCGGCGCAGTCGCCGCCCTGCAGCAGGAAACCGTTGCCCTCAGCGACATTGGCGAGATGCTTCTTCAGGCGGCGCGCTTCGCCTGCGAAGACGAGAGGCGGATAGCTGGCGAGAGTGGCCTCTGTTGCCGCCAAAGCGGCTGCATCGGGATATTCGGGAACCTGCAGGATCGGTTTCTGCCGCCAGCTGCTCGGGGTCCAGTTCTCTGCCATTTTACCAACCTCACTCACATCCATTCCTCGGATGCCCTGTCTTAATATCCGGCGGCTTATAGACCTTTAGATCAAGCTTGCAAAGGCCAATCACCGGAAGCTTTAAACCAGCATATACCATGTCGATTTCCCCATATTTCAGACTTTGCATGTAGAAGCTGAAGGAATTTCAATTCGGGGACATGTCATGGCGATCCTTCCGCCCGGCTTCATATTGGACCGCTCGGGCAATTTCGGCATCATGACGGCATTGCTGATGGTGCCGCTCGTGGGTGCGGCCGGCATGGCGGTCGATGTGGCCCACGCACTGAGCCTGAGAACGCAGCTCTACGCCGCCGCCGATGCTGCGGCCGTCGGTTCGATCGCCGAAAAATCGGGCGCAGTCGCCGCCGCAATGACAATGAACGGCAACGGCACGGTCTCGCTTGGCAACACCGACGCCCGCAACATCTTCATGTCGCAGACGTCGGGTGAGCTGACCGACATTCATATCGATCTCGGCATCGACGTCACCAAGACCGCCAATAAGCTGAACTCGCAGGTTTCCTTCACCGCGACCGTGCCGACTACCTTCATGCGCATTTTTGGCCGGGATTCGATCACCATCTCCGGCACGGCGACAGCTGAATACCAGACTGCCGCCTTCATGGATTTCTACATCCTGCTCGACAACACGCCTTCCATGGGCGTCGGCGCGACCGCAACCGACGTTTCGAAGCTGCAAGCCAAGACCGGCTGCGCTTTCGCCTGTCACCAGATGGACCAGAGCACCAACAACTACACCATAGCCAAGAGCCTCGGCGTCACCATGCGCATCGACGTGGTTCGCCAGGCTACCCAGGCGCTGACCGATACGGCCAAGGCCGAGCGCGTCAGCAGCGATCAGTTTCGGATGGGTGTCTACATTTTCGGCACCAGGGCCGAGGACGCGAAGCTGACGACGATTTCCGGCCTCACCTCCGACCTGACAAAAGTCAAGAATTATACCGACGCGGTCGACCTGATGACAATTCCTTACCAGAATTACAACAGTGACCAGCTCACGAGCTTCGACAGCGCGATGACGCAGATCAACACAATCATCGACCCCGCGGGCGACGGAACCTCGAATATCAGCCCTGAAAAAATCCTGTTTTTCGTCGCCGACGGCGTCGGCGACAGCTACAAGCCCTCGACATGTACCAAGAAGACGACCGGCGGTCGCTGCCAGGAGCCGATCGACACGTCTTTCTGCAAGCCGCTGAAGGACCGAGGCGTCAAGATCGCCGTGCTCTATACCACTTACCTGCCGCTGCCCAGCAACAACTGGTACAACACCTGGATCAAGCCCTTCCAGAGCGAGATACCGACGAAAATGCAGGCCTGCGCCTCGCCCGGCCTTTATTTCGAAGTCACGCCCACCGACGGCATCGCCGACGCGATGAAGGCGCTTTTCCTCAAAGTCATCCGCGCGCCGCGCATCACCAGTTAGCAGGGCTCAGAGGCGCTGCCCATCACGGATGCGGTAGCTCGGCGCATACATGGTGACGAGCTCTTCGGCCGCGGTCGGGTGCAGCGCCATCGTCCGGTCGAAATCGTCCTTGGTGCAGCCGGCCTTGAGCGTGACGCCGAGCAGCTGCGCCATCTCACCGGCATCGTGCCCGAGGATATGAGCCCCCACCACCTTGCGGCTCGCCGCGTCGACGATCAGCTTCATGATCATCCGCTCGGACCGGCCCGAAAGCGTCGCCTTCAGCGGCCGGAACCGGGCCCGGTAGACTTCGAGCTCGCCATAACGCTTGCCCGCCTCCTCTTCCGACAGGCCGACGGTGCCGATCTCGGGCTGTGAGAAGACGGCGGTGGGGATCAGGTCATGGTCCGGCCGGGTCGGATTGTTCTTGTACTCGGTCTCGATGAAGCACATCGCCTCGTGAATCGCCACCGGCGTCAGCTGTACCCGATTGGTGACATCACCGAGAGCATAGATATTTTCGACGTTTGTACGGGAATAATCATCGACTATGATGGCGCCACGCTCGTCGATGGCGACGCCGGCTGCCTCGAGACCGAGGCCTTCCGTATTCGGATCGCGCCCGAGCGCGAGCATCACGACATCGGCCTGCAGCGTGCCGCTGTTCAGCGTCTCCAGCACCAGCCCATCGTCGGTCTTCGAAACCTGCTGCAGCGTGTCATGACAGAGGATGCGGATGCCCTTGGCGACCATCGCCTCGTGCAGCCCCCGCCTTAGATCCTCGTCGAAGCGGGACAGGATCTCGGCGCCGCGATAGATCAGTGTCGTCGCCACGCCGAGGCCATGGAAGATATTGGCGAATTCGACGGCGATGTAACCGCCGCCTGCGATCACGATCGATTTTGGCAGTTCCTCGAGATGAAATGCGTCGTTGGAAGAAATGCAAAGCGCGTGTCCGGGAAGCGCGACATGCGGGTTCGGGCGTCCGCCGGTGGCGATCACGATCGTCTTAGCCGTCACCGTCTGCCCTGTTTTCACGAGTCGCACCGTATGGGCATCGACGAGTTCAGCGCGCGTTTCCAGAATCTCGGCATTGGCGCCGGCGAGCCCTTTCTTGTAGAGGCCTTCCAGCCGCGCGATCTCCGCATCCTTGGCGGCCACCAGCTTCTTCCAGTCGAAGCTGCTTCGGCCGACCGTCCAGCCGAAACCCGCCGCATCCTCGAAGTGCTCGTGGAATTGCGAAGCATAGACGAAGAGCTTCTTCGGCACGCAGCCGCGGATGACGCATGTCCCGCCATAGCGATATTCCTCGGCAATCGCCACCTTCTTGCCGAGCGAGGCGGCGACGCGCGCAGCGCGCACGCCTCCGGAACCACCGCCGATGACGAAAAGGTCGTAATCATAGGAAGACATGAGAAGCTCCGGAAGGGAATCGCTGGAAGGACGTTGCTGATATAGGGGTGATCATCATAAAAACAAAAGCCCCGCTGCTGCGTCTTCCCGTACTCCATGGCCGAATCTTGATCGGAAGGTGCCCCGGTCACCGTTTACGGTTGACCGCGTCGGCAGAGGCTGGCAGGCAATGCACGAGACTGAAAGGATGCCGGAGCAAAAGATGGATCAAACTCTCTTCGCCAACCTGTGCAGGGCCGGCAAGTTCAAGGAAGCGCTCAACCTCGCGATCCAGGGCCACGAGGGCGAAAAATTCACGCCAAGCCGCTTTGCCATGGACAAGAAAACAGGGCTGCCGATCTTCTACCGCGGCAACAAGCGCGTAGAGCCGGATGAGACCGGCGTATGGCAGCTGGCCAAGAGTTCGAAGGATTGGGGCTGATCGCCCGTGGCGTATTTTCTCTCTCGAGGATTTGACGCTCTCAGCCGGTAATGCGGAAATCCCTCGGCATATTCTCGAGCTGAGCCGCTTCCGTCTCGACGCTTGAGACCGATGCCCCTGCAGGTCCGCGCCTCAAACGCTCGATCATCGTCAAAATCGCATTATCCGCTCCAGCGATCAAGACGGAGACAGATCCGTCCGCTTCGTTGCGCACCCAACCCGTTACGCCGAGCCGCAGCGCCTCATCGCGAGTCCACATGCGAAAACCGACACCTTGGACCCTGCCTGATATCCGCACTTGCACCGCCTCGTGATGATCGGACATGTAGCCTCACCCAAACCTCGCCGTTATTGCCGTATCCATCATAACAAAAAAGCCCGGACGATGCCGGGCTTTTGCAAATCTGCGGAGGCAGCCCTTACTTCTGGGCAGCCGGGGCCGGCGCCGGAGCGGGTGCAGGAGCCACTGGGCTCTCGGTTGCCGGCGGTGGCGCCTTGATGACCTTGGACAGTTCGGCATTGCTCTGCTTTTCCAGGTCTCGCGAAATGCCCTGCGCCCAGATGTCGGCAGCCTTGGCCGTTTCGCGGGAGGCGACTGGACCATCGCGCAGCAGCTTCTTGCCGACGTCGGAATTATAGAAATCCGCAATCGCCTTCAGCTCGTCGACCGTGAAGGCCTTGGCATAAGTGAGCGCCGCCTCCTTTTCCAGATCACCGCGGCGCGGCGCCAGCTTCAGCGCTTGCGCGTCGACGGTCGATGAAATGATGTCCTGATAGTTCGGCGAATCCTGGATCAGGCCGGCCTTCAGGCGCTCGGCGAGGCCGGGCAGGATATTGTCGAACTGGGCAGTGGCACCGATCGCGTCAATCGCCGCGCGCGCCGCCTTCAGCTGCTCTTCGGAAACTTCCTGCGCCTTGACGGCGGAGCCGAAGACAAGCCCGGAAAGAACGATGGTCGCAGCGGCAAGACGGCCAAGACCTGCAATGTTCATCATAAGTGTATGCTCCTGTTATCTGTTTGCCTGCAGCGTGCGCGCACCCGCAGGACCGGCGATGATCGCAAGTGCCGCCATATTGATAAAGAGCCCGTGTTCGACGACGCCGGGTATGGAATTCAGCTCGCTCGAAAGCGCCTCTGCATCAGGAATGCGGCCAAAAGATGCATCGATGATGTAATGGCCGCCATCCGTCGTAAACTCTCCGTCACCGGACTGGCGCAGGTTGAGCTCGCCGGAAAGCCCGAGCCGAGCGGCGACCTTTTCAATCGCGATCCGCGTCGAGACGAGACCGAACGGATTGATCTCGATCGGCAGCGCGAAGGCGCCGAGTGTCTCGACCAGCTTGCTCTCGTCGGCAATGACGATCATCCTCTGCGAAGCGGCGGCGACGATCTTTTCGCGCAGCAGCGCGCCGCCGCCGCCCTTGATCAGCCTGAGCGCCGGATCGACCTCGTCGGCACCGTCAACCGTCAGATCGAGCGCCGGCAGCTCGTCGAGCGACTTCAGCGGCACACCGAGCTCGACACAGAGCCGCGCCGTTCGTTCGGACGTCGGAACACCTTCGACCTGGAAGCCGCCTGCGACCTTCTCCGCCAGCAGACGGACGAATTCTTCCGCTGTACTCCCAGTTCCGATGCCGAGACGCATCCCGCTTTCGACATGGGCGAGCGCGGCCTCGGCGGCCTTGATCTTCATTTCGCGCGCATCCATGCGCCGCCAGCTCCGAATTATTGCGTTGGATGTGCTGTTTACACGGCTCGCCTGGCAAACGAAAGTCAAAATCATCACGGAAAATGAAAAGCCGAAACAAACGCCTGCGGCTTCCCGCTAATCCTCAGGCCGTTGCTTTCCTCCCCACGATCGCCTACCGATATCATCATTCCTGGGAATGACGCGTCGTCCATCGAAGCCGCTCGCAAGACGCCCATCGCTCAAAGAGGCAAACCCCTTGACCCCTGCCCCCGCCCCGCTCGTCGTCTTCGATCTCGACGGCACCCTTCTCGACACCCATGCCGATCTCGTCGAAAGCCTGAACCATACGATCGCAGCCCTCGGCCTCGAACCGGTCAGTTATGACGACCTCACTCACCTCGTCGGCCAGGGAGCGCGGGTGATGATCGAGCGCGCCTGCCGGCTGCGCGGCCATTCGCTCGCGGAAGACGGCCTGCCGCTGCTGGTGGAACGCTTCGTCGCCCATTATGCCGGCAATATGCCCGGCCATACGGAACCCTATCCCGGTTTGGTCGCCGCGATGAACCGCCTGAAATCCGCTGACTACCGCCTCGCCGTCTGCACCAACAAGATGGAGAGCCTCGCGCTCGGTCTGCTCGGCAAGCTCGATCTCGCCCACTATTTCAAAGCAGTCATCGGCGGCGACACCTTCCAATACCGCAAGCCCGACGCCCGTCACCTCACCGGCACCATCGAGCGCGCCGGCGGCAATATTTCCCGAACCGTGATGATCGGCGACAGCATCAACGATATCGCCGTGGCCAGAAACGCCGCCGTGCCGGCGATTGCCGTTCCCTTCGGCTACTCGGATGTGCCGGTCTCGACTTTGAACCCGGACGTGATCATCACGCACTATGATGAACTAACGGTGGAGTTGGTGGAAAGGCTGCTGCGGGAGAATGCGGAGAAGGCTGCTGTTTGAGGGCTGGAAACTTCGCCGATGCCCTGCAGTTGTAGCCCCCTCATCCGCCTGCCGGCACCTTCTCCCTGCTGGGTAGAAGGGACAAGCCTCTGATCCCCTGCTCCCATCAAAACGTCCCATTGTTACGAGGTGTGCGCCGCTTGTTCCCCCTTCTACCCAGCGGGGAGCGGTGTCGTACGTGACCCTCAGCCTTGCCTTACCGGGATGGAGGGCAATGTCGAGATGGCTTTTGCCGACATCGATTCCGGCACAGATCATGCTATTATCGGTCATCTTCGTCGTCCCTGTCTTGGATACGAACCCCAAGGTTCCTGCAACCACACGGGCCAGATGAAGAGCCGGTTGCGATCCTGCTCCCCACAGCCCCAAAACGGCTAAGAAGGTGACGATCCGACAACCAGCTGCCGGGCGGGCGGCCACTCGCCCGGCAAGCATCAATATCCTACATTTTTTTCATCGGTGGCCCGAAGGGTCGGATGGGGGGCGGCACGGCGCATCCGATCCTCATATTGCAGCACGCAGACACCCCAATAACGAAACGGGCGGCCCGAAGACCGCCCATTCAATAGCCCAATAAACCTGTATTAGATCTGCGCCCCACGCGCCTTGGTCGTCGCGTCGAAAGCCTTCTCGACATAGGCGTCACGGCCGTAAACGTCATCGAAATACTCCACCACGCCGTCCTTGTTCGGCCAGGCGGTGAAATAGGAGACGTAGACCGGGATCTTCTGCGGCACTTTCACCGCATGGTTCTGGCCGCTTGCAATCTGCCTGGCGACATCGTCAACCGTCGTGCCGAGCACGGCGGCCGCCATCGCGCGCGGATTGGCAAGACGGACACAACCGTGGCTGAGCGCCCGCATGTCGCGCTTGAAGAAGCTCTTCGAGGGCGTATCGTGCATGTAGATCGCGTGGCTGTTCGGGAACAGGATCTTCAGTTCGCCGAGGGCGTTATCGCCGCTTGGCGGCTGGCGCACCGAAACATTCGCGGTCGAGCCGTACCAGTCGACGCTGGACGAGGCGACGGCATGGCCATTCACCTCAACCTCATACCCGAGCTGATCGAGGTAGTTGGGGTCCGAGCGCAGCTTCGGCAGCATTTCGTTGATGATGATCGACTGCGGCACGCCCCAGAACGGGTTGAACTCCACCGTTTCGATCTCGTCGTTGAAGAAATAGGTCTGGTTGTTCTTGCCGCCGACCACCACGCGCATAGACAGCTGTTCCTTGCCGTCATTGTGGTAGTAGGCCATGTAGGCCGGCTGGTTGATCATGACGTAACGGGAACCCAGATCTTCCGGCAGCCAGCGGACCTGTTCCATGGCGACGACGAGCTTTTCGATCTTCGAGGCATTGGTGTCGCCGCCGGTCATGGCGCGCACCGTCGCCTGGCCGATAACACCATCCGGCTTCAGGCCGTGCTCTTTCTGGAAGTCCTCGACGAGTGAGACGATGTCTGGCGAATAGTCGCTGCCTCCGGCGTAAGCTGCGAACGTCGCCGCATGATCGGTCTTCAGTGTCTCGGACCCGTGCTTCTGCAGCGCCTTGACGATATTGGCGATCTCGGGCGAGCTGTCGCCGGGTCTGAGCAGGCCCTGGAGCGAAATGACGATCTGCTCCTCATTGCTGTCGGCAGCGCGAAGCTTGGCAAGCTCCGCCTTCAGCGCCTCGAACTGCGTACTATCGGGCGAACGACTGGCGATGTAGGCGCCGGCATTGGGGCTCATGCGGGCAAGCTTCAGCACCGGCGCCAGATTGACGACCTTGCGCTGGAAATCGTGATAGCCGGAAATCTTGTTCGGATCGATGCGGCCGCGGACCGTGTCCTGCACGAAGGCAAGCAGCTTGGCCGAAAGTTCCAGCTCGAACTGCGTCAGCGCCCGGTCGCGCGCAGCAGGATCGGGATTGGCCGGATCGACGGCCGGCGCCTGCACGGCGTAATCGGCAGGGTCGAGACCCACGGAAGCCGCATCGGCCAGCGCCGCCATTGCCGACTGGGCGCGCTCGTTGATCTGGTTGCCGTCGACCCAGACGAGCGGATTGCGGCTGTCGCTGTAATAGGTTTCGAGCGCCTTGGCGACGTCGGCATTGGCACGAACCTTGGCCTGCGCCAGGAAGCGGCGCTGCACCACCGGTTCGGAATCGCTCCCCGGCGAAACCTCAGCAACCGCACCAGTGACGATAGGATCGGCAAACTTGCTGGTATCGACGAACTGCAGGCCTTCGGTCTTATAGGTGTAATAACGCGGACCGCTCACCTTCGGCAGCGGCGCCTCCGGGTCAAGCCCGCCAAGCGATCCGCCTTCGCCGCCACGCGGCGCCACACGCCCGGGCGGCATCTGATCCATGAAAATGGTGCTCTGGGTCCGCTGCCTGTCGCCGCGCAGCATATCCATCAGCGTATAGGCATGCGCGGGAGCGGCCATCATTGCCAGGCCGCAGGAAACTGCCAATGCGGATACCGCGCTTTTCAAAACGAACGTCATATATATTCCAGTCCCGATGTCATGCTGTTCTCAGCTCAAATCCCGCGAAACTCAAGCAGCGTAGGGCCTCATTGATCAGAAACCGGCCTTCGCCGCCAGCGCTGGCGGACTCAATTTCATGTGAGAGGAATCCTGCGCGGCGCCGCACAGCAGTTCACACAAAATTATGAAATTATTAGTTAATTTTTTACCGAATTTTCGCCGCCGGACCAGTACGGCAAAAACGTGCCGATACATAAAATTTCCAACGTGGCCGAAAAAGCACGCCGCTCGGCCGGCGCAAACATGACTGTGAGTATCAATATTTCGCACAGCATCCTGTTTTCTTACCCTGGTTTCCAACCTATAAGACCACATCTTTCGAAGATGCCAGAAAACAGCATGCGAGAGGAAGGCAAGGCTCATGACCGCAACCCGCACCGAAACCGATACTTTTGGCCCCATCGATGTCGCCGCCGACCGATATTGGGGCGCCCAGGCCGAGCGTTCGCTCGGCAATTTCAAGATCGGCTGGGAAAAGCAGCCGCTGTCGATCGTGCGCGCGCTCGGCATCGTGAAACAGGCGGCCGCCCGCGCCAACATGTCGCTCGGCCAGCTCGATCCGGCGCTGGGCAAGGCCATCGTCGACGCCGCCCAGGAAGTGATCGACGGCAAGCTCGACGAGCACTTTCCACTGGTCGTCTGGCAGACCGGTTCCGGCACACAGTCCAACATGAATGCCAACGAGGTGATCTCCAATCGTGCCATAGAAATGCTCGGCGGCGTCATGGGTTCCAAGAAGCCGGTGCATCCGAACGATCACGTCAATATGAGCCAGTCGTCGAACGACACCTATCCGACGGCCATGCACATCGCCTGCGCCGAACGGATCGCCCATCACCTGCTGCCCTCGCTGAAGCACCTGCATGCCGCCCTGGATATGAAGGTCACCGAGTTCAGCCACATCATCAAGATCGGCCGCACCCATACTCAGGATGCCACACCACTGACGCTCGGCCAGGAATTCTCCGGCTATGCCGCCCAGGTCGGCTCGGCCATCAAGCGCATCGAGATGACCCTGCCGGGCCTCTGCGAGCTCGCCCAGGGCGGCACCGCCGTCGGCACCGGCCTCAACGCGCCGGTCGGCTTTGCCGAGAAGGTCGCCGAAGAGATCGCTGATATCACCGGCATGCCCTTCGTCAGCGCGCCGAACAAGTTCGAAGCGCTCGCCTCGCATGATAGCATGGTCTTTTCGCATGGCGCCATCAATGCGGCGGCTGCCGCCCTCTTCAAGATCGCCAACGATATTCGCCTGCTCGGCTCCGGCCCGCGCGCCGGCCTGGGTGAACTGGCACTGCCGGAAAACGAGCCAGGCTCGTCGATCATGCCCGGCAAGGTCAATCCGACTCAGTGCGAAGCATTAACGCAGGTTTGCATCCACATCTTCGGCAACCACGCCGCGCTGACTTTTGCCGATAGCCAGGGCCATTTCGAACTCAACGTCTACAATCCGATGATGGCCTATAATTTCCTGCAGTCGGTGCAGCTGCTTGCCGACGCGGCCGTCTCCTTCACCGACAACTGCGTTGTCGGCATCGAGGCGCGCGAGGACAATATCAAGGCCGGCCTCGAGCGCTCGCTGATGCTGGTCACCGCCCTCGCCCCCAAGATCGGCTACGACGCCGCCGCCAAGATCGCCAAGACGGCGCACAAGAATGGCACGACTTTGAAGGAGGAGGCGCTCGCCAGCGGCCTGGTGACGTCGGAAGAATATGACGCGATCGTGCGCCCGGAAACGATGATCGGACCGAAGTAAAGGACAACAGGCGCAACGCCTCTCATCCGCCTGCCGGCACCTTCCCGCTTGCGTGGCGAAGGGGAGATAGCCGCAACCTCTCAGTCCCTCGCCAACCTCTCGCAGGGCACGTCCCCTCGCCCCGTTTTTACGGGGAGAGGGTTAGGGTGACGGGCACACACGGCACACCAGACAAGCCTCAAACCAACAGCGAAAAATTGTCCATCACCACCGAATTGCCCATGAAGTCGAAGCGGATTTCTTCGATGTCTTCGATATCGACCTCGAGATTGGGCCTGGTAACCTCGAGTTCCTGCTGATAGACGATCTGGCCGTCGCTCAGGGCTGTGAGCGTCAGGTGAAAGGGCGACGCCGACAATTCGGCGATCGAAACGCTCTGAAAGGTGAACTCCCCGCCATCGACCATTTTCAGGGTTACGGGCGCAGAACCCGGCGACAGAACGGTATCGCTGAAACCGTCCTCGGTAATGGCGTCGACGCCCGGAATGTTATCATAGACGATGCCGTTCAGAAGCGTCAGGTCGTGGCTACCGTTCACGGAGAGCGCAAAGCCACGGTAATTGGGAAGAGAGAAATCATCTGCCCTTGATAAGACTCCCATATCATCGAAATCCAGGACTTCGTGGTATTTTTCGTCTTCGTTGACGCCGTCGATCGCCAGGGTCAGCACGCCGAGATCCGTGCCCCCGGAGCCATCGGACATCTTGTAATTCAGCTTTTCGATGAGCTGATCGGACTTACCCAAATTCTTCACCACGTCGAGCGTGTAATCCAGCTCATATGTGAAGTGACCGTCAGGTGTCACTTTGAAGGTTCCGTACTTGCCCTCAATGATCGTTTCGTGGTCAGGCCCATGTTTGGCGTCGATGCGGACGCCATTGACGAAGCGAACATACATGGCCGCTCCTTCGGGATCGCGGGCGAGGCGCAGCAGATCGCCCCTGATCCAGTCATGTTCGAAAAAAACGAGAAGGTCGTCGACAGCAGTTGGCTTTGCATTTGTCATTGGAAGCCCCGGCAGGTTAACGCTGCCGGGAATATGAACCGGGCTTGAACTGAAGGCAACCTGAAGTCGGCCGCTTCGCGACAGATCTCGCTTTCGCCTCGCTTATTGCGTGTGCCGGGCAGGTTGCAAAATGTGGCACCATATGGCCCCAGCTCCAGACTCCGCCCCATCCTAATTGCATTTGCTTCGCAGCAGATTTAGACCGGTTCCAATTTTAGCGACGCACGCCCACCAGAAAGGTCACTTGGATGGCTGACGATCTCTTCCCGCTTGGCAAGGATGCCACCCCCTATCGCAAGATCAGCAGCGATTACGTCTCGGTCGACAATTTCAAGGGCCAGGAAATCCTGGCGGTTGATTCCGAGGGAATCCGGCTGCTTGCCGAAACCGCCTTTGCCGACATCAACCACCTGCTGCGCCCCGGCCATCTGAAGCAGCTTGCCGCCATCCTCGACGATCCTGAAGCGACCGACAACGATCGTTTCGTTGCCTATGATCTGCTGAAGAACGCCAATATTGCCGCCGGCGGCGTGCTGCCCATGTGCCAGGACACTGGCACGGCGATCATTATGGGCAAGAAGGGCCGCAGGGTCTGGACAGAGGGCGGTGATGCGGCGGCGCTTTCGAGAGGCGTGCTCGACGCTTATGAAAAGAAGAACCTGCGTTATTCGCAGCTCGCGCCGATCAAGATGTTCGAAGAGAAGAACACTAGGAATAACCTGCCGGCGCAGATCGATATCTATGAGGAAGGCACGGACTCCTACGACTTTCTCTTCGTCGCCAAGGGCGGCGGTTCAGCCAACAAGACCTTCCTCTATCAGGGTACGCCTTCGCTTTTGACCCACGACCGGATGATCGACTTCCTTAAGGAGAAGATCCTGACGTTGGGGACGGCAGCCTGTCCTCCCTATCATCTGGCGATCGTGATCGGCGGCACCTCGGCGGAGATGAACCTGAAAACCGTCAAGCTTGCGTCGACCCGTTATCTCGACGAACTGCCGACCGAAGGCTCCGAGAGCGGCCATGCCTTCCGCGACATCGAAATGGAAAAGGAAATCCACAAGCTGACGCAGCAGATGGGCGTCGGCGCTCAGTTCGGCGGCAAGTATTTCTGCCATGACGTGCGCGTCATCCGCCTGCCCCGCCACGGCGCCTCGCTGCCGATCGGCCTCGGCGTCTCCTGTTCCGCCGACCGCCAAGCCAAGGGCAAGATCACCCGCGACGGCATCTTTGTCGAGCAGCTCGAAACCGATCCGTCGAAATACATGCCGGAGATCGACGAAGCGAAACTGTCGGAATCGACCGTGCATATCGACCTCAACAAGCCGATGGCCGAAGTGCTCGCCGAACTATCGAGGCACCCCGTCAAGACGCGCCTTTCGCTGACGGGCACCATTATCGTCGCCCGCGACCTCGCCCATGCCAAGATCCGCGAACGGCTGGAGAAGGGCGAAGGCATGCCCGACTACCTGAAAAATCACCCGGTCTATTATGCCGGCCCCGCCAAGACGCCGGCCGGTTATGCCTCCGGCTCCTTCGGCCCGACGACGGCCGGCCGCATGGACAGCTACGTCGACCAGTTCCAGTCCTTCGGCGGCTCGATGGTGATGCTCGCCAAGGGCAACCGCTCGCGCGCTGTGCGCGAGGCATGCAAGAAACATGGCGGCTTTTACCTGGGCTCGATCGGCGGCCCCGCCGCCCGCCTCGCCAAAGATTGCATCCGCAAGGTCGAAGTGCTGGAATATCCTGAGCTCGGCATGGAAGCGGTCTGGAAGATCGAGGTCGAAGACTTTCCCGCCTTCATCGTCATCGACGACAAAGGCAATGATTTCTTCCAGGAATTGAATTTGGGGTGATTGTCTGGTGTGTCTTTGAAGTCAGGTGAAGGGGAAGCTGACGGCTTGCCGTAAAGCCCCTCATCCGCCTGCCGGATAAGGCGCCGCACGGCGCGACCTTCCGATATTTGCGCGCTTACTGATTATCTGCGGCGCTTATCACATCTCCATCATCCACCCGCGCCAGAATCTCCGTCCGGAATGCGCCGGCAAAGAGACGGGCATGCTCCAGCAGCAAGGCACCGCCTGCGAAGACGATGAAAACGAGGATGACGAAAAAATGGCGCGGCCGCTTTCCATGATCTTACGTCCTGGCTTTTTGGCGGTGTCGGGTTTGGCGGTGAACCGTCATTCCGCATTGCTTCCGAAAATAGGAAACAACCAAAACTTGCTGTCGACAAGATGAATACGATCTCTAAGGAGAAAAGAACTGTAAGTTTTTTAAATACCGCCTCCCGCGCAACGGGTATGCACTGTCCCGATAAGGATACGTTTTTCCTTGAAAAATCATAGACGTACTTGAAGTACTGACCGACCGCGAAGTTTTCATATGTAATCTTTGGTATATGTCGCTTTAATCTTTTCCCAAGAAATTTAAGCTAACAAATAAATATTGCCTTCGAAGAAATGAGGAGTTTGCCGGATGAATACGGCTGTCGCGCCCAAGGTGCAGGTTCCCGACGTAGCGGGCCAGATCACCTACGCAATGCGCTCGATGGGCGTCGCGCCGATACCCCGCAATTACGAACTCTTCTACGAGGCCTATATCGGCTCCAATCCGGCGCTCACCCGTGAACTCGCAGCTCTCGGCAGCCAGGCGACCCAGGCCGAACTTGATGCGCTGGGCGCGCAGTATTTCACCAGCAGCCCCGCACGCGTCTTCGACGATGCCCATACGCGCATATCAGGCGAACTCGACGGCCTGCTGCGAATCCTGAGGCAGGAGCAAAGTTCGCTCGAAAGCTATACAAGGCTGCTCGGCGAGACCCATAAGCGCATCACCTCCAAGAGCAATGCCAGCGCCGAATTGATCGAAAGCGCTATCGAACTTTTGAGCCAGGCGACTGGCGATACCATGGCGCATGGCGAACGCACCGTCGAGGACGTCGTCCAGCGCTCGCAGGAGATGGACCAAGTCCGCAAGGAACTCGATGAATACAAGCGCATCGCCAACACCGATTCACTGACGCGCCTTTCCAACCGCCGCGCCTTCGATGACCGGCTGTCAGCGGTCTTCAACAATCCCGGCATGCGTCCGGTAACCGCCCTGCTGCTCGCCGACATCGACAACTTCAAGAAGATAAACGACACCTACGGCCATCCCGTCGGCGACAAGATTCTCGCCACCGTCGCCTCCGTCATCCGCAGCAATGTCCGGCGAGACGTCTTCGTCGCCCGTGCCGGCGGCGAGGAATTTGCCCTGATCATCGAGGGCAACACAGCCGAGGAAGTGACGGCGATCGCCGAACGCATCCGCCGCACGCTGGAAACTACGCCGTTCAAGAATTCCCGCACGCGGGTGAATTACGGCCCGATCACCGTTTCCATCGGCATCTGCATGGCCTCGAATGCGGAGGATGCCGGCGAGCTTTACAGCAAGACCGACATCGCCCTTTACGGCGCTAAGAACGCCGGCCGCAACTGTATCGTCCTCTATCAGGACGGCATGCAGAAGGACTTCAGCAAGAGCTGGCTGATCTACAAGGCCTGACGCGGAACCCTCATGATAAGCACGCTGTCGCCACAAGGTGACAACCCTTCTTTCGTCATGCTCGGGCTTGGCCTAGCATCTACCGCCGGTGCAGCAGATGCTCGGCAAAAGGCAGCACAAGGCCGAGGATAACATCGAGTAAGGGCGAACTCTGTCAAAATTGCCCCGTCACAATGAGATGACAGCGGTTCACCACATCGTCTTCGCCGCCCGTCCCGGCCATTCCCGGTCGTAGGTTTCCTGATCGAAATCGCTGACGGCAGCCTTCAGCATCTGGCCCGGCGTCGGCAAGCTCGCCGGATCGGTAAAATGCCCGGCATTCCAGAGTTCGGCGCGTATCACGGCGCGCGCACACTGGAAATAGACCTCGTCGATCGAAATGACGATGACGGTGCGCGGATGTTTGCCGTCCATCTCGAAACTCGAAAGCAGCGCCTCGTCGTTCGAGACGACGCCGCGGCCGTTGATGCGCATCGTGGTGTTGGAGCCGGGGATCAGAAACATCAGCGCGAGCCTGGGATCACGTACGATATTGGAGAGCGAATCCACACGGTTGTTGCCGCGCCAATCCGGCAGATACAGCGTCTCGTCGTCGACGACGCGCACTACGCCGCCGAGATCGCCACGTGGCGAACAATCAAGCCCTTCCGGCCCGACGGTCGCAAGCGCCGCAAACGGCGAGATTTCGATCATCTGACGGTAAAGCGGCGTCAACCGCTTGGTCACCTTGTCGACCGAAGCCTGTGATAGGCCGGCGCCATAGATGGTATTGAGCTCTTCGATGCTGCTGATGATTTTCATGAAGCGTCCCGCCGCGGCTGATCTTTGCCACGGACGCTACAATGCCGCGCGCCTCGCCGGAAGCTCAAATAGCGGAATGATCTCCGCATCTTTTTTGATGCTTTCGTCGGTTCCCTCGTCCGCGCCGCCTGCGAGAAAGGCCTCGATCGCGCCGAGCACCGGAGGCGCGCCGATGATGCGCCGATGGCCGAAACCTTTCGCCCAGAACAGCCGCACTCTCTTACTCGCCGCGCCGTAACGCCGGGCATGGGCCGCTGACACTTCCTTGTCGTCCTCGGCGTGGATCACCAGGACCGGCCGGCCGATCGAGCCCGCCGTATTGTTGGCGTCGAAATCTCCGAGTCTTCGCCCAGTGACACGATGAACCTCATTCTCCAACGCAGCCTGCGCGCCGGCGCGAAGCCCGATCATCCGTCCGAAATCAGTGAAAAGCCAGGCCATCTCGCTCGGCGCGCCGATCAGCACCAGTCGCTCCCCGGTAACGGGCGCAGCATCCGGGATCAGGCCCGCCGCCGAGACCATCAGCGCCGCGCCCCCGAAGGAATGGCCAATCGCCGCGTCGAATGCACCGAAGCGCTCCCCTGCTGCCGCGATCGCCTGGACCGCAAGCCCCATATGCAGGAAACGGCCACCCGCGTGCCCATGGCCGGGAAAATCGAGCGCCACCACCTCGGCACCTGTCGCCGCCAGCATCGAGACGAGATCTGCCATGTAGACGGCGCTCGAGCCCCAGCCATGCGTGACGAGGTAGCGCTTGCGCTGACCGATCGCTCCGCCGTTGAGGCGATAGGCATGCGCTTTGGCGCCGCCGGCAAGCCTGAGGACAAAGCGTTCCGCGCCGGCAAGCCGCGCCGCACCAGCCGCATGTGCCGTCTTTGCCTTCTCTCCCTTCGGCCGCGGCGATGGTGTGCGGCAGAACAGCAGGAATGCCGCCCTGCCCGCCAGCCGCGGCGATATCGCCTGCAGAACCCGAAATCCGAGGCGGGTGACCTCAAGCGCGAAATTTGCCATAGTGGGAATCCAAAAGACTGTTCAACACTGAACAATAAAGTACAAAGATGAACAAAAATCAATCCCTGCCCTGGGATCATCCGCGTTTTCGCAGCTGGATTGCGGTGGCGCGCGCCTGCCAGCTGATGCAGCAGTCCCTGACCCGCTCGCTTGCCGATCTCGATATCAAGCCGCCACACCTCGATATTCTGGTCAATCTCTACCGTTTCGAGGCCATTTCGCAGCAGGAACTGGCGCGCAAGCTCCTCGTCGGCCGCTCCAATATGAGCATGCTGCTGCCGCAGATGGAGCAACGGGGTCTGATCGAGCGGCGCGGCGACGAGCGCGACAAGCGGGTGCTGCGCCTTTATCTCACCGGCGAAGGCCGCAAAGTGACCGAGGCGGCGATGGCGATCCAGACCGATCTCATCGAACGCACCCTCTCTGAGGAGCCGATCGAACAATGCATGGCGACGGCCACCTCGATGGAGCGCATCATCACCGTGCTGCTGAAAGATCTGCGCGACGATGACTGATGCATGCCGCCCAAAAGTGGGCAGCGGTTTTGGAAGGACGACATGCATAAAAAGACCCTCAAGCGCCTCGCATGAACCAAGTTCGATACGAGGCGCTTGACGTTCAATGCAGCGACGGCGCCGTCGATGTGCCGCTCAGCGAACGATATTCCCAGGCAGCGACGATGATCAGCACCAGCGTTGCCAGGATGCCGAGCAGATAGACCTCGAGGAATGGCGCTGCGAAAGCTAGCAGGATCACCAACACGAGGCCGGCAAGATGCGACAGTGGCATCTGCCCGCTGGTCGCGCCCTTGAACCAGAGATTGCCGGCGAGGAACAGACCGGAGCCGCCGAGCACCGCCGCCCCGACGCCGAAGTCACCCGTCTCGTGCGGATGCGAGAACATGAATTCGACCGCCACCGCATGCACGATGATGCCGGCCAGGATCGGGATATGCGCGTAGGTGAAAGCCTGCCGCGCCAGAGCCCCCGGCGTCTCCTCATGCTCGATGCGATGAGCGGCGCGCCCGTGGCCGAAGCGGAAATAGAGCCACCACATGGCGACCGTGCCGATAAAGGCAGTCACGAAGATCAGGCTGGTCAGACCCGAAATCGGCAGCTCGGAAAAGGTGCGGCCTGAAACGAGAATCGCCTCGCCGAGGCAGATGATGACGAAGAGCGCGCAGCGCTCAGCCATGTGCGCGCCGGAAACGTCCCAGTCGCCAGGCCTCGATCGGCCAAGCCCAGGCACCGCAAAGCCCGCGGCTGGCCCGGCATATTCGATCGCAAGTGCTATCAGCCATGCGATAAGCCGGGCTTCATGCTCCAAGAGCCCGCCGGCGATCCAGAAGACGGCGGCGACCGCAAGCCAGCTTGTGATGCGCGCGAAATTCAGCGTATTGGCCCGGTCGACACGCGTCATCGCATAGGTGGCAAACAGCGAGCGGCCGACCTGCATCGTCACATAGGCGCCGGCAAAAAGCAGTCCCTTGTCGCCGAAGGCCTCGGGGATGGAGGCGGAAAGCACTAGGCCCAGCATCATCAGCACGACCAGCATGCCGCGCACCGGCATCTTGTCGGGATCGAGCCAGTTCGTCACCCACGCGGTGAATATCCACACCCACCAGACGGCGAAGGTCATCACTGCCGCTTCGGCAGCGCCGAGAGGCGTGTAATGGGCGGCAAGCGCATGCGAAAGCTGCGAGATCGAAAAGACGAAGACCAAATCGAAGAACAGTTCGAGGAAGGTCACCTTGCTGCCGGCGGCGCTGCCTTTGGCGCGCAGCCAGTTCTTTCGATTCGCTTTCGCCATGTGTCCCCCGATGGCCATATATTGAGATTCAGCGCGGCTTTTCCGCGGTGTCGCGGTTCATGCCCTTTTCCCGGAGTTCGTCCTCATAGGCCGAAAACAGCTCCGCCCCCCGTTCGCCCAGTTCGCGCAAGTAGGTCCAGGTGTAGATGCCGGTATCGTGCATATCATCGAAACCGATTCGGACCGCATAATTGCCGGTCGGCGTCATCGACACGATCGCGACATTGCGTTTGCCCGGCACCGTCACCTTCTGTCCCGGCCCGTGGCCCTGCACCTCGGCCGACGGTGACAGAACGCGCAGGAGTTCGGCCGAAAGATCGAAGCTCTGGCCGTCGTTGAAGGTCACCACCAGCCGCTGCCGGTCCTTAGAAACGCGAAGTTCGCTCGGCCAGATATCGCTCATCTCTATCACCCTCTTTCCCTTGGAGAAGTAGGCGTTCGGCTTTTTCGAGGCAAGCGCAAATTAGCGGGTGCGAAATCCATTTCCCTTGACGGGGCAATCACATATGCACAAATAGAAAGATGTCGCTCGAAAACGGGGCCCATCCCGATCGGCGCGCTTCAAATCCCCGCCGCGGAGGAATTGGTGAATAAGAGAGTGGGAACGATAGGCAACGCATCGCCGCTCACGGCAGATGCGCATCCGATGATCGACCCTTTCGGCCGGGCGGTCACCTATCTCCGCGTCTCCGTCACCGACCGCTGCGACTTCCGCTGCACCTATTGCATGGCCGAGAATATGACCTTCCTGCCGAAGAAGGATCTTTTGACACTCGAAGAGCTCGACCGCCTCTGTTCGGCCTTCATCGCAAAGGGTGTCAGCAAGATCAGGCTGACCGGCGGCGAGCCGCTGGTGCGCAAGAACATCATGTATCTCGTGCGCAAGCTCGGCGAAAAGATCGGCTCCGGTCTCGATGAGTTGACGCTGACGACCAACGGCTCACAGCTTTCCCGCCATGCCGCCGAGCTTTATGATTGCGGCGTGCGCCGCATCAACGTCTCGCTCGATACGCTCGATCGCGACAAGTTCCGCAAGATCACCCGCTGGGGCGATTTTGACAAGGTCCTGGAAGGCATCGACGCGGCGCAGAACGCTGGTATCAAGATCAAGCTCAATGCCGTGGCGCTGAAAAATTTCAACGATGCCGAGATGCCCGATCTCCTGCTCTTCGCCCATGGTCGCGGCATGGACCTCACCGTCATCGAAACCATGCCGATGGGCGAGATCGAAGAGGACCGCACCGATCAATACCTGCCGCTCTCAGAGTTGCGCGCCGACCTCGAACGTCAGTTCACGCTAACTGACATTGATTTCCAGACCGGCGGCCCGGCGCGTTACGTCAGGGTTTCCGAGACCGGCGGCCGCCTCGGCTTCATCACGCCGATGACCCATAATTTCTGTGAGAGCTGCAACCGCGTTCGGCTCACCTGCACCGGCACGCTCTATATGTGCCTGGGCCAGAACGACGCCGCGGATCTGCGCGCCGCGCTCCGCGCCACCGAGGACGACGCCCTCCTCTGCGCCGCCATCGACGAAGCCATCACCCGCAAGCCAAAAGGCCACGACTTCATCATCGACCGGACTCATAATCGTCCCGCTGTGGCGCGGCACATGAGTGTAACTGGCGGGTGAGGCCCGGCCCCGCAAAGGGGGGAGCGATCCAGTGACAGATCGCAGGCCGAACGCCCTGGGCCCAAGCGAAGGCGCCGGCATAGGGTGCGACAAACTCTACAAGTATCCAGAAGTATCCAGCAACGCCCGCGAGAGCCTCCCGCCACAAGGGTCAGCCCTTATCCAGAGAGCTTGTGAATCTCTGAGGTGCGTAGCCCATCGGACGAAGCCTCGAACGACGAGGCGGGCACCCCGCCCCGTCAGTCGATCAATCGCTGCGCGGTAAATTTGTCGGTCACAAGCATATCGATCACCCCGACGCGAAGCGCGCCTGCGATCGCCTCGGTCTTCTTGGCCCCCCCGGCAAGAGCGATGACCCGATCCACCCGTTCGAGATCCTCGAGCGGAAGCCCTATGACCCGGTCGTCAAGCGGCGTCTTCACCGGCTTGCCGTTCCTATCGAAGAAGCGAAGCGAAATATCGCCGACGGCGCCCGCTTCCGCGAGATCGGAGAGCTCGCGGGACGAAAAGATGTTGCCGGACCGCGCGAGAAGTTCGGACGGTTCGACGGCTCCGATTCCGACGATCGCAAGCGTTATGCTGCCGAACAGGTCCATCGTCTCGCGCACGAATGGGTCGGCCTGCATCAGAAGTTTTGCTTCCCTTGATGTCGTAACGCCCTGCACGGGCAGCAGCTTCGGTTCGGCGCCGGTCAGCCGCGCAAGCCGCGTGGTCAGCTGCGTCGCATGCGTCTGCACCGAAGGATCGCCCATGCCTCCAAGGGTCTGGACGACGAATTTCGCCTGAGCGCTCTTCTGAGGATGGATGTTCTCGACCATTTTGAAGATGGTCTGGCTCCAGCTCGAAACGCCGATGATCTCCCCTGGCGCCAGCGTCACCTCCAAGAGATGAGCCGCTGCCTCTCCGATACGGGCCATGATGGCCCCGTCCCGATCTTCCGTACACTCGACGACGATCGCCTCCGGCAGACCGTATTTCTCGCGAAGCGCGCCCTCAAGCTCGCTATAGGTGCCGACGGGAGGGATCACGCTGGTTCGCACGATGTCTTCAGCCTCGGCGCGCTTCAGCATCCGCGACACCGTCGCCTGCGACAGGCGAAGGTGCTCTGCGATCTCCGCCTGCCGCCGTCCCTCTATGTGGTACATCTGGGCGACCCTTGAAATGAGGCGGAGTTCGTTGAGGCGAGTCATCGCTAATCCCAGATTGAATTTTTATTCACCTTTAGCCTGTGTTTCGCGGGACGTCGAGCGGGCGAGCGCATCATTCCAGGTATCGAGAAGTCCCGCGCGGTCCATGGGTTGCGGCTCGATGATCTCAGTGTTTCGCGGCAACGTCGCGACAACATGGAGATCGCTCCACATGCCGAGCGAGAGCCCCGCGAGATATGCAGCGCCCAAGGCCGACGCCTCGGGTGCTTCGCACTGGATCACGGGATGTTCGATCAGGTTCGACACACACTGCATCAGGAAGCGATTCTGGCTCGGTCCGCCATCGACATAGAGCGCGCCAAGTTCGCCACCGCTCTGCCTCCGCATTGCCGCGATCACGTCATGCACCTGCAAGGCGACGGAGTCAGTTACCGAGCGAGCCATCTGCGCGCGTGTGGTATTGAAGTTGATCTGGGAGAACAGCGCACGGGCATCGGCATTCCAGTAAGGCGCACCCAGTCCGACGAACGCCGGCACGAATCCAGGTCCGCCCGGCTCGGCGCTCGCTGCAAGTTCGACAAGGGCCGCGACATCCGCGAGGCCGAGAATGTCAGCCATCCAGGGAAGACTGGCGGCGCAAACCAGAATATTGCCTTCGAAAGCGAAAGTCGGCTTTCCCCCGATACGCCACGCGACCGTTGTCGTGATGCCGTTGCGTGGAGGAATGAACTGGGAAAGCGTCGTCATGACCGAAGAGCCGGTCCCGAAGGTCACCTTGCCGTCGCCCGGCTTGAAGGCCCCATGACCGAACAGGGCGGCGTGGCTGTCGCCGATCGCGGCCATGATGGGAGTACCGTCAGACACACCCGGCAAGCCTTGGGTCCTGCCGAAATCGGCGGAGCTGTCGAGGACCTCGGGCAGCAGCGCGATATCGACGCCGAAGATCTCGCCGAGCTCTTCGCTCCATCTCTGCTCCCTGAGATCGAACAACTGGCTCCTGGCGGCATTCGACGCGTCGCAGGCATACCGGCGCCCCCCCGTCACGCAGTGGACGAGCCAGCTGTCGATCGTTCCCAGCCGCACCGATCGCCCGGCCGGAATGCGGTCGAGCAGCCATCGGAATTTCGAACCCGGGAACATTGGATCCAATGGCAGGCCTGTCAGCGCCTGCACCCGGGCAAGCTGGCCTTCGGCAATCAAACGTTCGCAATCCTGTGCCGTTCGACGGCACTGCCAGCTGACCACCGGTCCGAGCGCCTCTCCGGTGTCGGCGTCCCAGGCGGTGACGGACTCGCGCTGGTTGGAAATAGCTACGGCCTCGATAGTCACATCGGCGCCAGCCTTCAGGCAGGCGTCGACCGCTTCGCAGACCGATGCGTAGAGCCGTTGTGGGTCTTGTTCGACCCAGCCCGGCTTCGGATAGCCGATACCGACAGGAGCCGAACCTCTGCCGATGATTTTTCCCTTCTCGGAAACGAGAACCGCCTTTGAATTGGTCGTGCCCTGGTCGATTGCCAGAATTGCCCGCATTCTATCCTCCCCGGATCAGGTGCTGGCCGGGACGGCAAGCGTCCCGGCCGGTCACGTGATCCCAATTACTTGCGCTCGATCAGCGACTGCGCGGCGTCGGCGATTGCGGACGGCGCCATCCCGAATTCGTCGAGCAGGAACTCCGCTGAACCGGTCGGGGCGTAGACGCCGGGAACCCCGAGACGCTTCATCGGCACTGGAGCATGGTCGACCACCACTTCGGCCACCGCGGAGCCGAGCCCGCCAAAGATTGAGTGCTCTTCGGCCGTGACGATCGCTCCGGTTTCCCTAGCTGCGGCGATGATGGCCTCCTCGTCGATCGGACGAACCGTTGCGAGGTTGAGCACCCTGGCATCGATGCCGCGGTCTGCGAGAATTTCGGCAGCCTTCACGATGCGATGCGTCAATGTCCCGTTGGCGATCAGAGTGACTTGGGAACCTTGGCGAAGGAGATTCGCCTTGCCCAGTTCGAATTTATGGCCTTCCCGAAGCAGGTCGGGCACACCGACCCGCGACAGACGCAGGAAGCAGGGCCCGCTGTAGGTTGCCGCCCAGGCGACGGCAGCGGCGGTTTCGATCCGGTCGCAGGGCGCGATGACCGGGAGATTGGGCAGGACCCGCGTCCAGGCGAAATCTTCGATCGAGTGATGGGTCGGGCCGAGTTCGCCATATGCCATTCCGGACGAAATGCCGACCAACTTGACGTTGGCGTTCGAGTAGGAAATGTCGGCCTTGATCTGCTCCAGCGACCGGCCCGTGAGAAACGGAGCAGCGCCGCACACGAAGGGCAGCCGTCCGCCATTGGCAAGCCCTGCACCGACGCCGACCATGTTCTGCTCCGCGATGCCGACATTGACGAGGCGCTCCGGAAACTTCGACTTGAAGCCGCCGAGCTTGGAGGAACCGACGGAATCATTGCAGACGGCAACGATCGTTTCGTTTTCGGCAGCCAGCCGCTCGAGCGTGGAGGCGAATGCGTCGCGGCAATCGTGAAGCTTGGGTGGGTTTACTGGCGCCTTCATTACAGTGCCTCCGACAATTCTGCCAATGCGATTTCGTATTGTTCCCTACTCGGAACCTTGTGGTGCCACTCGACCCGGTCCTGCATGAACGAGATTCCATGGCCCTTGTTGGTGTGGGCGACGATGCAATGTGGCCTTGATCCCCGGTGTTCGAGAGCAGGAACGACTTCGCTCATCTTGTTCCCATTGATTTCGGTGACTTCCCAATCGAAGGCTTCAAGCTTCGGACGAAGAGGGGCGAGATCATTGGTTTCGGCGAGCGCAGCTCCCTGCTGGAACCTGTTGTGATCGATGACCAGCGTCAGATTATCGAGCTTGAACTGGGCGGCCGCCATGATCGCTTCCCAGTTGGACCCCTCCTGCATCTCACCGTCTCCGGTGACGACGTAGGTGTGAAATTTCCCGCCCGAGAGTTTGGCGGCCTTCGCCATTCCGACTGCGACCGGAAGACCGTGGCCGAGCGGCCCCGTGTTCGTCTCGACGCCAGGAACCTTATTGCAATTCGGATGTCCGTTCAGCCTCGAATGCGGCTGCAAGAAGGTGGAAATCTCCTCTTCCGGAATGAAGCCGCGTTTTGCGAGCGTCACGTAGAGAGCGCAAGCCGTATGCCCCTTTGAAAGCACGAACCTGTCGCGGTCGGGGTGTTTGGGCTGATCAGGCCAGACATTCAGCACACGAAAATAGAGGGCGATCAAAATGTCGATGACCGACATCTCTCCACCAATATGGCCGGCGCCAGCTTCAAAAACCGCCTGGAGATCGCGCAATCGGATTTCGCGGGCGATACGCTCGAGTTCTGTCGTATCCATGGGCTCCTCGTGTGCATAAATATTCAATCTCCAATATTTTTGCACAACAGATCGATTAGTCAACCCCTCTGGCGGAGCTATCGAGAGCGTACGTGATCGGAAATGTTATTGACAGCCGGAAAGCAAGTTGTTAATGAATTTTCCAGCAGGCATGAATATTTATTCTGCACTGAACGAATAACGGATAAGGGCCTAAAGCATAGGGAGGAGCAATGGTGGCGCTCGATATCAATGAACACAGGCTTTCGTCCGGTGCGTGGCTGGGCAAGCTCAAGGGAGCTACCGGCCCGCTCGTGGGTCTGCTCGCGCTATGCATCTTTCTGAGCTTCAGCACGGACACGTTTCTGTCGGTTCGAAACGGCCTGAACATTCTCGACCAGATCACCGTTCTCGGCATTATGGCGGTCGGCATGACGTTCGTCATCCTGATCGGCGGCATCGATCTCTCCGTCGGCTCGGCACTCGCCCTGGCGATGATGGTCATGGGCTGGACCGCAAACGTCGCCGGCCTGCCCCTGCCCGTCGGCATCGCCTTTGCGCTGATCGCCTCGGCTGTTTGCGGACTGATCGTCGGACTTCTGGTGACGCAGTTCAGGGTTCCGGCCTTTATCGCCACCCTGGCAATGATGTCGGCCGCCCGCGGCGTCGCCAACATGATCACCGACGGCCAGCAAATCGTCGGCTTCCCCGACTGGTTCATGATGCTGGCGATCGATCGCCACTTTGGCGTCATGACTGCCACAGTCTTTCTTATGCTTGCGGTTGTTCTGGCGGCATGGCTTTTCCTGCACTTCCGGTCCGAAGGTCGCATGCTCTATGCGGTGGGCGGAAACCCCGAGGTCGCGCGCCTGGCCGGCATCAATGTTCCGCTTGTAACGATCAGCGTCTATGTCGTGAGTGCGGTCCTCGCGGGGCTTGCAGGCGTCGTGCTCGCCGCCCGGCTGGATTCCGTTCAGCCGTCCAGTGGTCTCGGCTATGAGCTGGATACCATCGCCGCAGTCGTTATCGGCGGGACGTCGCTCTCCGGCGGTGCCGGCGGCATCGGAGGAACTCTGATCGGCGTTCTCATCATCGGAGTGCTGCGCAACGGTCTCAATCTTCTCAACGTCTCACCGTTTCTTCAGCAGGTGATCATCGGCATCGTCATCGTGCTTGCGGTCGGCGCTGAAACCATTCGTCGGCGTCGAGCCTGACGAGCAGGCTCCGCCGCTTTGGCGGACCCGGAATTCCGCCCTGAAAGATCGGGGCGGATCAATAACCCGAGGGGGAGGACATACCCGAGGGTGCCATTAACAACGGAGGAACTACAATGAAAATAGCGCGCACCATGCTCGCATCTGCCGCACTGCTCGGTCTCATGCTTGGTCCGGTACACGCGGCGGAACTGAAGAAGCTCGGCCTCGCCGTCGCCAACCTGCAGGCAAACTTCTTCAACCAGATCAAGCAATCGGTCGAGGCCGAAGCCAAGAAGCGCGGCATCGAGGTCATCACGGTCGACGCCAAGGGCGACGGGCCGACACAGGTCAACCAGATCCAGGATCTTCTGACCCAGAAAATCGACGCGCTTATCTACATTCCGGCAGGTGCGGCCGCTGCGAGCGTTCCGGTCAAGCTCGCCAAGAATGCCGGCATCCCAGTGGTTAACGTTGACCGCAACGCGGAGGGGGCCCCGGGCGACACATTCCTCGCAACGGATTCCGTCGCCTCAGCCAAGGCCGTCTGCGACTATATCCTGAAGGAAGCCGGCGGCAAGGGGAAGATGGTCATCATTCATGGCCAGAAGGGCACGACCCCGGAAGTCGATCGCTCGAAGGGCTGCGGTGAATCTCTTAAGGCCAACCCGGATGTGAAGGTCGTCGCCGAGCAGTACTCCAACATCTGGAGCCAGGATGAAGGCTTCCAGATCATGCAGAACATGCTGCAGGCCAACCCGGACGTTTCGATCGTATTCGCTCAGGCTGATGCTCTTGCACTCGGCGCCGCCCAGGCGATCAAGGTCGCGAAACCTTCCCAGAAGATCGTGGTTGGCGGCTTCGACGGCGACACCGCAGCGCTCGAAGCCCTCAGCAAGGGCGTCTTCGACGTTACGGCCACTCAGCAGACACAGAAGATGGGCCGCGACGCCGTTGAAAATGCCGCCAAGCTTGTCGCCGGCGAGAAGGTACCCCCGGTCCAGCTCATGGATGCCACGCTGACAACCAAGGAAAACGTCGCAGGCTTCATCGCCAACCATCCCTGATAAAGCCGAGGTCTTGAAGAGGTGTGCCATGACTGATCCCGTTCTCTCCCTGAGGGGCATATCCAAGTGGTATGGGCCGCTCCAAGTGCTGAAGAATGTCAGCCTGGACGTCTATCCCGGCGAAGTGGTTGCTCTTCTGGGTGAAAACGGAGCAGGCAAGTCCACGCTGTCGGGCATCATAGCCGGTTCCCGCACGCCGTCCGAAGGATCGATGACATGGCTGGGGCAGCCTTATGCCCCGGCCAATCCCAGGGAGGCGATCGACAAGGGCATTGTCCTGATCCACCAGGAGCTGCAGCTTCTGCCACAACTCTCGGTCGCCGAAAACGTCTTTATCGGACGCTGGCCGATGAAGAACGGCGCAGTCGATCGTGCCCAGATGGTTCGCCGCGCCCAGGACCAGCTCGCTCGCTTGAACCTTCACATACCGGCAACGCGGAAGGTCGCCGGCCTTTCCACGGCAAATCAGCAACTCATCGAGATCGCCAAGGCGCTGGCACTCAACGCAAAGCTGCTGATCCTCGATGAGCCGACGGCCGCCCTCGGCGGCGCGGAGACAGAAGCTCTCTTCGAACAGGTTCGCAAGCTTCGGTCGGAAGGCGTGGGCATCGTCTACATTTCCCACCGTATGGAAGAGATCAAGAAGATCACCGACCGCATCGTCGTCCTTCGCGACGGCGAGCGGGTGCAGGAATTCGCAGACAGCGCCACCCCGGTGCGAACCATTGTCGAGAGCATGGTCGGACGCCCGCTTGACCGCCTGTTCCCCGCCCTGCCCGTTCCGACAGATCGCCCGGTGCTTCAAGTCTCCGGCCTGAGTTCGCCTGATAACTCGTTCCGTGACGTTACCTTCGAGGTGCGGGCCGGCGAAATTCTCGGCATCGCCGGGCTGGTCGGCGCCGGCCGCACCGAACTGGTGCGTGCGATTTCGGGCGCAGATCCGATCAGCGCCGGTTCGATCAGGCTGGAAGGCGAGGAACTGAGCCTGCGCGATCCCGCGGACGCGATCGCGAGGGGTATCGTGATGGTTCCCGAAGACCGCAAGGAGCAAGGCCTCGTCGTCGGGCACCGGATCAGCGAGAACATCGTCTACGCCAATCTCGACAAACTGGGCGGCGGCTGGATCACACCGCGCATCAAGCGCTCCTTTGCGGAAAAGGCCGTCGCCAAGTTCGGCGTCAAGGGCCGTGCCGAGCAATACGCCTCGGACCTATCAGGCGGCAATCAGCAGAAGGTCGTGATCGCCAAGTGGCTCATGCGCGATCCGAAGGTCGTCGTGCTCGACGAACCGACGAGAGGCATTGATGTCGGCGCCCGCGCCGGCATCTACGACATTATCGTAAATCTCGCCAAACAGGGCGTGGCGGTGATCGTCGTCAGCTCGGACCTCGAGGAAGTCCTCGGCGTCTCCAATCGCATTCTCGTGCTTGCCCAAGGCAAGCAGGCGGGAATTCTTAATCGTGACCAGGCGAATGACGTTTCGGTCATGGAGCTCGCTACCATCTAAAGCAATTCCGGTAAAAGTGTGAAGCGGTTTTGCGTCAGGAATTGCGTGAAAACAAAGAGGTAGGGCATTTGCGTGATTCGAAGAAAAGCGGAAATGCTCTGAACAACCAGAGAAAGGAAGAGCGGTGTCCGACATCACTCTGAACGCCCCGAAGCTTTTCGATCTCAGCGGCCAGGTCGCCATCGTCACCGGCGCCGGCAGCGGCATCGGGCAGCGCATTGCCATGGGCCTTGCCCAATGCGGCGCCGACGTGGCTCTGCTCGACCGCCGGACCGATGACGGACTGGCGAGGACAGCCGAACATATCAGCGCCGCCGGCCGCCGCTCGATCCAGATTGCGGCTGACGTCACGAGCAAAGCCTCCCTTGCAGACGCCGTCGCGCGCACCGAAGCCGATCTCGGCGCCCTGACCCTTGCAGTGAATGCTGCCGGCATCGCCAACGCCAACCCGGCGGAGGAGATGGAAGAGGACCAATATCAGACGCTGATGGATATCAACCTGAAAGGCATATTCCTTTCCTGCCAGGCCGAAGCCCGCGCAATGTTGAAGAATGGACGCGGCTCCATCGTCAACATCGCCTCCATGTCCGGTGTGATCGTCAACCGGGGACTGAGCCAGGCGCATTACAACGCCTCTAAGGCGGGCGTCATCCATATGTCGAAGTCTATGGCCATGGAATGGGTCGGCCGCGGCATTCGCGTCAACACCATCTCCCCCGGATACACCGCAACGCCGATGAACACCCGTCCTGAGATGGTCCACCAGACCAAGCTCTTCGAAGAGCAGACGCCGATGCAGCGCATGGCAACCGTCGACGAAATGGTAGGTCCGGCGGTGTTCCTTCTGTCGAATGCAGCAAGTTTCGTGACCGGCGTCGATCTTCTCGTCGACGGCGGTTTCTGCTGCTGGTGATGAGATGAGAAGCCGGCAGCTGAAAAATGAACGGTCTCGCCTCCCTCCCTGGCTGAGACCGAGGTGCTGAAGGGACCAACGGGCACGACGGCGCGCGATATCGTCGTCTGCCCGCCCTTCACGCCGAGCAGCCGTCATCCGCTTCCAGATTTGTTGTTTGTGTCAGAATACGAGGAAAGAGCATGAAACGCTTCGAAAACAAGACTGTCGTCATCACCGGGGGCAGCCGCGGTATCGGCGCCGCCATCGCCAGGCGCTTTGCGCGCGAAGGCGCCAATCTCGTCGTTTCGGCAAATGAGGATCTGGTCCATGGCGTTGCCGAAGGGATCAGATCCGAAGGCGGCAAGGCGATCTCCTTCATCGGTGACGTTACCGACAAGGCGAGCGTCATCGCGCTCTACGATGCCGCCGAAAAGGAATTCGGCACCGTCGACGTCTCTATCCAGAACGCAGGCGTCATCACTATCGCCCGCGTCGAGGATCTGACCGAAAACGAGTGGGACAAGGTCATGGCCGTCAACACCAAGGGCGTTTTCCTCTGCGCTCAGGAGGCCATTGCAAGAATGCGCAAGCACAAGCGCGGAGGCCGGATCATCAACACCGCCTCCGGCCAGGCCCGCGACGGTTTCATCTTCACGCCGCACTACGCCGCCTCGAAAATGGGCGTCGTTGGCATCACCCAGAGCCTCGCCAAGGAAGTCGCGACCGATAACATCACCGTCAACGCCTTCTGCCCCGGCATCATCGAGACCGACATGTGGGCCTACAACGACCAGGCCTGGGGCAAGCTGCTCGGCAATTACGGCCCAGGCGAGCTGATGAAGGAATGGGTCCAGGGCATCCCGATGAAACGCGCCGGCTCCGGCGAGGACGTCGCCGGCCTGGTGACCTTCCTCGCCAGCGACGACGCCGCTTACATCACCGGCCAGACGATCAATGTCGATGGCGGGTTGATCATGTCGTAGGCGGGCTGGGAAGGCATTGAAGCTGGAACCTGAAGCAGCCACATACCTTTCGCTTGCCGCCGACGCTCCTCGCCCCCTCATCTGCCCTGACGGGCATCTTCTCACCGCTGGGGAGAAGAGGGAGCAAGGCGCCGCCACGAGTCCCTTCTCCCCTCGGGGAGAAGATGCCGGCAGGCAGATGAGGGGGCCACACGGCACGTCCTTCATTGCCTGGCTTCGCTGAGCACCAGCGAAGACAAAATGAACGCCCCTCACCCAATTACGTCCGGCTGATCGACACCCCACCATCCGCCAACATCGCCGTCCCCGTCACGAAGCTAGACAGGTCGGACGCCAGGAAGAGCGCCGCATTGGCGATCTCTTCTGGCAGCGCCATGCGTTTCAACGCATGAAGCCCATTGACGAAGGCGAGCAGTTCCGCGGTGGCATCGGGCGCGTTAGTGATGCTGGCAGGCGTATCGGTCCCACCAGGCAGCAGCGCGTTGACGCGGATTTTGCGGGACGCGAGTTCAACGGCCAGCACTTGCACGAGACCGATTAAGCCGGCCTTGCTCGCCGCATAGGCGCCCATGCCGGGCATGCCGGCAGTGTAGCCGACGAAGGTGGAGGTGAAGATCAGCGAACCGCCGCCCTCTCCCATCGCCGCCGACTGGTGCTTGGCGCCGAGGAAGGCGGCCGTCAGATTGGTCTCGATCGTCTCGCGCCAGCCCTCCAGTGACACTCCTCCGACCGGCCCCATCTCGCCGAGTCCACCGGCATTGTTGAAGGCGATATCGAGCGTGCCGAACCGCGAAACCGCTGTTTCGGCCAGCCTTGCTTGCAGCGCCTCGTCCCTGACGTCGCCGGCAATGGCGACAGCCTCCCCGCCCTCTGCCTCGATCTCGGCGACGACGGCATCGAGCGCCTCCTGCCGCCGGCCGTTGATTACCAGTCTCGCGCCTTGGCGTGCAAAAACCTTCGCGGCCGCATGGCCGATGCCCGAGCTTGCGCCGGTGATGATCGCGGTTTTGTCGTTCAGAAGTGTCATGTCCGTTTCTCCTCAGTTGTCGAGGCATCCCAGATCTCAGACATCAGTCGATGCAGCCACCCGTTTCCCGCGCGCAAAGGCAAAACTCGCGAATGCGGATGGTCTTGATCAGCGATCAGTTTCGCAACCGGGTTGGGAAGGAAATTATACTGGCCACATCGGATTCGTGAGCTAGATCGGCATTTGACGCAAGTTCCATATAGTCGCCTGCCGTAACGTCAGCGTCATTGTGCGCTGCATCATCGATTTATCCCAGGGTGTGACATTCATTCGATTCCCTTCATTTATCATCCCGACTAAGAAGGAGCGCACAGGTAAAGGGAATCTCTTCATGTCGCGGTCACGCAATACCGAGGGCGCCATCTATATGAGCATGGCGATGGCCGGCTTTTCCGCGAGCGACGCACTCTCCAAATCGGTGATCGCCCATATGAATGCGGGCGAGATCATGTTCCTGCGCGGCCTTTTCACAAGCCTGCTCGTCTACCTAATCGCGAGGAAAATGGGCGCGCTGCGCTCCTGGCGCGTCGTGCTGAAGCCGATGATCATTCTCCGCATCATCTGCGAGATGCTCTCTGCCGTCACCTATATCACCGCGCTCGGCATGATGCCGATCGCCAATGCCTCAGCGATCCTGCAGTCACTGCCGCTGGTCGTCACCTTCGGCGCCGCGCTCTTCTTCAAGGAGCCTGTCGGCTGGCGGCGCTGGTCGGCGATCATCGTCGGCCTCGTTGGCGTGATGATCATTATCCGCCCCGGCCCCGAAGGGTTCACCGCGGCCGCCCTCCTCTGCGTCGGTGCGGTCATGACGACGGCCGGCCGCGATCTCGCCACCCGCTCGATCGATCCGGAGATTCCATCGTTGATGATCACCGTCATCACCGCGACCTCCATCTCCTTCTTCGGCGCGCTTCTCATTCCTGTGCTCGGCGGCTGGCAGCCGGTCAGCGTGACTTCCCTTGGACACCTCCTTCTCGCCTCAGTGCTGGTACTCGTCGGCTATCAGTCCGTGATCCTCGCCATGCGCACCGGGGAAATTTCCTTCGTCGCGCCCTTTCGTTATACCAGCCTGATCTTCTCCTCGCTGCTCGGCTTTTTCTTCTTCGCTGAAGTGCCTGACAGCTGGACACTCCTCGGTGCCGCAATCGTCATCGCTTCCGGCCTCTATACGTTCTATCGTGAAGCCAAGCGCCGCGTGCCCCCGATCGCGCAGGAATCGGCGCCGCGCTCACCGGTTTGAGGCAGGATAATGGCTGAACTCCCGCTCGACAGATCCGACATAGCAGGCGTCGTGCTGGCCGGCGGCCGCTCGCAACGCATGGGCCGCGACAAGGCGGAGGTGATGCTCGGAACCGAGAGCCTGCTTCGCCATGTGCTGCTCCGTCTCTCGCAGCAGGTCATCTCAGTTGCTGTCAACGCTGACGCAGTCGCCGAGGACGTGGCCGCGGTTCCCGACCGCATTCCTGGCAAGGCCGGGCCGATGGCCGGCATTCACGCGGCCATGGTCTACGGCGCTGGCCTTCCGGCGATTTCCCATGTCGTAACCGTCTCTGTGGATTGCCCGTTCTTTCCCATCGATCTCGTCGCCCGTCTGGCCGCAGCCCTGGAGCGCCCGTCGCAGATCGCCATTGCCGCCTCCGAGGGCCGCAGCCATCCGGTCTTCGGTCTCTGGCCGGTGACACTGGCCGCCGATCTGGAAGCCTGGATCGCTACCGACGAGAAACGCCGCGTGCGCGACTTCCTGTTGCGGCATGACGTTACGGAAGTGACATTTCCGCTGCATCCGACCCGCGCCAGCCTGCTCGACCCCTTCTTCAACATCAACACGCCTGACGATCTCATCGAGGCGCAACGCTGGCTGGAGGCCCTGCGCACATGACCGCACCGAAAATCTTCGGCATCGCCGGCTGGAAGAACTCGGGCAAAACCGGGCTTGCCGTCCGGCTGGTGACGGAATTCACCAACCGCGGCTACCGGATCTCGACGATCAAGCACGCCCATCACGATTTCGATATCGACAAGGTCGGGGCCGACAGCTATCGCCACCGCCAGGCCGGCGCCCATGAGGTCACCATAGTCTCCGGCACTCGTTATGCCATCATGCATGAGCTCCGCGGCGCCCCCGAACCCGCGTTCGAGGAAATCCTCGCGCGGCTTGCCCCTTGCGATCTCGTTCTGATCGAAGGCTATAAGCGCGAGCCGATCCCGAAGATCGAGGCGCGACGCCTGGAGGCCGCCAATCGCGAGCCGCTGGCGCCGACCGATCCTCATATCTGCGCGATCGCCGCCGATCACACCGTACCAGATACGTCCCTGCCGGTCTTCGATCTAGACAACACAGGCGCCATCGCCGATTTCATCGCGGCTGTCGTCGGCCTTGGACAGGTTAGCGCCTGAAGCACCTGCATTGCGGCCAGGTCTCAAAATCGGAGGCGCCGCGCTTGCCATTGCCTTGGTAATTTCCTTGGCGAGTTGAGTCTGATTATAGGGCTTTGCCAATCTCGGAAGATCAATGTCCGTGCCGGCGGGAAGATCGGCGTAACCTGTCGCCAGAACGATCGGCAGGTGCGGGTACAGGCCCCGCGCCGACTGGGCGAGCTGCGCGCCCGTCATGCCGGGCATCGAATAATCGGTAATCATCAGGTCGAAATGCTCACCGCTCCTGATGAGCTCGAGCGCCTCGGAGCCGGAATTTGCTTCGACGACCTCGTGGCCGAGATCTTCCAGCATGTCGACCGAACTCATCGCGATCAGCGCATCGTCATCAACCAAAAGAATCCTCAACCTCGACGCGGCTTGAGGTGCAGGCAATTCATCGACCGGCCGCTCGGGGCGCAGTCCGGTCGCCGGAAGCCACAATTCCGCGGTCGTTCCTACCCCGACGTCACTTTTCAGAACAAGAGCGCCGTTGAGCTGGACGGCAAGCCCGTGGATCATCGACAGGCCCAGACCTGTCCCCTTTCCGAGCTCCTTGGTCGAAAAAAACGGATCGGCCGCCTTCTTCAGCGTGTCCGCATCCATACCGATGCCGCTATCGGCGACCGCAAGCACAAGATAGCTGCCCTCGCCGACATCGCGATCATTACCTATAACCTGTTCCTCGCGCAGGGATATGCACAGCGTGCCTCCTTCCGGCATCGCATCACGGGCATTGACCGCAAGGTTGAGCAGCGCCAGTTCCAGCTGGTTCGCGTCGGCGAGCGCCGGCGGCAACGCAGCCGGCAGCATGGTCTCGATGCTGACCGAGGGGCCGACCGAGCGCCGCAGCAGGTCGTTCATCCCAAAAACCAGCTCTGCGAGATCGACGGGCTTGACCTGCAGATCCTGCTGTCTTGCAAAAGCCAGCAATCGCTGCGTCAGCGCCGCTCCCCGCCGTGCGCCCTGCAGTGCACCCTCGACCAGACGCGTCGCCTTTGCATCTCCGGCGACATGCTTTCCCAGCAGCTCCAGATTTCCAAGAACGACCATCAGCAGGTTGTTGAAATCGTGGGCGACGCCACCCGTGAGTTGGCCGATTGCCTCCATTTTCTGGGATTGGCGAAGCTGCTCCTCGGCGCGCTCACGCTGGGCAACCTCCTCGATCAGGGTCTGATGGGCAGCGTTGACCTCCCTCGTCCGCTCCCTGACGCGTTCTTCGAGATTTTCGTTGAGCCGTCTCAGATTTTCCTCGGCGGTCTTGCGAGCCGTGGTGTCGGAGCAGACGCCGACGAGCTTTCTGGCGGAACCATATCTGTCAGCATAGAGCTGCGCGTGGACCTCTGTCCAATGCAAGGATCCATCCGGCCAGATCGTCCTGTGCTCGATCGAATAGTCCCGCCCGGTGTCGATCGTCTCGCGCAGGCTTGCCTGCACCAGATCCCGGTCCTCGGGATGAATGCTTGCAATCAGATCGTCGTAAGTCACTTCATCGTCTGGATCTCGGCCGAAAATTGCCTTGCATGTCGCCGAGACTGACAAGGCCGTCGAGGACAGTTCCAGCTCCCATGCCCCGAGACGACCCGCGGCGAGCGCGGTCTGCAGCCGCCGCTCTCCCTCGCCGAGGGCCTCGAGCTGCGCGCGCGCTTCGTACTGGCGCTGACGTCCCTTCAGGGCGGTCCGGGCGACGCTGATGAAGGACGTTGCATGGAACGGCCTTTCGAGGAAGGTGACGTTGCCGAGTACCTCGGAAAGCCTGGCTGCACCCGGATTTCGCTCAGGCCCGCCACCTCGCGTGGTGAGGACTATGAACGGCAGGTCCGACCAGCTCGGCTGGGCCGAAACCCAGGCGGCGATCGCCTTCAGATCGCTCGAGCGAACCGCTTCTTCCGTCAGAACGCCGAACGCGATGTCATCGCTCAGTGACGCGGCGAACATGGAGAGGTTGGCCGCGGCAATCGATGCCAGTCCGGCCTCTTCGATCAGCGAAATAGCCACCCAGGCGTCACGCCCGGCCGGGGCGTAGATCAGTGCTTTCGGTTTGCCGGAATTAGGAATTGCCGCTATCCCCACCATCGCTCGACAGGAGCGGCGCCGAAGTGCCGATGAATTCAGGCACGCCGCGAAGCACGCCCTGGAACCCGATGAGGGGCTCTCCAAGCGTCAGCCCGGAAGCGTCGATGCGGTACTCCCGGATGGTATCTTCGTGAAAGCCGGTCCGCTTCTTGATCACCGAAACGGCCCGCCGTACCTTTCCCGCAGCCTCGAAGTAGCGCAGAAGAATGACGGTATCGGCGAGATATGTAACGTCGACAGGTGCCTTCATGTCACCAACCAGCCCATGTTGGGCGACGGTCAGAAAGGTGTTGGCGCCACGCCTGTTCAGATATTGCAGCAGCTCATGCATGTGAAGGATCAGCGAGTTCTCATCCGGCATTGACGACTGATATCCGTTGATGCTGTCGATGATGACGGTTTTTGCTCCCGATTTGTCGACGCAGTCGCGCACCCGGTGGGCGAATTCGCCCGGCGACAATTCGGCGGCATCGAGCTGTTCGATGTGGATTTGATCCGCATCCCTCATCGCTTCGAGATCGATTCCGAGCGCCTTCAGGCGCGCAAATAGCAAGCCGAGCTCCTCGTCGAAGATGAAGGCGGCCGCCTTCTCGCCCCGTGCGACCGCCGCCGCCAGGAACTGAAACGAAAACGTGCTTTTGCCTGTGCCGGAAGGACCGAGGATAAGCGTGCTGGAACCTCGTTCAAGGCCGCCCCCAAGAAGAAGGTCCAGCTTCGGGATATTGCAGGAAATCTGATCACGGAGGTACGTCGATCTGTGTTCGGCGGCAACAAGACGGGGAAACACCATGACGCCGCCGGTCTGAATGATGAAATCGTGATAACCGCCCCGGAAGGCTTGTCCGCGATATTTTATGATCCTTAGACGTCGGCGCTCGGAACCGTAGCTCGGCGCCAGTTCCTCGAGATGGATGACGCCGTGAACGACGCTGTGCACCGTCTTGTCGAGCACGTCGGAGGTGAGATCGTCGAGCAGAAGGACGGTCGCGCCCCGTCCGGCAAAATAATGTTTGAGCGCCAGGATCTGGCGACGGTAGCGAAGCGAGCTTTGTGCAAGCAGCCTTATCTCGGAAAGGCTATCGACAACCACGCGACGAGGATTGACGCGTTCGAAAGCGGCAAAAATCTCCTTTGTCGTCTCCCCAAGTTCAAGATCCGACGAATAAAGCAGGCTCTGCTGCTGATCGGAATCAAGCAGGCTTTCCGGCGGCACGACCTCGAAGACCTCGATATTGCCGTCGATCACCATCCCATGCGACGCGGCGCCGGCCCGTAATTCGCTCTCCGTTTCCGAAAGTGTGATGTAGAGCCCCTGCTCGCCGAGTCGTGCGCCTTCGATCAGGAACTGCAGGGCAATGGTGGTTTTGCCCGCTCCCGGATTCCCTTCCAGTAGAAACACGTGGCCCGTGGAAAGTCCGCCCGCCAGAATTGTGTCCAAACCGGACACTCCAGTCCGAGCTTTCGTGGCAGGCACAGCAGTATTCATTCATTGTTTCCTTCAGTTTTTATTTGAAGTAGCGGCGACCGATAGAATGTCAAATCAGCCGCGCAGTCCCATTTGCCCAAGCTTCAAAGAGCTATGGAAGTCCGTTTGGAAAGGTCGTCGGCGCTGATCTGCATGTGCGGGCGGTCGGCCCGGAAACAGGCCTCTGTCGCCGAGGGCGAAGGGCATCCACGACCAGCGCGAAAGCCGCCGAAGCATGCCGGCGGCTCGGATAGTAGAGATGGTAGCCGGGAAACGGCGGGCACCAGTCTTCTAGCACGCGCGTGAGCCGGCCGCTGGCAACATGCAGTTCCACGGCATCCTCCGGCATATAGGCCAGCCCCGCTCCGGCCACCGCCGCGTTCAGCCGCAGCCCAATATTGTTGAACACCAGCTGTCCTTCGACACGAACCTTGAGTTCGTGCCCGTCCTTCTCGAACTCCCACGCATAGATGCCGCCGTAGGTCGGCAGGCGCAGGTTGATGCAATTGTGGTCCACAAGATCCTGCGGCCTTAGAGGTTTCGGCCTTCTTTCGAAATAGGCGGGAGCGCCGACCACGGCCATGCGCATGTCGGGACCGATGCGCACCGCGATCATGTCCTTCGCTCCCCCAGCCGCACGCCCGCATCGTAACGTTCGGCGACGATGTCGGTCAGGCCGTAATCGACAATGATCTCGAGGTTCATGTCGGGATAGTCGGGAAGGAGTTTTTCCAGGACGGGCCAGAGCACCGTCTCCGCGGCATGCTCGCCGGCGTTGATGCGGATGGTGCCGGCCGGCTTTTCCCGAAACGCGCTGAGGGCTGCGAGTTCGGTCTCGATCTCGTCCACTCGCGGACCGACGGTGGCGAGCAGGCGCTGGCCGGCCTCGGTCGGCGAGACGCTGCGCGTCGTGCCGTCAGCAATCGCAGCCCGAGCCGCTCTTCGAGTCCCCGAATGGCGTGGCTGAGCGCCGATTGCGATACGCCCAGCTTCCCCGCCGCCTTCGTGAAACTCTGTGCACGGGCAACGGCAAGAAAGACGATGAGATCATCAATGGTCGGGCGCGGCATTTATGAAACTCTCTCATAGGTCCATGCCGCTGATACCATCTAATCCAACCTAAAGCCACGCGCTATCTGTCCTCAAACGCGGACGAGCCTGTCCGGACCGCAGACACAGGAAACACGCTCATGGAAATCAAACGAAACGGTTCTCAGCCATCGGCCAAGGGACCGAAAGACTGGTTTATTGGCACGGTGCGCATCGACCCTCTGTTGCCGTCACCGACCCCGCTCGCGCCGCCGGCGCCAGCGTCACGTTCGAACCCGGCGCCCGCACCGCCTGGCACACCCATCCGCTCGGCCAGACGCTGATCATCACGGCAGGCTGCGGCCGCGTCCAGCGCGAAGGCGGCCGCATCGAGGAGATCCGTCCTGGAGACGTGGTCTCGTTCGCTCCGGGCGAGCGGCATTGGCACGGCGCCGCGCCAACGACCGCGATGACCCACATCGCCATCCAGGAACAGCTCGAAGGCAAGGTCGTCGACTGGATGGAGCATGTCACCGACAGGCAATATCGAGGCTGAAGGGAAAGGGCTATGCGGTTGCGTCAACGTCGAAACAGCGGACTTCAAGTCTCGGACATCGGTCCCGGCTGCATGGGGCTGAGTTATGGTAATGGGCCGGCGACAGTATCCAGGATGCCGTCGCACTGATCCGGCGGGCCGTCAGACGCGGCGTGACATTCTTCGACACCGCCGAAGCCTATGGCCCCTACAACAACGAATCGCAGAGCGAATATTCGCTCTGGTGGCGCGAAGCTGAGCAGGACATCCTGCCGGTGCTCGAAGAACTCGGCACCGGCTTCATTCCATTCAGCCCACTCGACAAGGGCTTCCTCACCGGCGCAATCAGCGAGGCTACTACATTCGACAGCAAGGATTTCCGCAATATCCTGCCGCGCTTTTCGCAGGAAGCACGGAAGGCCAACCAGGCCTCGTCAATCTCAAGGACATCGCCGCGCGCAAGCGCGCCACCTCCGCTCAGGGGCGCTCGCGTGGCTGCTGGCCCAGAAGCCCTGCATCGTACCGATCCCCGGTACCACCAAGCTGCATCGCCTGGAGGAGAACATCGGGGCAGCGCAGCTCAACCTGACTGCCGAGGATCTCGGCAGCCTCGAAAGTGCCCTCGCCACGATGATCGTTGATTGAGAACCAGCCGTCATCAACCGCAGCCGCTTCTCCATCGTTCACGTCATTTCCTTGGCGCCGGGCCATTCTCCTGAAACGCCGGTATCGCTTCGAGCTTCGCAACGATGTCCGCAATACCAGGCCATTGGGCGAGATCGAAGCCCAAGCGCCGGGCACTGATTGCCTGCGGGAAGAGGAAAATATCGGCAAGACCAGGCCGATCGCCGATGGCGAAGGCACCATGCCTGCGGCCAGCGATCATCCTCTCGACGGCGCCCATCCCTTCGCCGATCCAGTGACGGCTCCAGGCTGTGATGGCATCTGCATCCGCCTGGAAGGCGGTCTTGAGATGCAGGCCGATCCGCGGCGGCAGTAGCGCGTGGATCTCGGCGGCAATCGCAAGCGCGATCGACCTGGCCTGCGCCCTGTCTTCGGCGGTCTCAGGCAACAGAGGCGGCTCAGGCTGAATCTCGTCGAGATATTCGACGATCGCCAGCGACTGGGTGATGAGCGCGCCGCTATCCGTCAGCAAAGCCGGCACCAGCCCCTGAGGGTTGACGCTGCGATATCCATCCTGCCGGCTCTCGGCCTCTTCTCCGAGGATCGAGACCGGCAGTGCTTCGGCCGTCAGTCCCTTCAGGGAGAGCGCGATCCGGACCCTCGATGTGGCCGAAGAAATTTCATTCTGGTAGAGTTTCACTGTCTTTCTCCCTATTGATCCGAGGAGGCTGCGGACGCCGCCGCGACGAGACTCGCCAGCGGCGAAGGCTCGCGCGAACTCACGTCATAAACGCAGGGCGCGGCGAAGACCGCAGCTCCCAGAATGCAGATGATCATCAATCTCATCAAATCCTCCATCATGAGGCCGACCGGCAATCCCTGTGCGTCAGGCAACGGTCACTTCGACGTGGATATTGCCGCGCGTCGCCTTCGAATAGGGGCAGGTCCGGTGCGCCTCATCCACCAGCGCCTTTGCCACATCCGCTTCGATGCCAGGTAGACTGACCTTGAGACGGGCCTGCAGGAAATAGTCGCCATCGGTCGTACCGAGGTCGACCTCGGCATTCACACCGGTCTCTGCCGGCAGCCTGACCTTCAGCTTGCCGGCAGCAATGCCGATCGCACCAATGAAGCAGGCCGACCAGCCGGCTGCGAAAAGCTGTTCGGAATTGGTGCCGGGCCGGGCGCTGCCGGGAGGCGAGAGCCTGATGTCCAGCTCTCCGTCATCGCTCTGCGAGGCGCCGTTGCGTCCGCCGGTGGTGCGGGTCCTGCCGGTATAAAGAACCTTGTCGATCTTGGTCACGGAAACACTCCTTGTTGCGTCGCTTCATGCGACTGGCCGCTACCGCGGCCGGGTTGACGGAGTGTGGTTTGACGGATCGATATATCCGGCATGTTTCCGGAATCGGCCGAAATGTCACAAAACGTAGCATCCGGCGTCGAGGACATTTTCCCGTACAATCCATTCCGATAATTTCAACTGCACCGAATGGTGACTTCAGCCGCCAGTCCGCCACCCGAGCGATTGTAGAGCTTCAGAGAACCGCCGATCTTGGCCGTCAGTTGCTGGGCGATTGCCAGCCCGAGACCTGTGCCGCCCGTCTCCCGATTGCGGGATTGCTCGAGCCGAAAGAAGGGCTGCATCGCGGCTTCGAGCATATCATCCGGAATGCCGGGTCCGCGATCCATAACGCTGATGACGACGGAATTGTCAGCGCCTCGCTCGACGCTGATCTCGGCGGCGCCGGCAAACTTCAAGGCATTGTCGATGAAATTCGACAGGATACGGCGAAGGGCGTGCGGCCTGGTGAAGGCGGCGCCTTCAACCAGACCGAAGACCGTAACGGCCTTTCCAGTGTCCTGATAGTCGTAGGCTATACTGTCGATGAACGAGGCGAGATCGATGCGGGCGTTCTTCTCTCCGCTGCCGTGGGCGCTGCGCGCATAGGCGATGCCGTCCTGGACGAGACGCTGGATCTCGGCGAGATCATGCACCAGCTTGTCCTTATCAGGTGAATCCTCCGCCATGTCGGCGCGCAGCCGCATGCGGGTGATCGGCGTCTGCAGATCATGCGAGATCGCCGCCAGTATCTGCACCCGCTCCTCGAGATAATGGGCGATCCTCTCCCGCATCGCATTGAATGCTCTTGCCGCATGCGCCACCTCGCTCGGCCCCGCCTCGCTCAAAGCCTGACCGTCCTTATCAGGATCGAGCGCATCGGCAGCAGCGGCGAGCTCGCCGAGCGGCCGAATCGCCTGGCGGACCGCAAACCAGGTGCAGAGAATGAGCAGCGCCATCTGGATCACGAAAACATAAGGCAGCCATGCGGCGATCGGCATCACGCCTCTCGGTGTGACATCGATCGTCAGAGGAGTTCCGTCGCTCAGCGTAAGATGCGCCTGCAGCCGGCTCACCTCACCCGGAATCCGTTCGACGCGGATTGGAAAGCGATGCCCGGCGGCCGCCTCTATCTTTCCTGCGATCTCCCTCGCCTTGCTGGAGCTGTCGGGCGCACCGGCAAGGCCAGTCCCAAGTTCGAAACGGTAGTTGCCGCGGCTCAGCCAGTCCAGAAGGTCGCCGCGCTCACTTGCCGGAAGCCGATCGAGAACGGCAATCGATGTCGCGACGTCGTTCTCCAGCGTGCCGAGCATCACCGCCTTGGCCGACATGTAGCGCTCCATGTAGAGAACACTGAAGGAGAGCCCATAGGCGAAGGCCAAACCGATCAAAAGAATGAGAAATATCCGCGATCGCAGAGTTCTCGGCCACGTCAGGTTCGCCAGGATGGGAATATCGGCTCTCATCGGCGCGGCTCAGAAATTTCGACCGGAACCGAGAAGACATAACCTTCGCTGCGCACCGTCTTGATATAGGTCGCCTCGCGCGCATCGTCCCCCAGGCGCTGCCGCAGACGGCTGACAAGAAGATCGATCGAGCGATCGAAGAGTTCGGCGTCGCGGCCCTGCGTCAGGCTCAGAAGCTGGTCGCGGTTGAGCACGCGCTGCGGATGGTCGATGAAGACACGAAGCAGGCGGTATTCGGCACCGCTCAAGGCAATCGCGGTCCCTTCCTTGTCGAGAAGGTGACGTGCGACCGTGTCGAGCCGCCAGTCGCCGAAGGTCAGCAATTGACCAGCCTCACTGATCTGCAGGTTGGGCGGCAGCATGCGGGTACGCCGCAGCACCGCCTTGATGCGGGCAAGAAGCTCGCGCGCGGCAAAGGGCTTGGCGAGATAATCGTCGGCGCCCATCTCCAGCCCGAGGATTTTGTCCATCTCGTCCGTACGGGCCGTCAGCATCAGGATTGGTATCGCCTTGTGCCGGCCGGCGCGCAGTTCCCGGCACAACACCAGCCCATCGTCGCCGGGCATCATAACATCGAGCACGATCAGGTCGACGGCATTCGCTTCCAGAAAACTGCGCATCTGCCGCCCGTCCGCGGCAATGCTGGTCCTGAGGCCATTCTTCTGCAGATAGCCCGAGACCAGCTCGCGGATTTCACGATCGTCGTCGACGATCAGGATGTGATCGACATGATCCATATTGCCTATTCCTCACTATTGCGGCCGCGCCCGCCGCCTCGCTCTTATCGAAGTGCCAGATGCGACCTACGCATATTCCGCCCGCGCGAGCAACGAAGCTTTGCCGCCAATCAGAAGCGGTCGACGTCGATGACCGCCTGGGCGAAAGCCTGCGGCGCCTCCTGCGGCAGATTGTGGCCGATGCCGCCACCGATCGTGCGATGTTCGTACCTCCCGGAAAATTTTCCGGCGTAGGCGGAAGGTTCCGGATGCGGCGCACCGTTTGCATCGCCTTCCATGGTGATCGTCGGCACCGAAATCATCGGCAGAGCGGCAAGCTTCTTCTCATAGGCATCATATTTCGCCTCGCCTTCGACAAGCCCCAGGCGCCAGCGGTAATTGTGGATGACGATATCCACATGGTCAGGATTATCGAAGGCGGCAGCGGATCTGTCGAAGGTCGCATCGTCGAAATTCCACTTCGGCGACGCCGTTTGCCAGATGAGCTTTGCAAAGTCGTGTGTATTGCTCTGATAGCCCAGGCGGCCGCGTTCGGTGGCGAAGTAGAACTGGTACCACCAGGCAAGTTCCGCCTTCGGCGGCAGCGGCTTCTTGTTGGCCTCCTGGCTGCCGATCAGGTAGCCGCTCACCGATACCATCGCCTTGCAGCGCTCGGGCCACAGCGCGGCCATGATATTGGCGGTCCGTCCGCCCCAGTCGTAACCGGCAATGACAGCCTTTTCGATCTTGAGCGCATCGAGCAGGGCGATCATGTCGGCGGCAAGCGCCGAAGGCTGGCCGTTGCGCGGTGTCTTGTCATCGAGGAAGCGGGTCGTGCCGTAGCCACGCAGATAAGGCACGATCACCCTGTAGCCGGCCGAGGCAAGCAGCGGCGCGACATCGACGAAACTGTAAATATCGTAGGGCCAGCCATGAAGCAGCAGCACGACCGGACCATCCGCCTTTCCAGCCTCGGCATAGCCGATATCGAGCACATCGGTTCTGACCTGCTTCAGCGCTTCGAACGACGTATTGGTCCCGGCCTTTACGCCAGGCAGCGCTGCGCTGCTAGACTGCGGCTGTTGGGCTGCGACCGCTCCGGCCACGCCGAATTCGACGGCTGCAAGTGCGATTGCCGTCATGCCGAAGAAACGGCGGCGGTGATGATTGATTTGCTCTGACATCGGTCTCTCCTGTCGAATGGCTCACGGCGCTCAGATGACGTTCGGCTTGTATCGCCTATATGTCACAGGCTGCGGTTTTTGAATGCGAGTGTAACCTCCGCCTGCCAAGATACATTCTGATACAAAAGCGCCGCCTCGGCAGGGCATCCGGCGGGCTATCGCCGTTTTCACCGCCGCCTCTGCGGAAAGGCAGTTTGTATTCTTTTGTATCGCGGGCACTCCAGCGCAATAGTTCGGTACATTTTCGCATCAAACCAGACACATCGGAGATACCTCCGCCAGGCTATCTCCCAGCCGTTGCTGGTTCAGGCGCATCGCCGTCCAGAGCCCGATCAATCGGTTTCAAAGGAAACGATGATGACACTTCTGATCATTGCCTATCTCGGAGGCGTGCTGACCATACTCAGCCCTTGCATCCTCCCTATCCTCCCCTTCGTCTTCACCCGCGCCGGCCAGCCTTTCGTCAAGAGCACGCTGCCGATGCTGGCCGGCATGGCCGCCACTTTCGCGCTGGTCGCCACGCTTGCCGCCGTCGGCGGCAGCTGGGCCATCCGCGCCAATGAATATGGCCGCCTCGCTTCGATCGTCCTGCTCGGGCTCTTCGGAGTGAGCCTGCTGTCGCCGCGCTTCGCGAGCACGCTGGCCCGCCCGATCGTTGACCTCGGCAACAATCTTCTGAACGCCAGCGGTGGCGGACGCACTGCGCCGTCGGTCAGGAGCGCGTTCATCCTCGGCGTCGCCACCGGCCTGCTCTGGGCGCCCTGCGCCGGACCAATTCTCGGCCTTGTGCTGACCGGCGCGGCATTGCAGGGCGCCAATCTGCAGACCACCGCCCTTTTGATCGCTTATGCCGCCGGTGCTGCGACGTCGCTTGCCGTCGCCTTGCTGATCGGCGGTAAAATCTTCGCCGCGATGAAGCGCTCGCTCGGCGTTGGCGATCGAATCCGCCAAGCTGTCGGCGCTACCGTGTTGGCGGGCGTGGCGGTGATCGCGCTCGGTCTCGACACCAGCCTCTTGGCGCGCCTTTCCTATGCCAGCACCGCCTCGCTGGAACAGACCCTGCTGGACAGGCTGCATGCCAAGCCCGTCGCCGGCACACCTTCTGAGGTGGCGAGCAACGACTCGAACATTTCCGCAGCGGATGCACAGAAGCCTTTCCACAGTGATCTGCCCGTCGAAGCTTACGCGCCTTCGTTCGACGGCGCGGTCGAATGGCTGAACTCGAAGCCTCTGATCAAGGAGCAGTTGCGGGGCAAGGTGGTGCTCGTCGACTTCTGGACCTATTCCTGCATCAACTGCATTCGCACCATTCCTTATGTCAGAGCCTGGGCGGAAAAATATGCGGATCAGGGCCTGGTCGTCATCGGCGTGCACGCGCCGGAATTTGCCTTCGAAAAGAAGATCGACAACGTCAAGAAGGCTGTCGGCGACTTTCAGATCGGCTATCCCGTTGCGATCGACAATGACTACAAAATCTGGCGCGCCTTCGAGAACAGCTACTGGCCTGCCGCCTATCTGATCGATGCCAAAGGTCAGATCCGCTATCACCATTTCGGCGAAGGCAATTACGGCAGGACTGAAAAGGCCATCCAGGACCTGCTGCGCGAAGCGGGCAACCAGATGGTGGAAACGGCCCCGGTTGCGCCCGATGCCAAGGGTGTGGAAGCGGGTCCCGACCTCGCCAACATCGGCTCCGGCGAGACCTATCTCGGCTACGCACAGGCCGAGAATTTCGTCTCTCCCGAAGGGCTGCAGGCCGATACGCCGCAGAACTACTCGATCGCCAAGCCCGGCATCAATGCATGGGGCCTGTCTGGCGCCTGGACCGTCAGTAAGGATCAGGCAACGCTCGACCAGCCGGGGGGCGGCATCGCCTATCGTTTCAGCGCCCGCGATCTGCACCTCGTGCTCGGACCCGGCGCCGACGCCAAACCGGTCCGTTTCCAGGTGAGGCTCGATGGCAAGGCGCCCGGAGCCGATCATGGCTCCGACATCGACGCCGACGGCAATGGCACGGTCACCGCAACGCGGCTTTACCAGCTCGTTCGCGAGTCCGGCGCCGTCACCGCCCGCACCTTCGAAATCCGCTTCCTCGATCCGGGCGTCCAGGCTTACGCCTTCACCTTCGGCTGAACCCTAAGAATTTCAAATCCCGCCCTTCAACATCACCAAAAGGAGTGACCCCATGAATAAGCATCTGATTTTCATCGCAAGCCTTGCATTTGCCACCGCCGGAATCGCCTTTGCTGCCGAGGCTGCCGCGGTCAAGAACATCGTGATCGTCCACGGCGCGCTGGCCGATGGCTCGGGATGGCGAAAAGCGACCCAGATCCTCGAAAAGCGCGGCTTCAACGTCACCGTCGTCCAGGAGCCCCTCACCTCGCTCGACGACGACGTGGCGGCAACGAAGCGGGTTCTCGACCTCCAGACGGGACCGGTCCTGCTCGTCGGCCACAGCTATGGCGGCATGGTAATCACTGAAGCTGGTCACGATCCACATGTCGCTGGCCTCGTCTATGTCGCAGCGTTCCAGCCCGACAAGGGGGAAAGCCTGCTGAGCCTCGCCAGCTCGAAGCCGGCCGCCAGTATGGATATCAAGGAAACTAAGGACGGCAAATATCTCTATCTCGATCCGGGCGCCTTCGCCGCGGCTTTCGCGGCCGATCTGCCGAAGGCCGAGGCCGATTTCCTGGCAAGATCGCAGGTCTTCGCCGCCAAGCAGGCCTTTTCGGCCAAAGTCGGACGGCCGGCATGGCGGACGAAGCCGAGCTGGTCGGTCGTCGCCACCGAGGATCGCTCCATCAATCCCGAGCTGGAGCGTGACATGGCCAAACGAGCCGGCAGCGACATCACCGAGATCAAGGGCAGCCACGCCGTCTTCGCATCCCAGCCGGAGAAAGTCGCCGACGTGATCGAAAACGCGGCTACGAAAGCTGGCCGATAGAGAGGGTAAGAAAAGGCCACTTCCCCTTCTCCCGGCGGGAGAAGAGGAGGTCAGCGCCCCTCCCTGACGCCAGGGAGGGGCGGATCAGCTACTGGTTGGCGGCGACCGGACGCACCAGCGGAGTGACGCGACGGATGGTGACGCGGCGGTTTTCCTGTTCGGGGCCTGGCGTGTTGACCTTCAAGTAACGTTCGCCGTAGCCCTGCGTCGCCATGTTTTCCGGCGGAATGCCATAGACGTCGGAGAGCACATTGGCGACCGATTCCGCCCGCTGGTCGGAGAGGACCAGGTTGCTCTGGTCGGAACCGACGGCATCCGTATGGCCCTCGATCAGGAAGGTCTCGCTCGGATCTTTCTTCAGCACCTGGCTGATCGCGTCGGCAACCTTGCGCAATGTGCGCGCCTGGGTCATCGGGATCTCGGCGCTGCCGGTCGCGAAGGTGATCGTATCGAGGTCGATGCGGCGCACCTTGTCGCGAATACGGGCAGAATACTTCACTTCGTCAAGCGAATAGACACGCTCCACCTGCTCGACGGGCGGCTCGCTGAGGAATTCGTAATAGTCCCGGTCAGGATCGCTGCTGGTGTCGATGATATAGTCGTTAAGCGGGACACGCAGTCGCATCGGCGGCAGATCAGCGCCCGGGTCATCGAAATAGCCGCGATCAGGATCCTCGTAGAGATCAGGTGAGTAGTAGAGCACGTATTCGCGCCCGCGGGAATCGACGCGCGACCGCTGGATGATGTCGCCGTAGCGGTTGCGAATGGTGACGATCCGATAGCCTTCCGGCCGGGTGATGATCTCGCGATAGCGATTGTCCGGGAGCTCTTCATAGATCGGCCGTTCACCGTCGCGCAGGAACCTCCTGTCGTCGTCGCTACGCACGATCACTTGATTGTTGTACTGGATGATCACCCGGTTATCATCCGTTTGATCCTCGATGCGCGCTCCCTCGGGACGGGCAAATTGCGGCCGGGTGTCGAGCCTCGTGCCCTTCTCGCTGGTGACCGCCTCGAGCTTGATCGCCGGCGCCGCAGCGGCGGCAGGAGCCTGAGCATCCGCATCCGAGGTCGGCACCTTCACCTCCTGGCTTTCGGCCCGCAGCTTGTCGCGGTCACGGCGACCTTCCCGCCCCTTGTTGCGATCGGCATCCTTGTCGCTGTCAAGCACGGCGGCACCGTTCTCGACCGGCAGCACGACGGTCTCGTTGCTCTTGGCCGGATCTGCGGCGATCTTTTTCCGGCGCTCCAGCTCTTCGGGAGAAACCTTTTCCGGTGCCGGAATGGCCTGCTCCACCTGCTGTCCGCCGCTGGCATCCGGCAGCGGCTGGGCCGTGTCGGTGGCGGGCGCAGCCGGCTGTTCGCCGGCGGGCTGTTTGGCGGCGGGTTGCTCAGCGGTGGGTTGCTCAGCGGTGGGCTGTTTGGCGGCAGGCTTGGCAGCCGTGCCATCCGTCGGTGCTTCGGCAGGCGCAGCTTCGGGAGCGGCCGCCTTGTCTTCGGCTGGCTTCACCGCCGGGGCTGCAGCCTCGCCCTTCTTCGGCTTCTTGGCTGGCGCTTCGGCAGCGGGTTTTGCTTCCGGCTCAACTGCGGGCTTGGCCTGTTCCTCGGTGGGCGTCACCGCCTCGGGAGCGGCGGTCTCGGCCTTAGCCTTGCCCTTATCTCGGCTCTGGGCCTTGTCCTGACCCTTCTTGCCGCCTTCCGGCTTGACCTCGGGCTGGGCCTGTTCGGTCTCCGGCTGGGCTTGCTTTGCCGCCGGCTGCTGTTCAGGGGCCGGCTGAGCCTCCGGCTCGGCCTGCTCAGTCTGCTGCTTCTTCGGCTTTCTCGGCTTTTCCTGCGTTACCGGCTGCTGTTCTTCCTGTTGCGGCTCGGCCTCCGGCTGAGCTGCCTGCTTGGCTTTCCGCTCCGGCTTGCTCTCGGCCTTCGGCGCGGGCTCCTCCTTCGGCGCTTCGGCCTTCGGCGGTTCCGGCTCCGCCTTGGGTTCGGGCGCCGGCGCCTCCTTGCGCTCGGCCTTCGGCTTCTCGGCAGGCGCCTCCTTCGGCTGCTCGGCGGCCGGCGCCTGTTCGGCCGGGGCTTCCCCCTTCTGCTTGCGCTTCTTCTTCAAGAGTTCCTCTTCGGAGGGCGCGTCCTGCGCCACTTCGAAGCTGCCCTGTTCGATCTGCCGTACGGCCGCAGCCTCGGTCGTAGCGCCGCGCGCGGCCGCCACTGCCGATGCCGGCTGCAGCGCCAACGAGAGAGAAAGCAGCGGGAAAGCTGCGCTTGCAAACAATCTTGATTTCTTGCCCATAGGGTTTCCTCGATCCTGTTTGAGCTTCCTGAAGGCCGACAGGCCTCGGTTCGCCCTAGTTTCGCAATGAGGCGAAACGGCGAATTGGCAAAGTGCCAAACCGCCGATTTGTTCCGTTTCTAGGAATCAGCGGATTAACCTCCGGTGAATGTTGCAGTCTGCTTTCGTTCATCTCACCTGTTATTTGCACCGCACAATTTGTGGGAATTTCTGTTGCATTTCCGTGAAAAAAAGTCTGATTATCGCCGCAAGGCGGTGCCCGTCACCGTTGAACAGCAGCCGTCAGCCCAAGAGAAAAAAGCGCGATGGCTACCAACAGAGAGGATCCTCATGCATATCTCCAACCGTATCTTCGCGGCAGCCTCGATCGCGGCAATGTCGCTCTTTGCCGGTTCGGCCATGGCCGATGGCGAGAAATACGTGATCGGCACCGATTCGACCTATCCGCCCTTCGAATTCGTCGATGCCAGCGGCACCATCCAGGGCTTCGACATCGATATCGCCAAGGCGCTCTGTGCCGAGATGAAAGCGGAATGCTCCTTCGTCAGCACCGATTGGGACGGCATCATCCCGGCTCTGAACGCCAAGAAGTTCGATATGATCGTCTCCTCCATGTCGATCACGCCGGAGCGCCTGAAGCTCGTCGACTTCTCCAACAAGTACTACAACACGCCTCCGGCGATCGCCGTGCCGAAGGATTCCAAGATCACTGACGTTGCCGGCCTCAAGGGCAAGGTGATCGGCGCACAGACTTCCACGACGCATGCCAACTACGCCGAGAAGCACCTCGCCGATACCGAGCTGAAGCTGTATCCCACCGCCGACGAATACAAGCTTGACGTTTCCAGCGGCCGTGTCGATGCCGTCATCGACGACGTCGTCGTTCTCTCCGAATGGGTCAAGTCCGACGCCGGCGCCTGCTGCAAGATCCTGACGACCCTGCCGGTCGACAAGGAAATCAACGGCGAAGGCGCAGGCATCGCCATCCGCAAGGGTGATCCGCTGAAGGAAAAGCTCAACACGGCGATCGCAGCGATCCGCGCCAACGGCGAATACAAGAAGATCCAGGACAAGTACTTCGATTTCGACGTTTACGGCGAATAAGAAATTCGGTATCTGGCCGATCAAGCGAATGGCGGAAGGCTTGCTCTTCCGCCATTTTTGTTTGACAAAGGTGGCAAGATCAAAACGGCAAAAGCCGTGAGGGGAATTCTCGCATGGGCGGATTGTTTTCCGCGCTTGGCTCCTTCTGGAGCTCACTTGTGCACATTTTCGATCCGCTATGCGGACCCGTCGGCATCTTCACCTGGTTGGGTCAGTCGACGATACTTGCCTGTGGCGATACTGGCTGGGGCGACGAGATCGCCCTTGGGCTGCAGGTCACCGTATCGGTGGCGATCGTCACCCTGCCCATCGGCCTCGTCATCGGTTTCCTCGTCGCGCTCGGCCAGCAGTCGGACGAAAAGTCCCTGAGGCTGGCGGCCGGTATCTATACGACGATCTTTCGCGGCCTGCCGGAGCTTCTGACGCTCTTCATCATCTATTACGGCATGCAGATGCTCATCCAGTCTCTCCTGGAGCTTGCCGGCTATGTCGGGCCGCCGATCGAAATCAATGCTTTCTTCGCCGGCGTCATCGCGCTGTCGGTCGTCTTTTCCGCCTATTGCTCGGAAGTACTGCTCTCGGCCTTTCGCGCCATTCCCAAGGGCCAATATGAGGCCGGAGACGCGCTGGGCCTGCATCGCGGCCGCACTCTGCGCCTCATCGTTCTGCCGCAGCTCATACGCATCGCGCTACCCGGCCTCACAAATCTCTGGATGGTGCTTCTGAAAGACACATCCTACGTCTCGATCATCAGCTTGGCCGACATCCTGCGCCAGACGAACGTTGCCGTGCGGGTGACCAAGGAACCCTTCTTTTTTTATGGCATCGCCTGCTGTCTCTATCTGGTGCTCGCCATCCTCTCCTCCTTCCTGCTCGCCTATGTCGATCGCTGGGCCAAGCGTTCGGAGGTCCGTCGATGAGCTACGCCGAAACATTGATCCCGCCGCAGCCCGCGCCGCGCCAGGTGGCGAAGCCGATGACAACGGCACGTCTTGCCGGCTGTATCTTCGTCGCATTTTGGGCCATGCTGGCCGCGCTGCTGATCTTCACCGTCATCAATGGCTGGGATATCGAGAAATTCACCCGCTATGGCCCCCGCTATCTGCACGGCCTCTGGGTGACGCTCAGTCTTGTAGCCATTTCGGTGGTTTGCGGCGCACTCCTGTCGCTGCCGCTTGCTATGGCGCGCTTGTCGAAAAACAAGCTGCTGAACTGGCTTTCCTATGCCTATATTTATTTCTTCCGCGGCACACCGCTGCTTGCCCAGCTCTTCCTGGTCTATTACGGCCTCGGCGTATTCCGCCCCCAGCTGGAAGGCGTCGGCCTCTGGTGGTTCTTCCGAGACGCGTGGTATTGCGGCCTGTTCGCCATGACCATCAATACCGCGGCCTACCAGGCGGAGATTCTGCGCGGCGCAATCGAAAGCGTACCGCACGGGCAGCGCGAAGCAGCGGCTGCCCTCGGAATCCATAGGAGCATCGCCTTCCGCAAGATCATCCTGCCGCAGGCCTTCATCGTGGCGCTTCGCCCCTACGGCAACGAGATCATCCTATTGATCAAAGGCTCGGCCGTGGTGGCCATCATCACAGTGCTCGATCTGATGGGCGAAACGCGCTACGCCTTCTCCCGCACCTTCGACTACCAGACCTATCTCTGGGCAGCGATCTTCTATCTCACCATCGTCGAGGCGCTGCGCCATCTCTGGGCCTGGATTGAGCGTCGCCTGACGCGGCATCTGAAACGGTAGGGCATAACGCCGAAAAGTATAATCGTTTCTGGGACAGCGATTGCTCAAACCGGCATGGCAGCACTCGCTTCGCCATGCTGCCAAGCACTTGAAAATAAAAAAGAATACTTCCTCGGCAACGTATCTGTTAAGCTTGTGTTAACCATTCGCATGTTTCCATTTCACCTAGCGCTAATAAAGCGCGAGTGGGAACGAGAAGAAGCTGAATACGATGCACAAGGACATGGAAAAGCAACTGCAGGGCTACGGTCTGACAACTGCCCAGATCCTCTACCGCCTGCCGGATCACCCTACGATCCTGCAGACTTACGTCTGGCAGGATTATGACCTCGCCCCTGATTTTCCCGAAATGCGCGGTTTCCTGAAGTTCTGGCAGGAAAAGCTCGACGGACCGCTGCATTCGGTTCGCTACGTCCACCGCAAGCTGATCTCGGCCACCGAGTGGCGGGCGCTGAAGGGCGAGTTCATCCTGCACTGATCTGAGCGCGTCAGACATGCGCTTCGCCGTGGCCGAATTCGCCTTCGTCACGGTCCGGGCGCAGCGCGAAGACGAGGATGCCGAGGTAGAAGACGACGACGCCGATGATGACGGCAAGGCCGGGAACCGGCCCGAGCACTGCGTTGTCGATGACATAGGTCCAAGACTGCGCCTGCAGCGCTGGCATGCCCTCCGTCTGTAGCTTCGGCGTCGTGATCTTCAGACACCATGCCAGAAACAGGATGAAATACATCCAGCCGTAATTACGCTTAAGCCGCCGGTGCATCGCCTCATGATAGCTGAGCAGAAAACGCGGCTTGCGCAGGCTCTTGGCGATGACCGTGGCCCATTCGCCCCGGGCCGCCGCGTCAGGCGCCAGGATCTGCGCGAAATAGTTGCGTTCGATTTGCCGGATTCGGGCACGGTAGATATCAAAGAAGCGGTAGCGCCGCGCCTCGATCATCAGAAGCAGCGTCACCAGCATGATACCGAACAACAGCACGCCGTGATGCGAGGTCGGCGTCGACAACGACACCGAAAGCAGCGCCGCCACCACGGTGATCGCCCAGTTGGACGTCCGGTCGATGCGGTCGCGCCAGCTCGTCATCCGCCCGAGCTCGCCGCGGTAATAGTGGCTAAGTGTATTGGTGATCTCGCCCGGCGTCGTGGGCAGCAGCAAGGGGCGCTCACCCTCTTCTTCCCTTGCCGGTCGCATCCTGTCTTGCTCCGCTTTCATGGCATTTCCTCCCGTCGTCTTCTTTTTGGCCATTGTGCGCCTGTTGCCGCGCCATTGCAAAACATCGAAAGCCGCCGTAGAGCCATGCCTGAAAACAGAAGGACATGGACCGCGATGGCAAAGAAGATCAACGAAGAAGCCCTTGCCGAGGCCTACAACCGCGCACTGGCGCTGGAGAAATCCGGTGATGTCGACGCGGCGGTGGCGGCCTACGAGGACGTTTTGGCGATCGATCCCGAGGATCACGGCGGAGCCGCCGTGCGCATCGCCGCGATGGGCCGCGGCGAAATCCCGGTCAAGGCTCCTGACGCTTATGTCGAAACGCTGTTCGATCAGCATGCCGAGGTGTTCGAGGACGTACTCGTCGAGCAACTCGGCTATCACGTGCCGATGCTGGTGCGCCAGCGACTGCAGGCATTGAAGCTCGGCCCGTTCAAGCGGCTGCTCGATCTCGGCTGCGGCACCGGTCTCACCGGCGGTGCGCTGCGCGACCTGTGCGAGGACATGACCGGCATCGACATATCGGAGAAGATGGTCGAGATCGCGCATGAAAAAGATCTTTACGAGACGCTATTCGTCGCCGAGGTCGAGGATTTCCTCGACGACAACGACGAGGAGGCGTTCGACCTCATCACCGCCACAGACGTGCTCCCCTATCTCGGCGCGCTCGAACCGCTCTTCTTCGGCGCCGCCGAAAACCTGATGCCGGGCGGTCTGTTCATCTTCTCCTCCGAAACCCTGCCCGAAGAGACGCTTGCCGGCCGCGCCTATATGGTCGGGCCGCATCAGCGCTTCGCCCATGCCGATGCCTATGTCAGGGAACGTCTGACGGCGACCGGTTTCGAACTCGTCGAGGTATCGGAGATCAACGTCCGCATGGAAGACGGTCAGCCGACACCGGGCCACCTGGTGATCGCTCGATACATCGGCTGAGGGAATAGTTGCACGACTAGCGAAGTATCTATTGCGCGGCGCTTTCGGACCTGATACTTAGTCCTTCGGTAAAGTTTTCTACCGGATAAGAAAGGTCGCCGCATGTCGCTCGTGCTCTATGGGCATCCGCTCGCCTCCTTCTGCCATAAGGTGCTGATCGCGCTTTATGAAAACACGACTCCGTTCGAAAATCGCCTCGTCGATCTGTCCGACGAGGCTTCGCGCGCCGATCTCTTCCGCTTCTGGCCAATCGGCAAGATGCCGCTGTTGAGGGACGAGGCGCGCGACAGCACCATTCCCGAAACCACGATCATCATCGAATATCTCGACCATTACTACCCCGGCCCCGTGCGCCTGCTGCCGCTGGAGATCGATCGGGCGCTGCAGGTCCGCCTCTGGGACCGCTTCTTCGACCAATATGTCCAGGTGCCGATGCAGACCCTCGTCAGCCGTAGCCGGCGTCCAGAGGGCACGGCCGACGAAATAGAGATGGCCGCCTGCAAAGCGACGCTCACCACTGCCTATGCGATGATCGAAAAGCAGCTGGGCGAAAGCCCTTGGATAACAGGCGATGCCTTCACCATGGCTGATTGCGCTGCAGCCCCGGCCCTCTTCTATGCCGAGACGCTGGTCCCGTTCTCACAGGAGCAGCCGAAACTTGGCGCCTATTACAACAGGCTGCTGGCGCGCCCGTCCTTCGCCAGGGCGCTGGAAGAGGCCCGCCCTTATTTCAAGTTCTATCCCTATCAGGACAGGTTGCCCGCCCGCTTTCGGGATGCGGCGGAATGATCGAAAACCAGGCGGATCTCGACCGCATGTTCCACGCGCTTTCCGACCGCAGCCGCCGCGGGATGATCGACCGCCTCGGCCGCGGCCCGGCCTCGGTCACCGAACTGGCCGCACCGCTCGCCGTCGCCCTGCCGACGGTGATGAAACATCTGCAGGTGTTGGAGGAGAGCGGCCTCGTGCTGTCCGAAAAATCCGGCCGGGTGCGAACCTATCGCCTGCAGCAGGATGCGCTCGCCGCTATCGAGCGCTGGGTGGAACAGCGAAAGACCCGCTGGAACGCCGCCTTTGACAGGTTGGATCAATTTCTCGCCGATGAGCCGGAGACCCTCCCCGAATGACGACACGCTCTGCCGAACATACCACCTTCGTCATCGAGCGCCGCCTGAAGGCGCCCGTCGCCCGGGTCTTTCGCGCCTGGTCGACGCCGGAGTCGAAGCGGCAATGGTTTGCCTGCCACGGCGAATGGGTGCCGCTGGAATATGCGCTCGATTTCAGGCCGGGCGGCACAGAGAGGAACTATACCGCCGACACCGATGGACTTCTGCACGCCTATGACGCCCACTACATCGATATCGTGCCGGATACCCGCATCATCTATGCCTATGAGATGAAGCTCGGCCAAACCCGCATCTCAGCCTCGCTCGTCACCGTCGCCTTCAACGTCGAACCCAGCGGCACCAGAATGGTCTTCACCGAGCAAGTGGTTTTCCTCGACGGCTACGCCGACAACGGCGCTCGCCTTCAGGGCACCGAGATCGGCCTCGACAATCTCGAGCTCTTTCTCGAACGCAAGGCAAGCCCAATTCACTAACGCGGCCGGATGACCCGTCACGCGCTGCTTGATTTCTTCCGCGAGCCGGCCGCGCGCACCGACGTATTCAGCGCTGCCGCGGCTCGAATGAGCGCCTTCAGCGCCTCCTCGTCGATCTCGTCGCCTTCATGAAAGTCGATGGCGCGCCGGGTGTTCCCGTCGAGGCTGGAGTTGAAAAGCCCGTTTGGATCCTCAAGCGAGGCTCCTTTTGCGAAGGTAAGCTTGACCACGCTCTTATAGGTCTCACCGGTGCAGATGATGCCGGCGCGCTCCCACACCGGAACCCCTCGCCACTTCCATTCCTCGACCACCTCGGGTTCGGCCTGCTTGATGAGTGCCCGGACCCGCGCGAGCATGTCGCCGCGCCAATCCTTGAGCTCCTCGATCCTCGCATCAATCAGTTGAGAGGGAGAGGCTTGCCCGTTCCCTTCCTTGGAATCGGTCTTCTTCAAGGTTGCCGTCGCCTTCTTCATCTTTGTCGTTCTCCCGTCGCCGCGCATCAAAACCTCACATCCGTTCGCCGGGCAACCGGCTCGCCTGCTCTACCCAGGAGGCGACCTGCGCCTCGTCGAAGGGATCGTCCTTGCGGATATCGAGGTAACGCACCTCTTTCTGCTTGGACCCGCCCGGCGGCAGAGGATGCAGCGACGCGCCCTTGAAGAAGGCCACCTTGACATAGCTGGCGTAGCAATGGACGCCGAGGAACCAACCCTGCCCTTCCATGCCGTAAAAGGGCGAGTTCCACTTGACCGCCTTGCAGACGCCGGGCACGGTTCTGGTGATCAGCGCATCGAGGCGACGCCCGATCTCACTTTTCCAGTCCGGCATGGTGGCGATGTAGGCTTGCACGGGCGCATCGCCACAATCCTTGGGGATTTGCGGGTTGCCGCCCGACAGAAGCTTCGGCGCCGCCCCCGCCGGTTTAGCGGTCTTTTTCGTGACCTTCTCCGTGCCTTTCGACGTTCTGCCCGCCATAGATTTCCTCCTAACCGCCGATGCCTCCCACCTCGCGCCGTGCCGCGGTATAGGGCAGTACGAACAAGGTGAGACCGGTAACGAGAAGCAGCCCGAGCGGCAGCAGCGCCAAGAGCCCAATCCAGACCGCCGACTCCTCCTGCACCATGGCGATGATATTGGCGATGGCGACCAGCGTAAAGGCAATGGACAGCCAACGGTGGACCTGCCGAAACCAGTTGTTCAAGTTCAATGAAGCCTCCTCGAAATCAGCCCGACGGCCCGCCCGCTCGGCGATGGATCAGTCAATCCGCGCCAACACCTGCTCCAGTTTGTCGAAGAATTGCGGCCACCCGCTCCTGGCGCCGCCATAGGCCTGCCGCTGATCCGCCCGGAAACCCGACTGCTCCATGCGCAGATGCGTACCCGCGCCCGTGGACGTGAGCGTCCAGGTCACGACGGTTTCGAGGCCATAGGCGCCCCAGCTGTAAGCGAGGGTCTTGTGGGGCTCGACTTCCAGAACGCGGCAGTCGACCGCACCCCAATCGGCGTTGAAGTTAAAGCGATGGTCGACGACCGGCTTGAAGTCGCTTTTCATCAACCACTCCTGGATCAGATGCGGCTGGGTCAGCGCCCGCCAGATCTTTTCCGCCGGAAAAGGCATCTCCCGCTCGATGACAACGGAACGTGTTTCGGTCGATATGTCTGTCATTGATCCATCCTCTTCAACAAATCTTCGAGGGCATTGAAGCGGCTTTGCCAGAAGCCGGCCATCTCGCTCGTCCAGTCGACGAGCGGCGCAAGCGCGCCGAGCTGCGCGCTATAATGCGTCTGCCGCCCCTCATGACGGTCGCGCACCAGGCCGGCTTTCTTCAGCAGCCCGAGATGTTTCGAAACGACCGGCTGCGAGACCCCGGCCTGCGCCGTCAACGCTCCGACCGTCTTCTCCCCTTCCCGGCACAGCCGCTCGAAAAGCGCGCGCCGGGTAGGATCCGCAAGCGTCCTGAAAAGCACGTCCTGAACGTTCGACATGACGACCCATACCTATTGAGCTATGAATAAACCTATAGCCACTGAGATATACGTATGTCAAGCGACGATAGAAAGCGACAAATGGATTGGAAAAACCTGGGGCCAGCCCGCGAGCATACAACAATCGAAAAGCCACGAACACATCCGGCATAGCCCATCGGCTATGCATAATTGCGACTCGCCAGCCTGAAGGGCAACCGACATGCGGAAAAACGCCGGAAGCCGCTGACGGCTTCCGGCGATACATGCTCTGCATCTTTTTGAATTCAGGAGCCTGAGACGACTTTGAGGTTGCCGCCATGGCTGCCGCCGGCGAATATCTGCTTGCGGCCGAATTCATTGTTGAATGCCAGACGCTGCTGCTCGCGAGTAATGCCGAGCTCGGGGAAGAGCAGCTCGGCCACACGATAGGCCTCTTCGAGATGCGGGTAGCCGGAGCCGATCACTGTGTCGATGCCAAGTTCCTGATATTCGCGCAGGCGGGCAGCCACCGTCTTCGGAGAGCCGACAAGCGCGGTGCCTGCGCCGGCGCGCACCAAGCCGACGCCGGCCCATAGGTTCGGCGAGACCTCAAGCTTGTCGCGGCGGCCGCCGTGAAGAGCGGCCATACGCTTCTGTCCGACTGAATCGGATTCGTGGACAAAGCGCTCCTGCGCCTCGCGGATCGTTTCGTCGTCGAGATGACGGATCAGCCGCTCGGCCGCCTCCCATGCCTCCTCGTCCGTTTCCCGCACGATGAAATGCAGGCGGATGCCGAAGGTCACCTCGCGGCCACGATCAGCAGCCGCCTGGCGCACCTTGGTGACCTTCTCGGCCACCTGCGCCGGCGGTTCGCCCCAGGTCAGGTACTTGTCGACGCGGCCGACCGAGAAATCGATGCCGGCATCCGACGAGCCGCCGAAATAAAGCGGCGGGCGCGGGTTCTGCACCGAGGGAAAGCCGAGGCGCGCATTGGTCGCCTTGATGTATTTGCCGTCGAAGCTCGCCGTCCCCTTGTCCAGCAGCTCTTCGAACACAGTAAAGAACTCCTCGGCATGGGCGTAGCGCTCGTCATGCTCGAGATGGATGCCGTCGCCGGCAAGCTCCGCCGGGCTGCCGCCCACGACGATGTTGAGCAGCAGGCGGCCGTTGGAAATGCGGTCGAGCGTTGTCGCAAGACGCGCATAATAGGCAGGCGATGCCGTGCCCGGGCGGATCGCCACCAGGAACTGCAACTTCTCGGTCTTTGCCGCCAGTGCGGCTGCCGTCACAAAGGATTCCTCGCACGCAACCCCGGTCGGCAACAGCACGCCAGAATAGCCCAGCCGGTCTACGGCCTGCGCGATCTGGGTGAGATAGCCGATCTCCGGCGCCCGGTTGAGGTCGGAAGAGCCGAGATAAGTGCCGTCGCCCGATGTAGGGATGAACCAGAGAAAATTGATGGGATCAGAGGTGGCGGTCATGAAAACGGTCCTTTACTGCGAAATTCGAAGATCGGCTCGCGCGGTGAGCCTGGCATGGCTGCACACCGCCGCCATGCGAATGCTCGGAAGGGCCGCGGTGGCGGTGCGAAAATGGTCCGGGCGCCTGTCTACGCTTGAGCATTTGAATGTCCTGTCGGTCGACGGCGGTTATCACGCTCCGTTCCAGAGCTGGCCCCCAATTCGCACAAATACTGACATACACTACAGATTATATCGATAATACGAGTTTGCCATTGTTGCGCCGTTCGCGGAATATTTTTTCGCGTTTGACGTGGTGAGGGCTCTTCCCATGCCGCCTTCGGTAAACTCGCCCGGAATCGCGATCAGGCGGAGTTCCTTACGCTCTGCCTCGCTACTTCTCTCGACGTTCGGCAGCCAATTGCTCGCGAATGAAGGCGGGACCGCCGGCAAGACGTTTCGCAAGCAGGCTCGCCGGATCGACCATGCGCCAATATGGCGTCACTGTCGAAAGCGGTTCGCCGTTCTCCAGCGCGCCGAAGGATAATTCGGCGATCGCACGCAAATGCCGCTGCACCGTCACCGGACAGCAGGCATCCGCTCCGTACTGGGCCGCGAGCAGCCGGCGCAGGACGCCGGCCTCAGTAAGAACACCTTCAGGCGCCAATCGAATCTGATCTTCGATCATCTGCCGCGACGGAATAAGCATCGCCTGGGTGCCGCTGCGGCCCTTGCGACGTGGCTCGATCGTCGGAACTTCGTTCATGTCACCCCTCGGGAAACGTTATTCGTCGTTCCCATCTAGGGCTCGGCTGAATGGCGACCAGCCTCATATGCGCCAACCGGAAGGAAGTCCGTCTTCACGGCTTTTCTGCTTGCGCCATTTCGGTTACTCCTCAAGGCCTCTCACTCAGGATAAGGATAGGACATATGGCTAAAGTCGCGTTCATCGGTCTCGGCGTCATGGGCTTCCCCATGGCCGGTCATTTGAAAACGAAGGGCGGCCACGATGTCACCGTCTACAATCGCACAGCCGAGAAAGCCGCTGCCTGGGGCGAGAAATTCTCCGGCAAATCCGCGCCCACACCGGCAGAGGCTGCGGCTGGCGCCGACTTCGTCTTCGTTTGCGTCGGCAATGACGACGATCTCCGTTCGGTGACCTCGGGTGAGAACGGCGCTCTGCACGGCATGAAGCCGGGTTCCGTGCTGATCGATAATACCACCGCCAGCGCCGAAGTCGCCCGCGAGCTTTATGCCGCGGCAAAGGAAAAGGGTGTGGATTTCATCGACGCTCCAGTCTCCGGCGGCCAGGCCGGCGCCGAAAACGGAGTGCTAACCGTCATGTGCGGCGGCGATGAAGCCATCTTCGAGAGAGCCCGGCCGGTGATCGACGCCTATGCGCGCATGGTCGGCCTCATGGGGCCGGCCGGTTCCGGACAGCTTACCAAGATGGTCAACCAGATCTGCATCGCCGGCCTCGTCCAGGGGCTTTCTGAAGCGCTGCACTTCGGCAAGCGCGCCGGCCTCGATATTGAAAAGGTCGTCGAGGTAATCTCGAAAGGCGCGGCCGGCTCCTGGCAGATGGAAAACCGCCACAAGACCATGAATGCCGGCAAATATGATTTCGGCTTCGCAGTCGACTGGATGCGGAAAGATCTTGGCATCGTGCTCGCCGAAGCGCGCAGCAACGGCGCCAAGCTGCCGGTCACCGCCCTCGTCGACCAGTTCTACGGCGACGTGCAGGCAATGGGCGGCAATCGCTGGGACACCTCCTCGCTGCTCGCCCGGCTTGAGAAATGATCGGTCCCTCCTCCGATCCGGCTGAACTGATCGCGCATCTCGAAACGCTGCGCTCGGAGGAGAATGCCGCCGGAATGGCGCGATTCGGTATCGTCACCGACCGCGCCCTCGGAATTTCCAATCCTGATATCAGGGCAGTCGCCAGATTGGCGAAGAGGAATCACCTCAGGGCAATGCAGCTCTGGCGAAGCAATATCCGCGAGGCTCGGCTGCTCGCTCTCTATACTGCCGAGCCGAAGCGGCTGACGCCAGAAGAGGCAAGAAACTGGGCTCATGATTTCGACTCCTGGGAAATTGTCGACTGCGCCGCCGGTCTCTTCGTCGAGGCGGGCCTGGACGAGCTCATTCCGGAATTCGCTGCCGAAGAGCGCGAATTTGTCCGTCGCGCCGCTTTTGCGATGATCGCTGGCGCCGCCGTCCATCGAAAGGGCGAGACCGATATGGCCATCCTTTCCTGGCTGCCGCTGATCGAGGTGCATTCCGGCGATTCCCGCAACTTCGTTCGCAAGGCGGTCAATTGGGCATTGCGCAGCATCGGCAAACGCAATCGCGCCTGCCATGGGCCGGCGCTGGGGTTGGCGAAGCTGCTGGCTGAACGTCCGGATAAAACCGCCCGCTGGATCGGCAGGGATGCTGTCAGGGAGCTGAGCGGTGAAAAGCTGTTGGCGCGGCTGAAATAGCGCGATGCGTCCAAGGCTGAGGATTTCGCCTCGTCGTCAATGGGGCCTGGATTTTTCCACCAGAAAGTCGATTAAGACTCTTACCGCCGGCGGCATGCCCTTGGCCGTCGTGAAGACGATATAAAACTGGCCCTCTTCCGACTGTCATTCCGGCAGCACCCGCACAAGCCTGCCGGCCTGCAGATCCGCCTCGCAGGCACTTTCGAGCAGAAGCCCGAAGCCGAGGCCGGCGCGGGCTGCATCGAGAATGGCGGTCATGCTGCGGCAGGTTAGCCTCGGCTGATGCCGGACTACCCGTTTGTCGTCATTCGGACCGATGAGTTCCCAAGTATGGAACGACACCAACGGGGTCATCGCCAGCGTCGGAAGATCGGCGAGTTCGTCGACGCAATTTAAACCGCCGATGCGTTCGAATGAGCGACGGACTTGCGACCAGGAATCGCCGCGCCCTGTCGAGCTTGCGCATCGTCAGGCTCGTCCGTATCTCCGGCTCGTTGGTCGCCCTCACCTCAAGATCGATCCGTTCGTTGATGAGGTCGGCGCGGCGGTCGGAGCCGATAATCTGCAGCTTGATCTTCGGATATCGTTCGAGGAATTCAGGCAATATGCCTCCGACGGAAATGTCGACCAGACCAAGCGGGCAGCCCATCCGCACCACACCCAGAAGATCGGATTGGGCCTCGGTGACGATCGATTTGGCGCGATCGGCCTCCTGCAGAATGGTCTGGCATCTTTCCTAAAAAGCTTGACCGATCTCTGTCACCCGGAAGTGACGGGTCGAACGCTCTATCAGCCGCGGGCCAAGCCCGTCCCTCGAGGCGACTGACCCGCCTACCCAATTTTGAGCGCGGTATTTTCAGATTGCGACTGGCAGAAGCAAAACCATCACTGGAAACGACGGCTGCAAATTAAAAATAGTCGTTGAGATCATCCATGCGAACAAGCCGAGAGTATGAATGAATGCCGCCCCGAAAGGGTTGTATCTCTCTCCAGCAAAGCTGTAATCACATTGTCGGCATTGGATTCTTCTTTCCACGAACCGTCGCGGCAAAGCCAACCAATGCCCAATGTCAACCTAAACTCTGTTGAGAATAAGAATGGCCTCAATTAAGGCCTGCAGGATGCCGACGTGCGATACACAATATGCCGGTTCGGCTTACCTGGATAGTGCTCGGAAATGCAGCCACAAGAGCGCGTGTCAAAAACACTGCAAGGACGGTCCGGCAGGGAAGACCGGACCCGTCCCCGTAGCTGGAGGTCACTCGGATCAGAAACTGATTTGAAGCGTCCCCGGCCCGAAGACCGGGGACACTCACCTATTGGATTAGAACGAG